>JBKPME010000001.1:0-24883 GCA_046731915.1 Actinomycetota bacterium
GTGTTGTAGAGCGTGGAATCCGCGCTGCTCGGGGCGCCCTTGAGGCCGGCCAAGTAGCTATGCCAGCCGGCCTCGTACGAGTTGCGGAGCTTGCCGAAGCCGATCGCAGGCGAAGCGGTCGCCGCGCCCTGCGCGTCGTTCGTTGTGTCACCGAAGCCGAGGCTGAGGTTGACCGACTGGCTGCCGCTCAGGCCGGTGATCGGAATGCGCCCGGTCTGCACCACGTTCCCGTTCGGCGCCTGGTCGTAGGTCGCGTCCATCTTGAAGTCGGCCCTGATGTCCTCCCACCCGTCGCTCGGCGTGCCGAGGTAGCCGCTGGAGGTTCGGTCGAACCCCGGCGCTGCGACGAGCGCGCTCGCCACCTCGCTGCCGTCGTCGCTAGCAACCAGAGCCGAGCCGCTGGACGAGCCGCTGTCGTCCATCCCGTCGTTGCCGAGCCCCGGGTCGTAGTACGCGTAGAGGTCGAGCGCTTGGCCGGTGAGCGACTCGAGCTTGACGTCCAGCCGCACAACATTGCGAGCCGGGTCAGTCACGTACGTCTTCGTGACGCGGAAGCGGCCGGGCTCCTCGTTCACCTGGCGGTAGGTGAGGCTCCGGGAGTCCAGCTGCCAGATCTTCCGCTGGCTCGCCTGGCTGTCGCGCTCGGCGAACGTCTCGCCGTCCGACACGATGAACTCGAGCGTGCGCACGCTCGGCGTGCCGAGGTCGGGATAGAAGACCTCGGTCAGCCGCCCGTCATCGAGCGTGAGCCAGACCTTGCTGTCCGTGGTGGTGGCAGTCGCGTAGCCGTCCTTGTCGGCCTCGGTCCATGTCGCGGTCGCGCCGGGCCCGCCCGGCGCCGTCTGAGCGGCGGCCGTTCCAGGAGCTATGAGGAGAAGGGCGACGATCAGGATCCACAGGCACCGGGCTCGCATGGGCAAGCGGTACCCCGGAGCCCGGCTGGGAAACGCCCTACTTTGGAGAGCCGCTCGGCTCGCCGCTCAGCGCGATCTCGCCCGTGATCACGATCTCCCGCTCAACACCGTCGACGGTCAGCACCGCGCGTGCCTGGAGTCGCTCGTTGCCCTGAAGGGCGCCCGCGTCGATCTGCTCGCGGACGCCGAGCTCGATCTCCCTCTGCGACGTCACGCCGAGCTTCTTCAGGAAGCGGCGTACCGACAGGTTGAAGGCCTCTTCGTCCATCAATCCGGGATCAGGCCGTCGCCGCTGAACTCGCCGCGCGCCTCCTCGAAGGAGATGTCGCGCGGCGGCAGGATCACGTCCGACTCGACGAGCTCCTCGTCGTCGACAGCGTTGCCGTCGCTCGCCACGAGCTCCAGCATCTGGCTCCATAGCTCTCTGAAGCCGGTCTCGTCGCCCTGCTCCACGGCGTTCACCGCGCGGTTGTCCAGCTCGTTGAGCCGGCCCGCATCCTCGTCGGGCAGCTTGAACTGGCCCTCGCCGGAGATGCGGACGATCACGCCTTCTCCTCCCCCTGCTCGAGCGCCGGCGACTCGCCGCCGCCCGAGCCGAGGTCGGCCTTCATCTTCGCCAGTTCGTCGTCGACCTGCGCGCCGCTCGTTAGCTCCGCGAGCTGGCGGTCGATGTCGTCGCCGCTCGAGCCGAGCTGGGTGATGTCGTCGAACGCGCCCGCCTGCTCCAGCTCCTCGACCGCCGACGCGCGGGCGCGCATCGTCTCTGTCTTGTCCTCGGCGCGCTGCATGGCGAGCCCGAGGTCGGCCATCTCCTCGCCCACGCCGTTCGCGGCCTCGGAGATCCGGACCTGGGCCTCGGCTGCGGAGTACTGCGCCTTGATGACCTCCTTCTTGGTCCGGAACTGCTCGATCTTCTGGCGCAGGCGCTGCTCGTTCGCGGTCAGCTGCTCCTGCTGCGCCTCGAGCTCCTTGACCTGCTGGTCGAGCGACTGCATCTCGGTCTGAGCGAGCGACTTCCGCTCGAGCGCGGTCCGCGCGAGGTCTTCGCGCCCCTGGGCGAGCGCCTGGCGCGCCTGAGTGTCGAGCTTTACCACCTGCTGCTCGAGCTTCGTCGTCTGCATCTGAAGGCGCTTCTTCGACGTCACGACGTCGGCGATGCCCTTCTTCACGTTCTGAAGCAGCTCGGTCTGCTTCTGGTAGCCGTAGTCGAGCGTCTCGCCGGGATCCTCGGCCCGGTCGAGCATTCTCGAGATCTTCGCCTTCACCACCGTCGACATGCGACCAGCAAGCCCTGGCATGTCTCCTCCTAATTTGAGACGCGGTCAGTCGGGCCAAGAGTAGTCTGCCGGCCCAAGTGGAGCCACGTGCCCCGTCCGCATCGAGCTCGACGCTGACCCGCTGGATGGGGATTGCCGACGCGAACACCGCCGGGAACGTCCACGGCGGAGTGATCATGCACCTCTGTGACGAGGTGGGCGGGATCGCCGCTGTACGTCATTCGGGAGCCCGCGTCGTGACCGCCGCGATGGACCGGATGACCTTCCGTCATCCGGTGTTCGTCGGCCAGCTCTTGACCGTCCGCGCCACCGTCAACGCGGCCTGGCGCTCGTCCATGGAGGTGGGCGTCCGCGTTGAGTCCGAGAACGTCCGGACCGGCGAGGTGCTCCACACCTCGACCGCCTACCTCACGATGGTTGCCCTGGACGATCACGGCCGGCCGACCGTCGTGCCGCCGCTCGACCCGCATACGCCCGACGAGAAGAGGCGGGCGCGCGAGGCACAGCTGCGTCGCGACACCCGCCTCGCCGAGCGGCGGCGGATCGAGGAGGACCGGACAGCTCAGAGTGAGCGCTGATACTTCTCCAGCGCCTTCAGTGCGAGCCACGCGCCGACGGCCGCGAAGCCGGCCAGCAGCCCCGCTCGGGTAACGACGACGTCGAAGCCGCCCTCGCCGAGCGCCGCGGCGCGACCCGCCTCGACGGCCCACTCGACCGGGTTGTAGTTCGCGAGCGTCGCCATCCAGCCCGGCATCAGCTCGGGTCGCATGAGCGTCGAGGACAGGAACGACAGCGGCAGCTGCAGGAACGTGAGCACACCGATCAGCGTCTCCTCCTGGCGCGTGACGAGCGCGAACGCGAGCGACAGCGAGGCGAACGCTGCCGAGATCAGCGCGGCGATCCCGATCAGGCCGGCCACGCCGAGCACGCCGTTCGCGAAGCTCGCGCCGGCGAGCAGCGCGATGCCGACCATGATCAACGACTGAATGATCATCGTGATCGTCTGCTGCACCACGCGCCCGGCCATCACCGCCGGGCGGCTGATCGGCGACGAGAGCAGGCGGTCGGTCACGCCGCGGTCGAGGTCCTCGAGCAGGCCCATTCCGGTCCAGCCGGCCGAGAAGAACGCGGTCATGATCACGATGCCGGGCGCCAGGTAGACGATGTAGTCCTCGCTGCCGAAGCCGGGCAGGTCGGCCACCGATTGGAACAGCGCGCCGAACAGGAGTAGCCAGATCACCGGCTGCACCAGGCTCACCGCGATCCACCAGGGCTGGCGCCAGAGCTGGCGCAGGTGCGTGGCGGTCATGTAGCGGGTGTGGGCAAGGGCAGTCATCGGTTGTCCTCCATGTGGTCGTGCTCATCCGCCTCGCCGAACGCGCGTCCCGCGTAACGGAGGTAGACGTCGTCGAGCGAGGGACGCGCCACCGTTACCGACGCGACCCCCACGCCGTGCGAATCGAGTGCCGCCAAGACGGCGGGGACCGCGCGGGCGCCGTCGTCGGCGCGGGCGCGCAGCATCCGGCCGTCGATGGTCACCTCGCGCAGTCCCGCCACGCGGTCCACGCCGACGCGGGCGCCGTTCAGCTCGCTCTGGAGCTCAACCTGCACGGCGTCGCCGCGCAGCTCGCGCTTCAGGGCGTTCGGCGAGCCGCTCGCGACGACGCGGCCTCGATCGACGATCGCGAGGTCGGCGGCGAGCCTGTCGGCCTCCTCGAGGTAATGGGTCGTGAGCAGGACCGTGATGCCTTCGTCGCGGCCGAGGCGCTCGATTTCCTGCCACATGCCGGCGCGGACCTCCGGATCCAGGCCGGTCGTGGGCTCGTCCAGGAACAGGACGCGCGGCCGGTGCACGAGGGCGAGCCCGATGTCGAGCCGCCGCTCCATGCCGCCCGAGAAGGTGCGAACGATGCGGTGCGCCGCCTGGCTGAGGCCGAAGCGATCAAGCAGTTCGTCGATCCGGCTCTCGAGCGCCGCGCCACGGAGCCCGTGAAGACGCCCGCTCAGCCGGAGGTTCTCGCGCGCGGTGGCCTCGCGGTCGGCGCCGCCGCGCTGGGCGACCACGCCAATCGTGCTGCGCACCTTCGCGGCGTCCGTGCGGACGTCGTGGCCGGCCACTTTCGCCTTGCCCTCGTCGGCGCGCGCGAGCGTGGTCAGGATGCGCACCGCCGTGGACTTGCCGGCGCCATTCGGGCCGAGCAGGCCGAAGACCGTGCCCTCGTCGACCGCGAACGAGAGCCCGTCGAGCGCCCGCACGTCGCCCGGATACGCCTTGACGAGGCCCTGTGCCTCAATTGCTGTGGTTGCCATCGATGGACTCCTGACGTATGATCTTTCGAAGTCCGTATTATTAGATCATCGAACGTTTCGAATGTCAAATGATCGACCTCAGATCGCGATGGAGTGGGCCCAGGGCCTCAGCGAGGAACGCACCGCGCTGCTCCAGGAGCTGATTCGGGTGAACCGCGCCTACCAGTCCGCGGTCGAGAAGATGGATGAGGCGTTCTGCAAGCTGCTCGGCGTGAACCGCACGGACGGGCGCTGCCTGGACGTGATCGACCAGCGCCCCGGCCTGACGGCCGGCGAGCTGGCGGTGGCGGTGGGGCTGACACCCGGTGCGGTGACGACCGTGCTCGACCGCCTCGAGAAGCGCGGCTTCGTCACGCGCACGCGCGACCCGGAGGACCGCCGCCGGGTCACGTTGAAGCCGACCCCGGACGCGAACCGGAAGGCGTGGGAGGCCTATGGCCCGCTCGGCGAGATGGGCGGGCCCTTCGTGAGCAGGCTCTCGGACGAGGAGCTCGAGACGATCATCAGCTTCCTGCGCGGCGGCACCGATATCAACGAGCGGCGGGCCAGCGAGCTCCTCGCGGAGGCGGCGGCGCCCTCGGCGAACAGCATTGAAGAAGGCAACAATCCTGCCTAGTACCCCTATACGCGGCACTCAGCAGGACGCTTACAGAAATCGCCCGGCCGGACCCGATCCCTCAATGCGGTAGTTCGTCCTGCCGCCCCCTACGCCGGCACCCCCTCCCCCTCCTCGAGTTGGCGCCACTCCGTGAACTTGCCGTTGCGGATCGTGTAGCGCACCCGGGTCAGGCCACTACAGCGCCCGCCCGGCCCGCGGCGCAGCCGGAACGTCGCGAGCACATGATGCGCGTGGCCGCCACCCTTCAGCCGGATCAGGTCCGCGCGGCAGGGAAGCCCTGCGTTGAAGGCGAACGCCTCCGACTTCGTCTTCAGCCGGTATGGGTGTCCCTGGTCGATGAGGGCGTTCCGCGCGAAGTAGTACGCCGCCTGCTCGTAGTCCTGCCGCTCGAGTGACAGGAGCCAGCCGCGAATCACCCGTCCGTTGTAGGTGTGCAGCGGATCCGGTTTGTCGGGCTCGTCGGACGACGTGTTGCAACCGGCCAGCGTCAGCAGGACCGCGGCGACACAAAGCGGGCGCACGCTCGGAGCGTACGCCGACGGCTCTCACGGGGCCCCAGCTTGGCGCGCGGGCGCTAGGACGTGAGCGCGCGATCGGCTTGCACGGCCCCGACAGCTCGCCACGAAGAGGACGGCTCCTCGATTCGATCCCCTTAGACAGCGGAGCGCGTCAGCCACCGGACGAGTCCTCCTCCAGCAGCCCTACGGCTTCGAGGGCCGTCGCCTTGTCGGGGTAGGCGAGCGTCGCCCGGACGATCTTGGCCTGCCGCAGCTCGTAGACATCGACTTGGGAGACATCGACGGCTGCGTCGCTCGCCTTGCCGGTGCCGGTCCAGCGCGTGACGCACACAACGTGGTCGCCCGCGTCTATGTACTCGCTGATCTCAGCGCGAAAGTCGTCGAAGCTCTCCCGCCATTCGGACAGGAGCGATAGGAGAGCCTGTGTCCCCTTGAGCATCTCCGACGCGTCGGCCGCGTGGGCGTGGTCACGGAACTCGATCTCCGGGTGCAAGCTATCTGCGTAGCCGTCGTAGTCGCCCTTGTTGAAGGCAGCGTTTGCTCGCCGAACGATCTCCACGTTCTCCTGCGACATCGCCTATTCCCGCAGCCCGGCGGCTTCGCGGGCCGCCGCCCAGGTCGCGAAGTTATCGGTTCGCATCGGGACTCCGTCGCGACCGGTGACGACGTATGCCCAGTCGCGCCCAGTTTCGATCCCGTCGCGCCCGCGGACGGTGAGGTGGACCAAGCCGACGACTCGGTCTCCCAGATCCTCCACGGGCTCCAGCGTCACGGTGAACGTCTCCCAGGGTGCCCGCATCACGTCCCACAGCTCGGCGGCCCCATCCGGCCCTCGGTAGATCGGCTTGAGGCCCGGGAAGACGCCGCTGGTGTGGAACACCCAGTCCGGCGGCACGTCACCGACGTATGCCTCCCGGTCGCCGCGATTCCAGGCCTCGATGTTGCCTAGCAACCAGTCCTCCAGGCTTCTTCCTCGCGACATTGTCCGGCCAGTATCCCGAGGGGGCGGGTGCACTGCCAACGGCGCACAACTGGAGAATCTCCTGCGAGGTAGCGGATGAGTATCTCCCGGCGAGGGCACGGTCGTCAGCGGCTCGTCGTGGCCGGTCAGACCTCTCCGCTGGGGCACTCAAGGCAGCGGGAATGGGGCTAGCGCCGCTGGAACCAGCGTACGACGCGCTGGCGTAAACGCCGAAGTACTCCGAGCACGAGTACCACGCGAGCACTGTAAACGACCTGGACGCATGGCTCGCCCGAGGTCGAAGCCGCGGCGAACTACAGCGCAACTGCACCGCAGGCTTCTGCGGCCTAGTTGGCGACGGCGGCCGACACGTCGCTGCCCTCGGCCGGAATCCCGCTCTCCATGCGCGCTTGGTGCTCCGCGACCTGCATGCGCGCGATCACGAGCCGCTGCATCTGGGCCGTCCCCTCGAAGATCTGGTAGATCTTCGCGTCCCGGAACCACTTCTCCAGTGGGCAGTCAGTGGTCTGGGCGAAGGGTCCGACGAGGTCCATCAGCGCGGTCGTTGACCACATCGCGACGTCGCCGGCCTTCAGCTTCGACATCGAGCCCTGGCCGCCCGTCAGCGGGATTCCGTTGCGGCCGAGCCACGACGCGCGCCACACCAGGAGGCGAGCGGACTCGATCTCGGTTGCGACGTCGGCGAGCACCTGCTGGATGCGCTGCTGCTGAAGAAGCGGCTGGCCGTCCTCCTCCTTGTCGGCGAGGTAATCGAGCGTCCACTCGTAGGCGGCCTGCGCGATGCCGAGCGCCGAGGCGCCGACCAGCGGGCGGGTGAGCTCGAAGGTGGCGAGCGCGTTCGAGGAGCGACCGGTGGATTCGCCTGAGCGCGCGCGCTCGAGCTTCTTCTGGAGCTTCTCGTAGCCGCCCAGCAGGTTCTCCATCGGGACACGGCAGTCCTCGAGGATCACCTCGGTCGTCTGCGACGCGCGGATGCCGAGCTTCGACTCCTTCTTGCCCTGCGAGAGTCCCGGCGTGCCCTTCGGCACGACGAACGACGCCTGGCCGCGGTGACCGAGGTCGGGATCGACGGTGGCGACGACGACGGTCACGTCGGCGATGCCGCCGTTCGTGATGAAGACCTTGGTCCCGTTCACAACCCACTCGTCGCCATCCAGCTTCGCGGTCGTTCGGAGCGAGCGCACGTCGGACCCGGCGCTTGGCTCGGTAACCGCGTAGGCGCCGAGCTTGATCTCGTCGCCCATGCCGAAGCACCTGGGAACCCAGCGGCCGATCTGCTCAGGCGTGCCGGAGCTCGCGATGCCGGCCGCGGCGAGCGAGCCGCCCTGGATGGCGAGCGCGATGCCGGCGCATCCCCAGTGCAGTTCCTCGGCGTAGATGCATGACAGGAGACCGTCCGGATCCTCGCCCATCCGCTGAATCGTCTCGAGCCCGTGCAGACCCCACTCGCGCGCGGCCTTGATGACCTCCCATGGCACGCTCTCGTTGCGGTCGTGCTCGGCGGCGACCGGGCGGATCACCTCGACGGCAAAGCGGCGGCACTTCGCCTGGAACTCGAGCTGTTCCTCGTTGAGCTTGAAATCCATATTCCGTTCCCCCGCCCGGTTGACTGACGAGTCAATCATAGTCCTACTCCGGGCCTGGGTGCTGCACACCCAGCTACAGTCCGGCCGGACTTGCGCCGTTTTTCCGCCCTCTTCCTTGCATCGGCAGTGCTGCTCGCCGGCTGCAGTACCAGCGATGACGAGTCGCGGCCACCGCAGCTCGGCGTCAAGGCCAGCGACGAGCAGGCGGCCGAGAAGCTCGGCTTCCCGTCGAGCGCCACGCGCAACACCGTTCGGGTAGGAGGAAGCGACGCCGCGGCCGATGCGGCCGGGGTCGCCGGGGCCCTGTACCCCGCCACCACCGCTACGGATCGCCCGACCGCGATCGTGCTCGCTGACCAGGACGACTGGGCCGGCGCGATCTCGGCGTCGGTGCTCGTAGGGCGTCCGATCGGCGCGCCGATCCTGCTCTCGGACGGAGGCGACCTTCCGTCGGTCACCCAGGACACGCTCGACCGGCTGAAGCCCAAGGGCTCGGACCTCTCGAAGGACGCGCAGGTAATCCGAATCGGGTCCGACGTCGCCCGACCCAGCGGCTACAAGACCGCGCTGATCGAGGGCGACAACGAGTTCCAGCGTGCCGCTGCGATCGACCGTTTCTTCTCGGCTGCTCGCGCCAAGCCGTCCAACGACGTCGTGCTCTTTTCCGCGGACGAGCCCGAGTTCGCCATGCCGGCGGCGGCCTGGGCGGCCCGCTCCGGCGATGCGGCGTTGCCCGTGCGGCGCGGCTCGATCCCGGCTCCGATCGCAAAGGCGCTGCGCGAGCACAGCCGGCCGAACGTCTTCGTGCTCGGCCCGGAGAGCGTGATCTCGAAGAAGGTGGTGACCCAGCTCGAGGAGCGCAAGCTGGCACGCGACGTGAACCGGATAAAGGGTCCCAACCCCGTCGAGAACGCGATCGCATTCGCGCGTTACGAGAAGGGCGACTTCGGCTGGGGCGTCGTCGTGCCGGGCTACAACTTCACGGTCGCGAGCAGCGCTCGACCCGCCGACGCCGCCGCGTCGGCTGCACTTGCCACCCGCGGCGTGTTCGCCCCCCTGATGCTGAGCGACGACGTGGCGAAGCTCCCGCCGAAGCTCGAGGAGTACTTCCTGAGCGTCCAGCCCGGTTACGAGGACGATCCTGCGCAGGCGGTCTACAACCACGCCTGGGTCCTGGGCGACGACGAGGCGATCTCCGTCGACCAGCAGGCCCAAATCGACCAGGTCACCGAGCTCATCCCGGTGCAGACGAACGCGCCGTAGACTGCGCGGCCACAGTGAGCGAGTACGAGCGAGCCGACCGCATGACGCGGGAGCCGACCGTCGAGGACGTGCGTCAGCTGATGGGCGCCTCGACTCCCCACTTCGCGCTCCAGCTCAGGAACCGCATCCGGACGCTCATCGCAGGCCTCCCAGCCGACCACCCAGCGCGTGTCGAGGGCGAGCGCGAGATCGCCCGCTTGGAGAAGATCGCGCTCGGCTCCGAGCGGCGCGGCCCGATCCAGGAGCATGAGCACGGCCTCCCGAGCTACCGCGGGCCCGAGTGACCCGTTAGAGCGCGCACTGCCGCTGCTCGCTCCGGACGCGCGCGACCAGGCCCGCTGTGACCCGGCCGGGTACCTCGACGTGCTCCCTGACTCCGGAGTGCCGGCGTCAACCGGCGCCGTGCAGGACCTCATGCTCACCGGCGTCGTGCCGCGCATCTACGAGCGCTGGTGGCGCCCGGCACTCGGCCGTCTATTCAAGGGCGTGCTCGGCCCGGGCATGCGCGACGAGCATCGCATCGCGCGGCTCTTGCTCGGCCTCTCGCCGGCCGACGGCGTACTCGACGTCGCTTGCGGCACCGGCAACTTCACGCGCGACTTCGCGCGATCCGTAGGCGACCCGGGGCTCGTTGTCGGGATCGACGTGTCCGAGACCATGCTCGGCCGCGCGGTGGAAGACACGCGCCGCGCCGGGGTTCGCAACACCGCCTACGTGCGAGGCGACGCAGAGCAGCTGCCGTTCGTCGACGACAGCTTCGACGCGGTCTGCTGCTTCGCCGCCTTCCATCTGTTCCGCGACCCCTGGCGCGCGCTCGACCGCATGACCGCGGTGCTCACCCCCGGCGGCCGGATCGCGCTCCTCACCACCGCCCGCCACCGCACAGCGCCGGTACGCGCCGTCGAGTCGCTGATGGCGGCGCGGAGCGGCGCGCGGCTCTTCGAGGAGCGCGAAGTCGTCGACGCACTGGAACAGCGGGGCTACCTGGATGTGCGTCAGCGCGTTGCCGGCCTGACGCAGTTCGTCGGAGGCCGCCTGCCGTAGTAATCTGGAGGCATGGCGTGGGAGTTCAGCCTCCTCGTTGTCGCGAATGTCACCGCGGGTTCCGACGAGTTGCTCGATAGCCTTCGCGAGCGCGCCGGGCAGGGCGCCTGCCGCTTCACCCTCGTGATGCCCGCGAGCGGAGTCGAGGCGCGCACGCGCCTCGAGGCGGCGCTCGAGCAAATGCGCGACGCCGGGCTCGACAACGTCGAGGGAAAGGTGGGCGATCCGGATCCGGTCGTCGCCGTCATGGACATGTGGGATCCGTTGAAGTTCGACGAGATCATCGTCTCCACGCTTCCGACCGGCTCCTCACGCTGGATGGGGATCGACCTCCCCCACCGCCTCGAGAAGCTCACCTCCGTGCCGGTCCACCACGTGGTCTCGAAGCCTCCGCCGGCGGAGGCGCCCACCGGACCGCCGCCGGAACATCCTCAGCGCATGGGCGTGCTCGCAGCGCTGGGCGCTTTGGTCACCCGGCGCTAGCCGTCGTCGTGAGCGTGTCCGGGTGCGTTCCCGCCGCCGCCGTCTGGGGGGTGGTGATACGGGAGGCGCAGGGCGACCGCCTGACTCCATTGCACGATGGCCTGCTCCCCGTCCCTCTCGACCAAGGCCAGCGCCTGGGCCAGCGCGGGCTTCCCGACGTCGTATTCGTGCCCTGAGGTGGGTTCGAACCCCGTCTGGACCATCCACTGCGTCTCGGGGGCGGCGAAGGGGGGCATCTGGTCCGCCTTGAGGGGGTGCGCGCCGTGGATGTGGTCGCCGGCATTGCCGGAGGAAGCCACCACGATGTTCCCGTCCTGCTGCCAGACCCAGACCCGCATCCAGATGAGCTTGTCACCGGTGCCGATGGGGCCCATCGCGCAGACGCCGACCTGAACTCCCTGGTTATCCCGCAAGCACGGCAGAACTTCAAAGAACCTCGAAGCAGGCATAGCGCTAAGCGATCCTCTCAGACCGAGGGTGATGGGGCAAGCGCGGCGCGCACGCCGGATGCCGCAACCTCGTTGCCCTTGCGCTCGTAGAGGCTGAGCGCCTCTCCGAGCGCCTCTCGCGCGGCCCCGCTTCGCTCGCGTTGACGAAGGACGGTGCCGAGCACGACGAGTGTCTCGGCCTTGTGGTTCAGGAAATCCGTTCGCTCCGCCAGCACGACCGCCTCGCGCGCGATCCGTTCCGCGTCGGCAAGCTCGCCGCGCCGGGCGAGGATCGCCGCCCGCACCACGCGCCAAAGCGCCTGGGTCATGAAATCGTCCTCAACGGCAAGCTCCGCGCTGAGTCGCGCGAAGTGCTCGGCCTCGTCCTCACGGTCCTGCGCCAGCAGTGCCTCTCCCAGGAACGCAGCCGTTGTCGATAGCAGGGCTCTGTCGCCCATCTCCTCGAGCGCAGCGAATCCCGTGCGGAGACAGCGCTCCGCGGCGGCGGGATCGCCCGCGAGCATCTCGACCATGGCCGTGTGGTGCGACACGGCCGAGTTGAGCGACAGCCCAAGCTCCTTGAAGGCCGAGTCACTCGTGGCAAGCAGCGCGCGCGCCTCGTCGAACCGGCCCTCCATTGCGTGCAATCCGGCCAACGGCTCGAGGACGCTTGCGACCGCCAAGAGGTTGTCACCGACTTCGTCGCGGATCGCATCGCAGCGATCAATGGCGGTCGGGACCGGGGTCGGCCCGAACATCATCGACGATGCGATCCAGCCGAGGATGTCGATTCGCTCGTGCTCGAACCCGCCGCGCCGCGCGTGTTCGGCGGCCTCCTCCCAGGCCGACTCGGCGGCCTCCGCCCGTGCCTTGATCCAGTAGTGCCACGCGCGGAGCCGCAGCGCGCTGCAGAGTCCCTGCTCGTCACCCGCGGCCTCGAACACCGGGATCACGCGCTCGACCACGGCGGATGCCTCGGCAGTGTCCTCCGACTCGCCGAGGTGCAGCCGCAGGACCTGCTCCTGGATGAGCGCCCGCGCCGTTGCGCGCTCGTCTGCCGTGTGCTGGGCCGCCGTTATCGCATCGGCCAGCGTCGTCTCCGCGTCGGCGAGCCTGCCCGCCTCGATCAGCGCGGCACCCAGCTCGGGCAGCAGCGCGGCGCGACGCGGTGTGTCGTCGGACGCCATCGCGACGGCGCGCTCGAGCAGCCTGACCGCCGCCGGGCGATCGCTTCGGCGGAGCGCGCGGTGGCCGGCGGACTCGAGCCATTCCGAAGCACGCGACGCGAGCGCGCCCGTGCTGTCGCCGTGCTCGCCGAGCTCGGCGAGGAACCGGAAGGCCTGCTCGAGGTGGTAACCGAGGATCTCCTCGAATTCGTGCACCCGCTCGCCCGCCACGCCTTCGAGCCAATCCGCGAAGCGCTCGTGCAGGCGGGCGCGCGTCTCCTTCGGGAGCGACCGGTAGGCGGCGTCCTGGAGCAGGATGTGGCGGAACCTGAACGCCTCGTCGTCGGCGAAGCTCGAGCGATCCGGGCGAATCATGTCGCGCCTGACGAGCGCCGTGAGACTCCGGTCGACGTCATCGACGAGCGCGGCTGGGGCGAGCTCCAGCATCGCCTCCCGGTGGAAGACGTTGCCCTCGACCGAGATGCGAGTGAGGAGCGCTCGCTCGGCTTCGGGAAGCCGATCAAGCCGGGCGCCGAGCAGCGCCTGGATCGTGGGCGGCACCGGGAGCGCGCCCTTCACCTCGCTGAGTGCCCACCTGCCGCGCTCGCGGCGCAGAAGGCCGTCGTCAATCAGCATGGCGAGCAGCTCCTCGGCGAAGAGCGGATTGCCCTCGCAGGCGGCGCCGATGCGGGCCGAGGCGTCGGGCGTGAGAGCGGCGACTAGGTTCTCGACGAGCTCCCTGCTCTCCTCGGGCGGCAGCGGCTCGAGCAGGATGGAGGCCGCGTTCAGCTTGCCCCCGCCCCACCCAGGGCAACCGTCCAGAAGCTCCGGCCGCGCCATGCACATGAGCACGAGCGGCGCTCCCCGCGAAAGGTCGGCGACGTGCCCGACGAGATCGAGGAAGGTCGGCTCCGCCCACTGAAGGTCGTCGAGCACGACCACGAGCGGACGCTCCTGCGCCAGCACCTCGAATAGCCGGCGCGCGGCCCAGAAGATCTTCTCCGTCGGATAGCCCGGACCGCCGAGGCCGATCGCCTCGGCGAGGATGTCGGCGATCAGGTCGGCCTTTGGGTCGCCGCGCAGCGCAGCGGTCAAGGCGCCGCGCACGCGGTCGGAGGGGGCGCCGCTCACATCGCCGGCGAGGTCGCGCACGACCTCGCTGAGCGGCCAGTATGTGATGCTCTCGCCGTACGGCAAGCAGCGCCCGCGCAACACGGCGGCCTCTTCGCCAAGCGTGTCGGTGAACTCCTCCACGAGCCGTGACTTCCCGGCGCCCGCGGCACCTAGCACGGTTACGAGATGGCAGCCGCGATCGCGGACGGCCGCGTCGAAGGTGGCGGACAGCGCATCGAGCTGGCGGTCCCGGCCCACGAGCGGCGAGCTGAGCCCATGCCCGCGTGTGCCCTCGGATCGGAGCTCTCCGAGCCGGAATGCAGCGGCGCCCTCTGCCCCGGCGCCGTCTAGCGGCGCCGCCTCGACCGTCACCGACTCGCGGATGAGCCGGAGCGTTGCCCTGTCGACCAGTATCTCGCCGCGATCCGCCAGCTCCTCCAGGCGCTTCGCCGCGTTCACGGTCTGTCCGCCGGCGGGCAGGGATCCGCCTGGTCCGCGGTCGGCGATCACCTCTCCCGTTGCGGCGCCGACCCGCGCGCCGAGCCGCGCGCCGAGCTCGGGCGCGATCTCACACGCCAGGGACGGCAGGGTCTGCCGCAGCTCGACCGCGGAGCGGACGGCCCGGAGCGCGTCGTCCTCGTGGAGCAGCGGCACTCCGAAAACCGCCATCAAGACGTCGCCCGGATACTCCTCGACGCTCGCGCCGTGCCGCTCGAGCACCTTGCGGACACCCGCGAGCGAGTGCGAGACGACCCGGCGGCGCAGCTCCGCATCGAATCCTCCGTCCTCTGCCTGGTCCTCCAGGACGCCCACGAACAGAACAGTCACCGTCTTGCGGATCTCCCGCATCGAGGCGGGCATCTCGGCGGTGCCTGGGTCGCCCTCCTCCCGCAGCTCGAAGATCCGCTCAGGGCGCGACAGCCCGCGCAGCTCGTGCGTGCCGAGGTCCACCAGCTCCATGCCCTCTGGAAGCCGGTCGTGGACGATCTCCATCGTCGCCTGCGAGAGCAGCGTCGCGCCACCCTCGGCGAGCGCCCTCACCCGGGCCGCGCGGTTTAGCGCCGGCCCGAAGTAGTCGCCGGCGCGCTCATGCGCCTCGCCCGTGTGAAGCCCGATGCGGACCCTCAGGTCGATCCCCGAGTGCCATGGCGCCGCGCCAAGCGAGACGCGCAGATCGGCAGCGCAGGCAAGCGCGTCGGACGCCCGCGGGAACACGCTGAGGGTCGAATCGCCCTCTCCCTTGGTCTTGAGCAGGCGGCCCCCGTGGGCCTCGGCGCTCCGCTCGATGAGCTCGTCGTGGAGCTCGAGCGAAGCCGCCATCGCATCGGGCGCGTCCTCCCAGAGCGCGGTCGAGCGCTCGATGTCGGTCAGGAGGAAGGTCACGACTCCGCTTGGCAGGTCGTCCGGCTCACCGGGAGGCGCCTCAGGCACATCGATCGGCTCGAGCTTGAGCGACTCGTCCTGTGCCAGGACGGCACGCTCGAGCTCCCGGAGGCGCGCGCCGGGCTCGATGCCGAGATCCTCGACCAGCTGCCTGCGGGCGTCCTGGTAGGCCTGGAGCGCGTCGGCCTGACGGTCGGCCCGGTACAGGGCGAGCATCAGCTGTGCCCTCAGGGCCTCGCGGTAGGGATGCTCCTCCACGAGCTGGTCGAGCTGCACGATCACTTCGCCGTGGCGGCCGAGCGCGAGCTTTGCCTCGATCGTGTGCTCGATCGCCGCCACGCGCAGGTCCTCCAGGCGCGCGATCTCCGCCTGCGCAAACGGCTCATAGGCGAGATCCGCGAGCGGCGTGCCTCGCCACAGCGCGAGCGAGCGCTCGAGCGCCGCGAGAGCGCGGTGCGGGTTGCCGGCTGCCAGCTCGCCCCTCCCATCGTCGAGCAGCCCTTCGAATATGTGCGCGTCCAGCTCGTCGAGGTCGAGCTGCAACTCGTACCCGTGTTCGCGCGTGACGAGCACATCGGGCGGCAGCTCCTTCCGAAGCCGCGATATGTGCACCTGCAGTGTCTTGAGCGCGTTGGCCGGGGGGCTCTCTCCCCACAGCTCGTCGATCAGGCGCTCGCCCGAGATCGTCTCGTTCTGATGCAGCAGCAGCACAGCAAGCACGGCGCGACGCTTGCGGCCGCCGAGCGCTACGTGCCGGGCCCCGTCGAGGGCCTCTAGCGGGCCAAGAATGCGGAAGTCCATGCGAGCAGCGGTTACGAGCCGCTCGTTCAACGTTATCGCGCTGTTACCGCTCTGTCGCCGTGCAGAAACCGCCTCGCTGCAACATCGCCCTCCAGATGGCAAGCAGGTTCACACCACAGGAGGCAGTCATGGGACAGGTCATTCCCCGCCAGCACCCCGAAGTCGTCCTTCGCAGCCACTTCAACGCGGTCCGCACGCTGCTGGCCGTCGCGCTCGTTGCAATCGCTGCGCTGGCCGCGGCGGTGGTGATCTTGGCCACCGACGACGACAACGACAGCGCAACGATCTCGGCTCAGCCGAACACGCATCAGCAGCAGGTGCTGCCGCCCGGCACCCGCTTCGACGGCGGCCCGGACGAGGGCACCCGCGGCCTCTCGCAGGTCCAGCCGCAGACGCTGCCTCCGGGCACGCGCTTCGACGGCGGCCCCGACGAGGGCACCCGCGGCCCGCAGGCCTCCTCCTACTGGGAGTCGTCCAAGCCGCGCACGAGCTACGAGCCGACCCCGAACGAGGGCTTCAAGGCGCGCGCCGGCGGCCCGGTGATGCTGCCGACCGGTCCGTCCAGCGAGCAGGCGGATCAGCAGCGCCCCGGCGCTCGTCCCTAACACAACAAGACGTTCCCCCCAGCGGCGATTCGGGCCCTCCTCGGAGGGCCCGTTTCGCGTGGTCAGCCGGCGACCGTGGCCGGCTGACCCAGGGTCAGCCCGGCCACCCGCTCGCGGTGCTCGCGGGCAGAGCCGTACAGCATCGCGTTCGTCTTCGCCCGCTTCAAATAGAAATGCAGGTCGTGCTCCCAGGTGAAGCCGATGCCGCCGTGCACCTGTAGCGACGAGCCGCATACGCGCCAGCCCGCGTCCGAGGAGTAGGCCTTGGCCATCGACGCCGCCGCCGGAAGCGAGTCCGGCTCGGCGTCCGCGCACCAGCCCGCGTAGTAGGCGGCCGAGCGCGATCCCTCGACCTCGAGCAGCATCTGCGCGCAGCGGTGCGAGACCGCCTGGTAGGAGCCGATCGGGCGCCCGAACTGCTTGCGCTCGCGCGCGTAGTCGACCGCCATCTCCATCGCTTTCTGCGCCACGCCGACGGTCTCGGCCGACAGCGTGGTCGCGATGCGGTCGGCGGCCGCGAGGTGGTCGCCGCTGAGCGGCTCGCCGACGTCGGCACGCACGCGCGCGAACCGGCGCGTGCGGTCCATGGTCTCGAACGGCTCGACATCGGCCGCCGAAGCCTCGACGACAGTTGTCGAGCCGTCGGGAGCGATCAGGACGATCACCTGGGCCGAGTCGGCGTCGGGCACGAGGCGAGCCTCGCCGTCGCGCACGACGCCGACGGTCCCGCGCGCCTCGCCGGATGCGATACCCGGCAGCCAGCGCTCCTTCTGCTCGTCCGTGCCGGCGACCTGCAGCGCGAGACCAGCCGCGGCGTTCGACAGGAAGGGGACAGGAGCGAGCGCATAGCCCAGCTCCTCCATGAGGATCACGAGCTCGACGATTCCTAGCCCCTGGCCGCCGTGTTCCTCGTCGATGAAGATGCCCGCCCAGCCGAGCTTCGACATCTCCTTCCAGGCGTCCTCGTCGTAGCTGCCCGCCTCGGCGAGCTCGCGTACGCGCTCCGGCTTGAAACGCGCGGCGAGCAGCTCGTTCGCGGTGCGCTTGATCGCCTGCTGGTCGTCGGTGAAGTCGAAGTTCATCTCCCCTACCTCAGCTTCGGCAGGCCGAGCACGCGCTCGGCGATGATGTTCTTGAGGATCTCCGTCGTGCCGCCCTCGATCGAGTTTGCGCGCGAGCGGAGCAGCTTGTAGGTCCAAGGCGAGTCCCAGGCCGCGCCGTCCTCGCCGAGGATGTCCGACGCAAGCTCCGTGAGCGACTGGTTGAGCTCGCCCCACTGCCACTTCGGCAGCGAGCCCTCCGGGCCGGGCACGCCGTGCTTCATGATCTGGGTCAGGCCGCGCCAGGCGTTCAGCCGCAGCAGCTCGACCTCGATGGCGAGCTGGGCGATGCGCTGACGGATGACCGGGTCGTCCGCCACGCCGCGCTCCTGCGCGAGCTCCTTGACGTCGCCCAGCGCGATCCGCATGCCCGCCGCCGACGCCGCGCCGAGCCCGGCGCGCTCGTTCATCAGCGTGGTGATCGCGACCGCCCAGCCGTTGCCCACGCCGCCGACCACGTTCTCGTCCGGGATCCGAGCCTCCTCCATGAAGAGCTCGTTGAACTCGGGCTGGTTCGTGATCTGGTGGAGCGGCCGGACCTGCACCGCGTCCTGCTCCATATCCATGATGAAGTAGGTCAGGCCCTGATGCTTGGGCACGTCCTGGTCGGTGCGCGCCACGAGCATGCACCACTTGGCCTTGTGCGCGAACGTGGTCCAGACCTTCTGCCCGGTCACGATCCAGTCCCCGTTCGACTTGACGGCCTTGGTCTTCAGCGAGGCCAGGTCGGAGCCCGACTCCGGCTCGGAGAAGCCCTGGCACCAAATCTCGTCGCCGGTGAGGATGGGGGTGAGCCAGCGTTCCTTCTGCTCATCGGTGCCGTGATGGATCACAACCGGGCCACCCATCACCATGCCGAGCACGTTCGCCGGCGAGGGTGCGCGGGCGCGCGCCATCTCCTCGCCGAACAGCGCCTGCTCTACGAGCGTGGCGCCGCGGCCACCGTACTCCTTCGGCCACGAGAAGCCCGCATAGCCGGCGTCGTACAGCTGGCGCTGCCAGTTGCGGCGGTGATCGAAGGCCGCGTCATCGCCGGACGGCTCTTCGCCCGGGTGGTTGTCGGCCAGCCACACGCGCAACTCGTCGCGGAAGGACTGTTCGGAGGGCGACAGCGTCAGGTCCATGAGCGGTAATGTACCAGGCAGTACACAACGTGGAAGCCACCCCGGACATCCCTCGCCGCCTCCCGCGCGGCACTCATGGGCTCGACCCGTCGCTCGTGGCGGCGTCGCAGCGCACGAGGCTCCTTGAGGCCGTCGGCCGGGCGGTTGCGGGGAAGGGCTACGCCGCGACGACGATCGAAGACATCGTGCGCGGGGCCGGTGTGTCGAAGAAGACCTTCTACGAGCACTTCAGCGACAAGCTGGACTGCTTCGTGGACGCGTACGAGGCCGCCAGCGACGAGCTCCTGGAACATGTGCGCGGCGCCCAGGAGGCCGCCGACGCCGACTCCTGGCTCGCTCGCACGCGGGCCGGCATCCACGCGTATCTCCGCTGGCTCGCTGCGGAGCCGGCGCTCGCGCGCGTGTTCCTCATCGAGGTGGCGGCGGCCGGCCCCGACGCGCTCGAGTGCCGCGAGCGGCTACGCGACCGTTACGCGGAGCGCATGCGCGAGCTACAGATCGCGGGCAGCGTGCCCGACGAGATCTTCCACGCCGTCGTCGCCGGCGCGGATGACCTCGTCGTACGCCGCCTGCGGGAGGGCGGCGACCTGCTCGAGCTCGAGCCAATCCTGCTCTACCTGCAGGTCTCGCTCCTGGCGGGGCCGGAGGTGGCCGCCGAGCTGGCCTAGCCGCGCGAGAGCAGCTCGACCACTTCCGCGGCGTCCGTGCCCTTGCCCCAGTTCACGGGGAACCGCTCGATGCCCGCGAGCTGGAGCATCCCGCCCTTCTGTCCGGTTCTCGGGTTGCGGTCCTCCACGTCGATGCGCACCGACCCGCGCGACCAGGAACCGTGTTCGCCGCGCTTGACCTTGACGACTTTGTCGCTGCTGTCGTCGCCCTCGGCCCAGGCGCTCATCGCGAGCGCGACCACGCGCGCGTCGGTCACGGCGACGCAGAACTCCCGCGGGAGCGACTTGCTGCGCCGCGCTCGTACCACCTCAACGAGCGCCCAGCCCGTGGCCATTGACAGCAGCGACTGAGCCTTGCCCTGCGAGAGCACTCCGGCGGCGAGGACCTCCTCGCCCTCGAACCAGCCGCTCGCGTTCAGGCGACGCTTGAACTCGCCGGCGTAGCCGAGTGGAATTCGGAGCAGATCCCGGTCCTCGTTTTCGAAGAGCCGGTCGAGGTCCGGCCCCCAGTTCGGCCCGAACACGTCATATGCGACTTCCGCCACTTCCGACCACATGTGCTTCTCTCCTTTGGTCCGATACGAGGCATCAACCGGCCTCTGTAGAAGGGTCGCCCCCGGAGGGGGCTGTCGTAAGGGGGGCGAGCCGACGCCTGACCGTCGGTTTTCCGCCCAAGCGCGTCAGCGCGGCCGCGAACCAGGCCTCAGGCCGCGCAGGAGGCGCGCGGCGACGCCTCGCAGCGTCTCGTTCCCGTACGCGTGGCTCGGACTCGAGGTGATCAGGATCGCCACCGAGACGCGGCGCCGGCCGCGGCGCAGGAGCGCGACCTGGTGGTCCGCCCAGCCGGTCCCGGATCCCCAGCCGCCCTTGAAGTAGAGCGCCCAGCCGCGCGGCCGGACGCGCGCGATTCCCCAGCGCTGCGAGGGCACGATCGAGCCGAGCAGGTGCATCGCGTAGCGGCGATGGCGCCGCGGGAGATAGCGGTCGATGCGGAGGAAGAAGCGGGTCTGGTCGGCGACGTCGATCGTCGAGAGGCCCCACGGCCGCGTGGCGTGGAAGCGGCGCATGTGCGCACGTCGCGCGAGCCGTCCGAGCCCCGCCGTGCCGACGATGTTGCACACCTGCGAGGCGGCCGCGTTGTCCGAACGCCGGATCATGGGGCCGAGGAGCGCACGCTCACTCGGCCGGAGCGCCCGGTCCCGGACCTCGGCGCGGCGCAGGTAGGCCACGAGCAGCATCGCCTTCACGACGCTGGCCGACGGCACCGCGCGCTCGACGCCGACTGCCCTCAGACCGTGCCGCGTGCGTACTCCGAAGGAGACGGTTCCCGCACGCGCGCCGGCGTAGGTGGCGGCCTCGCGGACGTGAGCCCGCCAGGGCCGCAGGGCCTGTGCTGCCGGCGCGGCAAGCAGCACCAGCGTGACCGATGCCACACAAATACGTAACGCAGCCGTTGCGTAATTCATGGATGTGTGCTTCACTATCGATACGCGACCGTTTCGTATCGATTAGAGGGAGAGCTCAATGTCACCCGCCGCCCAGAAGATCCACGACCGCCGCTGGTGGACTCTTGTGGTTCTGTCCACCGCACTCCTCGTCATCTCGCTGGACAACACGATCCTCAATGTTGCCCTACCGACCATCGAGCGCGAGCTCGATGCGACGAGCGGCCAGCTTCAGTGGATCGTCGACTCGTACACGCTTGTATTCGCCGGCCTGCTGCTCACGATGGGCGCGCTCGGCGACCGCTTCAGCCGCCGTGGCGCTCTTGTCGCCGGCCTCGTGGTCTTCGGAGGGGCTTCGCTTGCATCCGCGTTCGCCGAGTCGGCGAACATGCTGATCGCGACCAGAGCCCTGATGGGCATCGGCGGTGCGCTGATCATGCCCACGACACTGTCGATCCTCACCAACGTCTTTCCCGCCGAGGAGCGGCCCAAGGCGATCGGAATCTGGGCGGCCGTGGCCGGGATCGGCGTGGGCATCGGCCCGGCCGCGGGCGGCTTCCTGCTTGAGCAGTTCGACTGGACCGCGGTTTTCCTCATCAACGTCCCGATCGTGGCGGCAGCGCTGCTCGCCGCGCCCAAGCTCGTGCCGGACTCGCGTGATCCCAAGCAGCCGCGGCTCGACCCGGTGGGTGCCCTGCTCTCCACGGTGGGCCTCGGCATCCTGACAGCGGCGATCATCGAGGCGCCCGAGCGGGGCTGGACCGACGGGATCATCCTCGGCGGGTTCGCGGCGTCCGCGTTGGTGCTCACCGGGTTCGTGATCTGGGAACTCCGCACCGCATCGCCGATGCTCGACGTGCGGCTGTTCCGCATCCGTCGCTTCACGGGCGCCAGCAGCGCGATCGCGCTCGTGTTCTTCGCGCTCTTCGGCGCGATCTTCTTCCTCACCCAGTACCTGCAGGGCGTGCTGGACTACACCCCGTTCGAGGCTGGCGTCCGCATGCTGCCGGTAGCCGCTGGATTGATCGTGGGCGGCCCCCTGTCCGCGAAGCTCGCCGGCAGGTTCGGAACCCGGGCCGTGGTTGCCGTAGGCCTGACGGTGGTCGCCGGTGCGCTGTTCCTGCTCTCCGGAGCCGGGACCGACAGCGGCTACTCGCTGGTGGCCTCCTCGCTCGTGCTGCTCGGCTTCGGCATGGGCGCGACGATGGCGCCCGCCACCGAGTCGATCATGAGCTCCGTCCCGAAGGACAACGCGGGTGTCGGCTCGGCGATGAACGACACGGTGCGGCTGGTGGGCGGCACGCTCGGCGTGGCGATTCTGGGAAGCCTCCTGTCGAGCAGTTACGGTGCCGACATGGAGCCCGCCGTGAAGTCGCTGCCCGAGCCCGCGGCCGGCGCGGCGTCCGACTCGCTCGGCCACGCCAGTGTGGTGGCGGACCAGATCGGTGGCGGCGCTGGACGAGCGCTGTCGAACGCGGCGGAGACCGCCTTCACCACGGCCATGAGCAGCACGCTCACAGTCGCGGCGATCACGGCCCTCACCGGCGCCGTGCTCGCCCTGGTGGTGCTGCCGGGGAAGAGCCGTGAGCGGGCCGAGAAGCGCGCCTTCGGGATGGAGCCGGAGCCGGCACGCGCATGAGCAACGCAGTCCCGGCAAACAAGAATGACCGTGCCGGCGCCTCCGAGGCGCCGGCACGCGGTCGTGGACGGCCGCGTAGCGCAGAGGCCGAGCAGGCGATCCTCGACTCGACGCTGAGAATGCTCGGCACGCAGGGGGTCGCGGGCACGACCATCGAGGGAGTGGCCGCGGACGCGGGCGTCGGCAAGACGACGATCTACCGGCGCTGGCCGACCAAGACCGACCTGATCCTGGCCGCCATCTCCGACCTGGTCCCCCGGGGCGACCCGCCGGACACGGGCACCATGGCGGGGGACATGGGGGCCCTTGCAGAGATGCAGCAGCGGCGGCTCGCCGGCTCGAGGCTGACCGGCATCGTCCCGCGCGTGCTGGCCGAGTCGATGAGCGACCCGGAGCTGCACCTGGAGTTCGTTGACAGGGTGGTCAGCCCCTTCCGCGAATTGCTCCGGTTGTTCATCGAGCGGGGGATCGAGCGCGGGGAGCTACGCCCAGATCTCGAGGTGGAACCGCTCGTGGACCTCCTGCACTCGCTACCGATCTACAAGATCCTCATGTCGCGCGGCGACCCGGCATCGCTCGAGCAGGTGCCCTGGGCGTACCTACCGCTGCTGGCCCCGGGAATCCTCAATAGCTCTTCGGGAGCCCCAGCGAATGCTCCGCCACGTAGTTCAGGATCATCTCGCGGGAGACGGGCGCGGTCCGGGTGAGCCGCACGCCCCACCACATGTCGGAGAGCCCGTACTCGAGCGCGAAGCCGTTGCCGCCGTGCGTCTGGATCGCGCCGTCCACGCACAGGATCGCCGCCTCGGCCGCGGCGTACTTCGCCATGTTGCTGGCCTCGCCCGCGCCGGGCACGCCCGCGTCGTAGAGCGCGCACGCCTTCTGCATCATTAGGCGCGCCAGCTCGAGCTCGATCTTCGCCTCCGCGAGCGGGTGGGCGACGCCCTGATGCGTCCCGATCGGCGCGCCCCAGACGGCGCGCTCGTTCGCGTAGGCCGCGGCCTTGTCGAGCGCCCGGCGGCCCGCGCCGCAGGCGATCGCCGCGCCCATGATGCGCTCGGGGTTAAGGCCGTCGAACACCGGACCGAGCCCGCCGCCCTCGCCGCCGATCAGGCGCTCCTCCTCGAGCTCGACGTCGTCGAAGAAGAGCGTCCACTGCTTGTCGGGGCCCAGATACGGCATCGGGATCTCGTCGCGAGTGAAGCCTGGCGTGTCCACGTCGACGATCGCGAGCGAGGGCAGGCCGAGCGAGCCGTCCGGCAGGCGGCTGCGCGCCACCACCAGTACCGCCTCGGCGTGCTCGACGCCCGAGATGTACGTCTTCTGGCCGCGGAGCACCAGATGGTCGCCGCAGCGCTCGACCGAGGTCGACAGATTGTGCGAGTTAGTGCCCGCGTCGGGCTCGGTGATCGCAAAGGCAACCTTCGTCGTCCCCGCGGCGATCCCGCGCAGCCAGCGCTCCTTCTGCTGGTCGGTGCCGTGACGGGCCAGGATGTTGCCGACGATTGCGGGCGAGACGACGATCAGGAGGAGCGACTTGCCGGCCGACGCGATCTCCTCTGCCACCGCCGCGAGCCCGCTCATACCGAGCCCGCCGCCGCCCCACTCCTCCGGCAGGTTCACGCCGAGATAGCCCTTGCCGGCTAGCGCTTTCCATAGCTCTGTCGGGGGCTCGCCGGCGGCGTGCTTCTGACGCGAGTAGTCCTCAGGGAAGCCGTCGCAGATCCCGCGCACGGCCTCGCGGATCTGGCGTTCCTCGTCCGAGGGCACGAGCGGCAGTACGGCTTCGGTGGCGATGCTCATGAACCGCATGATGCCATCGCGCGCAGCGTGCCCCACCATTGTTAGGGTTCCCTAACTCTGGTGTGGGTCCTGGTCACAGGAGGGCTCGGCTTCATCGGAAGCCGACTCTGCGAGGCACTCCTCGACGAGGGCTTTCGCGTGCGCTGCGTGGACGATCTGTCCGGAACGCACGCGAATGGAGCAGGCGCCGCGGCCGCTCCCGGGCTGGCCCGGCGCGGTGCTGAGATCTTGGTCACGGGCGCGGCGCCGACCCACATCCGCGGCGTGGATGCCGCGATCCACCTCGCGGCGATCCCGGGCGTGCGCACGCGGCGGCGGCTCGCCGCGATACAAGAGGCGAACGTCCAGCTCACCGACCGGCTCGCGGCCGCGGCCGCCCGCGAGGGCACCCGGTTCGTCTTGGCGTCGAGCTCGTCGGTCTACGGCGACGCGCGGCTGCTCCCCGCGCGGGAGCACTCACCGCTCGCACCACGGGGCGCGTACGCGGCGAGCAAGCTGGCAGCCGAACATGCTGTGCTGGTGCATGGCGGCGACCCGGTGGTCGTCCGCCCCTTCACGGTCTACGGCCCTGTCTCTTATACACATCTGACGCTGCCGACGAGTAACTTGGTG
>JBKPME010000002.1:0-41263 GCA_046731915.1 Actinomycetota bacterium
GCCCAGGCCTCGGTTCGCATCGCTCTGGCAACCGCAGCCTAGCAACGCGAACGACGGGCGCCCCGCCTCGCTCAATTGAGTGAGAACAGGAGGCCCGGCGGACCCAGTAACCGGCAGCATTGAGGGTGGCTGGACAGGGGGTTTGGCGTGTTCGTCTCGCATAGCGAGACAAGCGCGCCGAACCCCCTTCCCGGGCCGGCTCTCAATGCCGTCGTTCGCCGCTGCCGACTAGGCCGTATCGGTGACCGGCGCCGTGCGCCGGCGCGGTGCGGCGGCGGTCTGAGCCTCCACGGCCCGCACGCCTGGCACGAAGAAGGCAGCGGCGGTCACGATCGCGCCCACGATGCCCGCCGCCACCAGCGTGCCGCGCGTGCCTATCGCCGCGGCGACCGGTCCGGTGAGGGCGAAGGACAGGGGCAGGAGGCCGATTGAGATCAGCCAGTCGATGCTCGATACGCGGCCGAGCATGGCGCGCGGCACGTGGCGCTGCTTCAAGGTCGCCCACACGATCGTGCCGGCCGTCTCGAGGGCGTTGAAGGCCAGCGCCGCCAGCATTAGCTGCCACATGGCGCTCGAGAGGCCGTAGCCGGCCACCGCGAGCGTTGCGAGAGTCCAGCAGGCGTAGATGACCGTGATGCCGCGGCGCGGGATGTCCCGCTGCCCCATCGCCAGCGCGCATGCCACCGATCCGATCCCGCCGGCGGCGAAGACCATGCCGAGATCGCGGGCGCTGCCGTCGAGATCGTTCTTGACGAGGTATGGGAGGAGCACCTCGACGGGCCCCATGAAGCACAGATACGCGACGGCGGCGCTCGCGAAGGTCGCCCATAGCCACGCGCGCCGGCGCACGAAGCGCCAGCCCTCGGCGAGGTCGCGAGCCACGGTCGGGGCGTGCGCCGATTGTGGCTTCGGCTCGACGCGGACGAGCCACAGCACGGCGGCGGAGAAGAGGAACGACACGCTGTCGAGCGCGAACGCGACGCCGGCCCCGCCCGACGCCACGAGGAGGCCTCCCAGGGCCGGGCCCGCCATCCGCAGCACCAGCGGGCGCACCAGCTGGTCGAGCGCGTTCGCCTGCGCGAGGCGCTCGGCGGGGACGATGTCCGGCACGATAGCGTCGAAGGCGGGGGCGAAAAAGGCGGCGCCCGTCCCGTACATGGCGGCGAACACGGCGACCTGCCAGACCTCGAGGGCGCCGGCGAGCGCAAGGCTCGCGAGCGCCATGCCGGCAAGGGCCCGCAGCAGGTCCGCCCCGATCATGATCCTCCGCCGTTCGAAGCGATCGCTCGCCACGCCTCCGAGCAGCAGGAACAGGATCGTCGGCACCGTCATCGCGATGCCGACCACCGACATCGCGGTCGGGGTGTTCGACAGCTCGTAGACCTGCCACGCCACAGCCACGAGGAATGCGCCGTCGCCGAGCAGCGAGACGCACAGCGCCGTCCAGAGCCTGCGGAACTGGCGCTCTCTGAGCGGGACGAGCAGGCCGACCCGGGCTACGCCGCCCGGCCTGTCCAGAGCCTCATGGCTGTGGTGCATCGGCGAGACGCGCCGCCGCCAGGTGCTCAAGGGCAGCCTCGGCGTCCATCGGCCGCGCGAAGAAAAAGCCCTGGCCGAACTCGCAGCCCAGGTCGCGTAGCGAGGTCCATTGCTCCGGCTGCTCGACTCCCTCGGCGACGACGTCGAGCTTGAGCGTTGTCCCGAGCGCGAGCACGGCGGACGCGAGCTCCGACATTTCAGGCGTGGCGCCGTCGCACAGGAACGAGCGGTCCATCTTCAGGATGTCGACCGGGAAGCGGCTCAGGTAGCTGAGCGACGAGTAGCCGGTTCCGAAGTCGTCGAGCGCGAGGTTCACCCCGAGCGCCTTAAGCTCGCGCAGCCGCGTGACCGCCAGATCGGTGTCGGCCATCAGCACCGTCTCGGTGATCTCGAGCGTCAGCGCCGACGGCTCGATGCCGGCCTCCTGGACCGCGTCGTGCACGTCGGCGATCACGTCGCTGTGCTGAAGCTGCTTGACCGAGAGGTTGATGCTCATCGTGAGCCCCGCTCCGCCCGCAACCGCGTCCCGCATCCTGCGGGCGTGTCGGCAGCCCTCCCGCAGCACCCAGCGCCCGATCGGAACGATGAGCCCGGTCTCCTCCGCAAGCGGGATGAATTGGTCGGGCGGGATCATCCCGCGCTCAGGATGGCGCCAGCGCAGCAGCGCCTCGACTCCCGAGACGCTCCCGTCCTGGATACGCACGACCGGTTGGTAGTGAAGCTCGAGCTGCTCGGTGGCGATTGCGCGCTGCAGGTCCGTGCGCAGCTCGAGCCGCGCCAGCACTCCCTCGTGCATCTCGGGCTCGAAGAGCCGGTAGCTCCCCTTGCCGTCGCGCTTCGCTCGGTACATCGCCGCGTCGGCGTCGCGGATGAGCTCCTCGGCGCCCGCCGTGGATCCGTCCGAGACGACGGAGATGCCGATGCTGCAGCGGAGCGAGAGCTCCTTGTGGGCCACCCGCAGCGGCATTGCGAGCGCGTCGAGCACGCGGTCCGCCGTGTCGGCCGCCTCCTGAACGCCCTCGATGTCCTCGAGCAGCAGCGCGAACTCGTCGCCGCCGAAGCGCGCCGCGGTGTCGGTTGCCCGAACACTCGTCGCGAGGCGCTTCGCCACCTCGACCAGCACCTCGTCGCCCGCGGCGTGCCCCAAGCTGTCGTTGATCGTCTTGAAATCGTCGAGGTCGAGGAACACGACGGCGACGCTCTGGTGCTCGCGACGCGTGCGCGCGATCGCGTGCCGGACGCGTTCGGCGAACAGCGCCCGGTTCGCGAGGCCGGTGACGGGGTCGTGGAAGGCCTGGTGGGTGAGCTGCTCCTCGAACGCCTTGCGCTCGCTGATGTCACGGCAGTTGAGAACGATCCCGCCGACGTGCTCGTCGCCGAGGAGATTGGTGCAGTTCACCTCGAACTGGTGCGGCGTACCGTCGCGATGCACCAGCGTGCAATGGACGACCTCGGGCTGGTCGCGCGCGACCGCTGCCACGTCGGCCAGCATTTCGCGGACGCGGTTGCCGTCGGAGGTATGGAGTAGCTCGTCGAAGCGGCGCCCGGACATGTCGTCCGCGTCGTAGCCGAGCAGGCGCTCGATCGAAGGGCTCTGGTAGCTGATCGTGCCGTCCGGCCCGATCACGGTGATCAGGTCGCTCGCGTGGCGGACGAGCGACCCGAAGCGGGCCTCGCCGCGGCGGCGGTGCACCTCCTCGGTCAACGCCGTGCGCTCGAGCGCGAGCGCAACCTGCGCGGCGAGCGCTCGGAGAGAGGCACGGACGGGCTCCCCGACCTCGTCGCCGGCGGCTGCGGCGTCGAGGGTGGTATGCATCTGGGAGGCGGTCCCGGGCACCGCGGCCACCCGCGTGGCGAGATCCGGGCCGGCCATCGCGCGGGCGGCATCGAGTGCGACGTCCTTGATCTCCTCGCGGCTCGTGGCGGCCACCAGGGCGGCTCCGGACGCGCTCAGCATGCGCTCGCGCTCGAGCGAGCGCTCCTGCTGGCGCAGGAGCCCGGCCATCCGCGTCACCACGAGCCCGAACAGCACGAGCGAGGCGCCGCGGACCACGGCGAAGTCGTAGTCGCCGCTATTCAGGTCGTCGACGATGCCGATCGTCGGCGCGATGAGCGATGCGCCCGCCAGGAGTGCGAGCCGGAAGCGCGTGAGGACTCCGCTCGGCTGAAAGGCCGCCTTGTCCAGGTTCGACATCGAGGGGTGTAGGGCGGCAGCGCCCCAGAGCAGGTAGAACGCGATCCAGCCGGCGTCCAGCCAGAGCTGATGGTCGTAGGTCCCCTGCAGGAGCATCAGGCCGTACACGAAGTCCGTGACGAGCAGGCAGACGATGCTGGCGCTCATTAGGTGGAAGGACAGGCGACGCTGACCCCCGTCCAGAGCAAGTCGCACCGCCACGGCGAGCAGGAGCACGTCGGCCAGCGGGTAGGCCACGGACACCAGCCGGCCGCCCGTCGAGAGCGAGTGGTCGTGGACGTACGGGGCGATCAGCCACACCCACGAGGGAAGGGCCAAGCCCACCGTCAAGATGGCCGCATCGATCGCGCTGCCGCGGTCGGAGCGCCGGCTGCGGCGCCGCCCGAGGATGAGCACCCCCGCGATGAGCGCGGGGTAGACCGCAAGGTAGGCGGCATCGCCCGCCGAGGGGAACGGCACGTCGCGGTCAAGCAGCAGCGGGTAGCTGTACGTGTAGAGGTCGCCAAGCCAGAACAGGACGAACCCGAGCGCAAAGCACGCCCACGCGAGCCGCGCCTGAGGCCGGTGGACACGCACGCCAGCCGCGATCGCGAGGACGGGCGCCAGGCCGAGGACATTCATCACCGGGCCGCTCCCAGCAAACGGCTCGACGAACAGGTAGAGCGACGTGATCACCGCTCCCACGGCGAGGAAGGGCACCCACGCCCAGGAGGCGACGCCGGAGGAGCGGGCGCTGGGTGTCATCACGCCGCCTCCCCCACGGGAACGCCGCGGACGCGCAGCTCGCCCGCGGCCGCGAGTGCCTCGAGCGCTTTGACGAGCAAGTCGACCTGCTCGTCGGTATTCAGCGCCGTCAGCTGAATGCGGAAGCCGACCTCGTGCTTGGGGACGAGCGGATAGGCGGCCAGGGTCACATAGATGCCGCGCTCGAACAGGAAGCGGCCGACCGCATCGATGCGGCGATGGTCGCGCAGTGGGACCTCGATGATCGGCAAGCCGGACCGGTTCGGCGTGTCGATGCCGAGCACGCGGAGGGCCGTCAGCACGCGGTCCGAGAGCTGCCAGAGAGTCGTCCGCAGAGCGTCTCCGCGGGCATCGTTGACTTCAAATCCGGCAAGCACGGTGGCCAGTGACGCGATCGGCGAGGGGCCCGAATACAGATAGGGCGTTGCCGCGACCTTGAGCAGGTCCTTCACATCGGTCGGGCAGGCGATGAAGGCGAGCAGGGAGGAGTAGGCCTTGGAAAAGCCCCCGACCAGGACGATGTTCTCGTAGCTCTCTCCGGCGTGGCGGACGAGGCTGTTGCCGCGTAGGCCGTAGGGCGACGGCTCGAGCTGCGAGCGCTCGCCGATCACGCCGAAACCGTGGGCATCGTCGACGTAGAGCAGGGCGCCGTGCTCGCGCGCGACGGTGGCGAAGGCGGCGAGGTCGGGCGCGTTGCCCGTCATGCTGTTCACGCCGTCCAGGCACACCAGGCGCGTCGGGTCGCGCTCCTGCGAAAGCAGCTCGTCGAGGTGGGCGGAATCCTCGAAGCGAAAGCGGCGCACCGCGGCCCCACGGGCTTTGGCGATCTGGCACCCGTCGTAGAGCGTCTTGTGCGCGCGGGCGTCGAGGAAGATCGTGCCCGAGGCGGCGAGCAGCGGGATCACGGACATGTGGATGTGCGTGATCGTCGGCAGGACGAGCGAGTCCTCCGATCCGAGCAGCGCCGTGAGGCGCTCCTCGATCTGCTCGTACAGGACCGGGCTTCCGAGCAGCCGCGACCAGCTCGGGTGCGTTCCCCAGTGGTCGAGGAACTCGGGAACGCGCTCGATGATCTCGCGGTCCAGATCGAACCCGAGGTAGTTGCACGAGGCGAAGTCCGCGAGCCAGCGCTCGCCCACGCGAATCATGCGCCCGTCCACCTCGTCGATGACGGCATCCATCATCGGATGCGACGCCTTCAGCTCGGATAGGTCGCTGACGGTGGCGAGCCAATGCTCGAGCCACGGGCGCCGGCTGACCCGCGTGACGGTGGCACGGGCGCTCGGCGCGCGACCCATATCGGCGCTGCTCATATGGCTTTGTCGGCCGCTTACAGGCGCTTCTTGCGCGGCCTAGACGGCTATCCGATGTTCAGGCAGCTGTCCGATATTCGGCCACTGCGTTCACGAACGCTTCCAGCTGCTTCGTGGTCCAGCACTCGAATACGCCGTCGCAGAAAGGCTCATAGGCCGACATCACGGAGTCGCCGTAGTTCCAGTACAGGCGCGGCTCGGGGTTGATCCAGAAGGTGCGGCCGGCGCGCTCCGCCACCTGGCCGAAAACCTGCGCGTGCGGCTCGCGCCCGTTCGTCCGCGCATCGCCCAGCACGATCACCGTGGAACGCGGGTCGAGGTCGTCCACGACCTCGTCCAGGAACTCCAGCCAGACGCGGCCGTAGTCGGTGTAGCCGGAGACGTCGGCCACGCCGGCATCGGTGGCGATCCGCCGCGACACGGCGGCGAACGAGCGCTCGCGCTCGAATACGTTGGTCACCTCCGAGATCCGCTCGACGAACACGAACGAACGCAGCTTGCGGAACTGGTCGTGCAGCGCGTGCAGCACCGAGAGGAAGAAGACGCTCGCGCTCGTGACGCTGGTGGACACGTCGCAGAGCACGTACAGCTCGGGGCGACGCGGCCGCCGCGGCCGGTACTTGAGGTCGAGCGGCACGCCGCCTGTCTGGAGGGAGGCGCGCATCGTACGGCGCACGTCAACCTGCCAGGAGCGCCGCCGACCGCGATGCTCGCGGCCGTGCGAGGCGAGCCGCTTCTTCAGCTGGGCGACGGTGCGGTGCACCTGCGAGAGGTCCTGCGCCGGATTCGACGGCAGCGCCCGGTCGAGCTCGCGCAGCGGCTTGGCCGGCGGCAGCGCCTGCGTTCGCTCGATCATCTGGCGCTCGAGCTCGCGGCGCACGTGGCGCTCGAACTCCTGGAGCCGGTCGCGCGGCACGGCGTCGGGATCGGCAGGCTCGGCGCCCTGCTTCTCGCCCTTGAGGCCGAGCGTCCGCCTGATCCGCTGCACGTCGACGCCGATCACGCCGGAACCCTCACCCTGGCGCCCGAAGGCAGCGATGGCGAGCCGGGCGAGGTCGCGCATCTCGCCATCGGAGCCGGCGCGGATCGCCTCTCGGATGCGCTCGTGGAGCGCCTCGAGGTCGAGCTGGTCGCCGCCCTGGAAGCGTTCCTCGGCGAGCCCCTGCTCGAGCGCCTCGCGCTCCACCGCCCTGAAGAAGAAGCGCTCGAACAGCACGTCGAGCACGTGCCGGTCCTCCTGCGACTTCGCGAGCGTCGCCGCCAGTGCCTCGCGGAAGTCCTCGCGCGAGCTCCAGCTCACAGCGTCGAGCGCCTGGAAGGCGTCGAGCAGCTCCGACGTCCCGACCGCGACGCCCTCCTGGCGCAGCTCGTCGGCGAACTCGAGCAGGCGCGGGGCCATGCCAGCGGGACCGCGGGCCGCGGGCATGCCGCCGTAGAGCGCGGGGTTACCCCGCCTGCCGTCCGAAGAGGCCATCGCCGAGCTTCACTCCAACGCGCTCCGCCACGAGGTCGAGGTCGGTGCGGTGCTTGACGATGATCGACATCGTGCGCTCGAGCACCGCCTGGTCCACGTCCTCGGCGCCCAGCAGGAGCAGGGCACGCGCCCAGTCGATCGACTCCGCGATCGAGGGCGGCTTCTTGAGGTCGAGCGAGCGCACCATATGCACGACCTCGACTAGCTTGCGCGCGACCGCTTGGTCGAGCTCGGGCGCGTGGAGGTGGACGATCTCGAGCTCGCGCTCAACCGTCGGGTAGTCGAGCCAGAGGTACAGGCAGCGGCGTTTGAGCGCCTCGGTCAGCTCACGCGAGTTGTTCGAAGTGAGGAGGACGAGCGGGCGCGTCCGCGCCTCGACGACGCCGAGCTCCGGGATCGAGATCTGGAAGTCGGAGAGCACCTCGAGCAGCAGCGCCTCGAACTCCTGGTCGGTCTTGTCGATCTCGTCGATCAGCAGCACGGCTGGCTCCTCGACGCTGATCGCCGTGAGGAGCGGGCGGGCGAGCATGAACTCCTCGCCGAAGATGTCGTCCTTGACCTCCTGCCAGCCCGTGTCGGCGGCCTCGGTCTGGATGCGAAGCAGCTGCTTGCGGTAGTTCCACTCGTACAGCGCCTTCGCCTCGTCGAGCCCCTCGTAGCACTGGAGCCGGATCAGGCGCCGCTCGGTTGCGCGCGAGACGGCCTTGGCCAGCTCCGTCTTGCCGACGCCGGCGGGACCCTCGACCAGCACCGGCTTCCCTAGCCGGGCCGCGAGGAAGGTGACGAGCGACGCCGGCTCGTCGGCGAGGTAGCCCACGCCCCCGAGCCGGTCGCGCGCGTCCTCAATGCTGGTGAACTCACCGCTCATCCGCTGCGAAGGATACTTTCGCCCCCGTGCCCTCCGCCGTCGTCCTCGCCGTGTCCGATTTCCTGAACCCGGACGACGGCCCCGAGCCCTCGGGCGACTTCCGCGTGTCGCCGACGTTCCTGATCGTGCTGCTCGGGCTCGGCTTCCTGATCGGAACACTCGGGCACCTGTTCAAGTCGCGCACGCTGCAGGCGGCCGGCGTCCTGCTCATCCTCGCGGCGACGATCTTCCTGCCGATCGCCTACTCGGTGTCGCGCTGAGTCAGCGCCAAGCGGGCGAGTGCTTCCCGGAGCCCGTCGAGCGAGTCGGCCGCCCAACGCCGGAAGTAGAGATTCCCGAGCGTGCGGTCGAAGACCCGGTCGCCAAGGCGCCGCGGCAGCATGCCCAGCTCCAGCTCTACGAACGTTCCTCCCTGCGCCGGAGTGAGGAGCCAGTCGGCGTACATCCCTGTGAGCTGGCACGCCATCCGCACCTCACGCAGCTCGTCGCGCCTCTCGACGAGGAAGCTCGACTCCGACTTCAGGCCCGCCGGGCCCTTGAGCACCTGCGCGTACTGGTCCCCCTCGTGGAAGCGCTCGCCGCGCACCTCCACGACCCGTGGCCACCACTCTGGATGGCGACTGGGCGTGCTGACGAGCCCCCAGACCTCCTCCAGCGGCGCATCCAGGTGGGCGTGCTCGCGACACGACGACACCGGCTGGAGTCTGTCAGGCAGGGCCCGGGCCGAGCGACTCCGCGAAGCCGGTGCGCCAGCTGGAGTGGGCGGGCTGCCAGCCGAGCTCGCGCTTCGCCTTCTCGTTCGAGGCCCCGCGGAGCTCGGAGGCGAAATCCGCGGCCTGCCTTCCTCCCACCAGCCGTGCCAGCCAAAGCGGCACCCGCAGCGGCCGTTTGGCGCCGGCCGCCTCGGCAAGGGCCGGAACCCATTCGCTCGTCGGGGCCGGCTCGTCGTCGGTGATGTTGTATACGCCGGGCGTACCGCGCTCGACCGCGGCCACGGTCGCGTCAGCAGCGTCGTCGACGTGGATGAACGAGAAGATGCCGGTGCCCTTTCCGACGATGGGAAGTCGGCGCCTCCGCACGTCGGCGACCAATGTGCCGTCTTCGGCGTAATGCGTTCCTGGTCCGTAAAAGAAGCCATAACGGAGCACCAGGCCCTCCAGAGCGCCGGCGCCCAGCACCATCGACTCCATCTCGCGGAGCGCCCTCACACCGCTTCCGAAGGGGTCGGGTGCGTCCTCGAGCAGCGCGTCGTCCTCGGTCTTCAGGCGCACGCCGTCGTTGCGGTACGCGAAGGCAATGCTTTGACAGATGAAGCGGCTTGCACCCGCCGCCCGCGCGGCGGCGAGCAGGTTGCGCGTGCCCTCGGTGCGCACCCGGTTGGTGGGGGCGTAGATGTCCTTCTTGCGAAAGTCGAGCCGGTCGGGGAGGGCGGTGAGCTCATGAACGATCACCTCGGCGCCGGCCTCCTCGACCGCGGCTCGCAGCGCAGCCGCGTCGAGGACGTCAACAACGGCCGCGCCGGCTCCTCCGCGGCGCACGTCCTCAGCCCTCGCCTTCGAGCGGGTCAGGCCGGTCACCTCGTGGCCCGCTCCAACGAGCTTCGGGATCAGCGGACGGCCGATCGCGCCGCTGGCGCCGGCGACGAAGACCCTCACGTCGCCGTCTCCTGCCTCAGCATCCACCCGAGCAGCGCGGCTGTGAGAGCAAGCGAGACGAAATCCGCCGGGCCGATCCAGCCCGGGTCGGACTCGCCGATGTCGATCAGGTGGTTGAGCGCATGCAGCGAGTACTGCACGAGCGCGAGGGTGAGCACCGGCACGCGCCAAGACGTCCGGTTCACCGATACGAGCGTGACTGCGCCGAGCGCCAGGTAGAAGGTCGCGACGTCGGCCATGTAGTGGTCGTTTCGCGCGCCGAACGGCCCGATCTGGTCATAGAAGAAGCCAGGAGTGAGCCACAGAAGCAACCCGAGGACGAGCTGCACGACGCCGAACGCGATGAGGATGGGGCGCATAGCCGGATCATCGCGTCCCCGGTCCTCGTATAGCCGCGTGCCGGTGCTGGGCTGATCGCCGGCGCTCGCCGCGGGCGACGGCAGCGGTGAAGGAGCGGTTGACCGGGTCCTTGTCGCCTTGACCGCGTAAATACACGGCTAACCCGACAAGGTCCCCTCCCTCGATGCCCGTCGTTCGCCCATCGAGGACGCCCACGGCGCCAAGCAGGCTACCCTGGACGCCATGTCTGGACGCGTAGAGGCCATTCGAATCGCCCCCGAGCACGAGCAGCTCCCCGAGCGGGTGGACAGCATCGACGTCACGGGCGACGGTCTGCCCGGCGACCGCTACTTCGGTCGCGGCGACATCACGCTCGTGGAGGCCGAGGCGCTCGAGGCCTTTCGCGAGGACACCGGGATCGAGCTCTCGCACGCGGAGATCCGGCGGCAGGTGCTCACGAGCGGCGTCCGTCTCAACGACCTGGTGAACAAGCGCTTCCGCGTCGGCGAGGTGGAGGCCGTCGGAGTCGAGTGGTGCGAGCCCTGCAACCACATCGAGGGCCTCACCTATCCGGGCGTCCTCAAGGGCATGGTCCACCGGGCTGGACTCCGCGCGGACATCGTGCAGGCCGGCCGGATCACGGTCGGCGACGAGGTCGGAGAGGTCAGAGACGCCGCCGCATGAGCAGGTTGCGCCCGCCGGGTGGATCCGACCAAGCCTCGAAGTCGAGTGACTCGTAGAGGCTGAGCGCCTCCGGGTTCCTCTCGTTCACGTCGAGCTCCATCCGCGCGCAGCCGCGCTCGCGCGCGCGTTCGAAGGCTGCCTCCATGAGCTTGCGTCCGAGGCCCGCGCCGCGCGCGGCCTCCTCGACGAAGATGTCCTCGAGCCAGCAGTCGTGGCTCTCGGTCCAGATCGAGTAGCGGTAGCGCAGCTGGCAGATGGCCACGGGCGGGTCGCCGGCGAGCAGGAAGTCCGTGTTCGGGTCGGCGAGCAGTCGGCGCGCACCGCGCTCGAAGACGCCGTCGTCCGGCTCGTCCCGGTGCCACCAGTCGCGGAAGCCGATCATGAGCCGCGCGACGTCAGCGGTGTCCTGTTCTGTAGCCACTCGAACCAGAAGGCCATAAGTGTTACCCCTGCGGGCCTCCGGCCCGCTGAGCGGATTTCCACACTCGCGTGAATATCCTCGGGCCATGGCGCTCATCGAGGTTCCGTCGGGTCTTGAGGGAGTAATCGCCTTCGATACCTCGATCGCTGAGCCCGACAAGGAGGGTGGCGTTCTTCGCTATCGCGGCGTCGACATCGAGGAGCTCGTCGGGAATGTGCCCTACGAGAAGGTCTGGGGCCTCCTGGTCGACGGTCAGTACGAGCCGGGGCTCCCGCCGGCTGAGCCGCACCCGCTTGCAGTTCGCACCGGCGATCCGCGGGTGGACCTTCAGTCCGCGCTCGCGATGCTCGCGCCCGAATGGGGGCTCGGCCAGCTGATCGACATCACCGAGGAGCAGGCGCGCCAGGATCTCGCGCGCGTGTCGGTGATGGCTCTGTCGTTCGTCGCGCAGTCGGCGCGCGGCGTCGGCAGGCCGCCGATCCCGCAGGCAGAGGTCGACAAGGCCACATCGATCCCCGAGCGCTTCTTGATCCGCTGGCGCGGTGAGGCCGACCCGCGCCACGTGAAGGCGATCAACGCCTACTGGATCTCGGCGGCCGAGCACGGCATGAATGCGTCGACCTTCACCGCGCGCGTGATCGCCTCGACCGGCGCCGACGTCGCGGCCGCGCTCTCGGGCGCGGTCGGCGCGCTGTCCGGCCCGCTCCACGGGGGCGCGCCGTCGCGCGTGCTCCAGATGCTGGACGAGGTTGAGGCAACGGGCGATGCGGAGCGCTGGGTGAAGGACGCGCTCGACCGCGGTGACCGGCTGATGGGCTTCGGGCACCGCGTCTACCGGGCCGAGGATCCGCGGGCGCGCGTGCTGCGCCGAACCGCGCGCGACATCGGCGCTCCGCGGCTCGAGCTGGCGGAGAAGCTCGAGGAGGCCGCGCTCGCCGAGTTGAAGGCGCGCAAGCCCGACCGGGTGCTTGCCACGAACGTCGAGTTCTGGTCCGCGGTCGTGCTCGACTTCGCGGACGTCCCGCCTGAGCTGTTCACACCCATGTTCGCGAGCGCGCGCGTCGGCGGGTGGGCCGCGCATATCATGGAGCAGAAGCGGGAGGGCCGGCTGATCCGGCCGACCGCCCGCTATGTCGGGCCGAGCCCGCGCGGCGCCGACTCCGCGAACGGGGCGGGCCCCGCCTCCTGATGGAGGCTGCCGCCTCCTCAAGCAGAACCAAGTCACTAATACTCGTAGCGGCGATCCTCGGGACGACCGTCGTGACGGTCGACTCGACGGTCGTGAACGTGGCCCTGCCGTCCATCGCCGACGACCTCGGCGGAGGACTCGCCGGTCAGCAGTGGACGGCCAATGCCTATCTGGTCACGCTCAGCTCACTAATCCTGATCGGCGGCTCGCTCGGCGACCTGTTCGGCGAGCGCCGCATGTTCATGCTCGGCGTGGCCGGCTTCGGCGTCACGTCGGTCTTCTGCGCGCTCGCACCAACCATCGAGATGCTCGTGATCTCGCGCGGCCTCCAGGGCGTCTTCGGCGCCCTGCTCACGCCCTCGGCGCTGGCCGCGATCGTCGCGACGTTTCCGCCGGACGAGCGCGCCAAGGCGATCGGCGCGTGGACCGCCTGGGGAGGCATCGGGACCGTGCTGGGGCCGCTGATCGGCGGCCAGCTGGTGGACGCGGCATCGTGGCGCTGGATCTTCGCGATCAACATCCCGATCGTCCTCATCACGCTGGGCCTGGTGTCGCGGGTGATGGCCCCGGGTCGGCCGCGTCCCGCGGACGCGCGGGTGGACTTCGTGGGGGCGGCGCTATGTGCCTTCGGTCTGGCCGGGATCACCTACGGGCTGATCGAGCAGCCGCGGAGGGGATGGGGCGACGTGGGGGTATGGCTCCCGCTCGCGGGCGGCGTCCTCCTGTTCGCCGCCTTCATCCTCTGGGAGGCACGGAGCCGCCATCCGATGCTGCCGCTGGCGCTGTTCCGGCGCCGCAACTTCGCGATCGGGAACATCGAGACGTTCTCGATGTATGCCGGGCTGGGGCTCCTGTTCTTTTTCCTGGTGCTGTACCTGCAGCAGGTGGCGGGCTACAGCGCGGTCGAGGCCGGCACCACGACGATCCCCGTCACTCTCGTGATGTTCCTGCTCTCGCGGCGCTTCGGCGGGATGGCGGACCGCTATGGGCCGCGCTTCTTCATGGGCGTCGGACCGTTGATCGCCGCGGCGGGCCTGGCGCTCTTCCTGCGTGTGGGCGCGGAGGTCGACTACGTCTCCGATCTGCTGCCCGGGCTGGTGGTGTTCGCCCTCGGGCTCTCGATGACCGTCGCGCCGCTCACGGCGACCGTGCTCGCCGACGCGGACGAGCACAACGCCGGCATCGCGTCCGGCGTGAACAACGCGATCGCGCGCGTGGCGAGCCTTATCGCGATCGCGGCGGTGGGGGCCCTCGTGGCTTCGTCGTACGCCAACTCGCTGCGCGACGACCTCGGGCCTGTCGCCAGCCGCCCAGCCGTGGAGGCCGCGATCAAGGAGGCGGAGAAGCAGCCGCTGGCACCGGTGGAGCTGAAAAGCGCGCCGCCGCTCGTGCGCACCCGCGTCGAGCAGGCGACGCGTGAATCTTCCGTGGACGCCTTCCACCTCGCGATCGGGATAGCCACCAGCTTGGTCGCGCTGGGCGGCCTCCTCGGGCTGGTGGGAATCGTGAACCCCCGTCGTGAGGTCAAGGCATGCGACTGCCCCGGCGGGCAGCTGGCCGGCGCAACGGCGGAGGCTGCGCGGGCGGGCTAGGAAGCGCGCGCGGGGCTTGCGCAGCACGCGCGCCGTGCTCGGCTTTCGGCAGGCGGGAATCGACCCCGACCTGATCGAACGGCGGCTCCACTCTCCGGGTGAGCGTGCGATGGCGTGCGCGGCCGGTGTGAGCGGTCCCGAAGAATGCGGGGCGGTGTGTGTCGGTGGCAGGGACGAGCGGCGTGACCTCGAACCGAGTGAGATGGAGCTGCTCCGCCAGCTCGGCGTGCCCGTGGGCGAGGCCCTCTCTCACCATGCGCTCCGTGAGTTCACCGCCGCCGACTCGCAGGCCGAGATCCGCGCGCTCGTGGAGGCGCTCGCGGAGTCGGACGGCGACACCTACCGTCATTCGCTCGAGGTCGCCGCAATCGCGACGGCGCTCGGCCGGCGGCTGGGGCTCGCCCGCACCGAGCTGGTCGAGGTCGAGCTCGGGGCGCTCCTCCACGACGTGGGCAAGCTGTGCCTCCCGCGGGAGCTGCTCGAGAAGCCCGGGGAGCTGACCACCGAGGAGCGGCGGCTGATCGGCCTTCATCCGGACTGGGGCGGCGACATGGTGTCGCACATCCCGGGCCTCGAGGCCGTCGCGCTGGTCGTGCGCCTCCACCACGAGAGGCCCGATGGGCTCGGCTACCCGTACGGGCTCACGCGCGAGCTCATACCGGTGGCCACGCGGATAGTCTCGGTCTGCGACGCCTACGGCGCGATGACCAAGCGGCGCCCCTACAGCGAGCCACTCGACCTGGACGGCGCGCTCGCCGAGCTCGAGCGCCACGCCGGCGCGCAGTTCGACCGTCAGGTCGTCGACGCGCTGGTCGCGTTCGTCAGGCCGCACGAGCAAGTGCCCGCCTGAGGGCGGGGCCGCCGCGGCTCGACGTCAGCCGCTGACGACGCCGGTCTTGCCGAAAACCGGCATCGTGCCGCCGGCGTCGTTCACGATGTTCCGCCAGAGCCGGTCGACGACATCCGGGTTGTCGCCCGCGACGTCGTTCTCCTCGTCCGGGTCTGCCTCCGTGTCGAACAGGCGCCGCTCCTTGCCCTGGTTGTCGGCGATCAGGAGGTAGCGGCCGTCGCCGGCGGCCACGTGGTCGGCATAGGCGGTCGTCCAGTAGTCGCGCTCGGGCGGGTCGGCGCCTTCGAACATCACGGTCAGGTCCTCGCCCTCCATCCGGCCCGGGACGGTGATGCCCTGGAACGAGAGCAGCGTGGGGGCCACGTCGTGCGTCGAGACGAAGTAGTCGCTCTGGTCTCCTGCTCGCTTGCCCTCGGGGTGGCGGATCATGTAGGGCACCTGGTGGATCTCCTTGCCGAGCATGGAGTTCGCCTTCCCCATGAGGCCGTGCTCCCCCAGCAGGATGCCGTGGTCCGATAGGTAGTAGACCACCGTCCTGTCGGCGAGGCCGAGATCGTCCAGCAGGTTCAGGAGGCGGCCGATCCAGGAGTCGATGTAGGTGAGCTCGCCCGCGTACAGCTCGCGTACGCGCTGGACCTGCTCCTCGCTCACGTCGAGATCCTCGACCTTCGAGTAGGGCGTCTTGAAGGGCAAGATCGGCTCGACCCCCTGGTGGTCCTTGAAGCGGAGCTTGAAGGCGGTCGGCACGTTCCATGCCTCGTGTGGGTCGAAGGCATCCACGCCGAGGAAGAACGGCTGCTTGTCCTTCAGGCGGCGGAGGACCTCCATGCCGGCCTTCAGCGTGCGCGCGCCGGAGAGCTCGTCGCCGCCGCGGCCCTCGTTGAAGCCCACGTTCTCGAGAATCCGCTTTTCGGCCTCCGTGCCGGCCAGCGCCGGGAGGAGATAGTTCGCGATCTGCTCCTTCGACGCCACCTTGCTTTTGTCGATGCCGATGTTCCAGCTGCGGTACTCGCCCTGTTCGAAGATCGACTTCTCGTGATCGAGTGTCTTCCGGAAGCGCTCGAAGCGGGGGCCGATCAGGAACGGGTTGTCGGTGACGTAGGCGGTCTCGATCCCAGCCGCCTCCATGAACTCGGTGAAGATCCGCTTGTAGGGCGGGATCGCGCTCCAGCCGGGGAACTGGGGCAGCTTGGGCGCGACCTTCCAGTCACGAAACGGGAACGAGCGCGTGCCGGTGAGGAGCGCCCGCCGCACCGCGACGGTGGGCATCGCCTCGGGGACCGCGCGGTTGAAGAGGAGGCCCTCCTTGGCGAGCGCGCCGAGGTTCGGGGTCTGGGCGAGCTCGTCTCCGTCGTAGGCGCTCACGAAGTCGCGCCGGGTGCTGTCCGTGACGATCAGGAGCACGTTCAGCGGCTCGCCCTCGCGCGCGACGATCTTCTGCACCTCCGGTTGATCCGCGTCGGACGAGTCGCCCAGGTCGCATCCGGCCGCGGCGAGCGCGGCGGCGCCCGCGGCCCCGGCGCCTGAGTAGCGAATGAGGTCGCGCCGGGTAACGCGATGTCGTCCCGTCGAGCGCAAGCGCGGGGCACTGTAGCGATGACCCGCCAGATTCCGGCGGAGCTTTGGGCCGAGGCCTATCATTGTTGTAGAGCGAAATGGTTGAGGCTGGAGTGGCTCTTGTGGTGCTTGGAGCCGCCCTTCTGGTGGCTGAGGCACACGTGCCCGGCGGAGTCCTCGGGGCGGCCGGTGGGGTGGCGCTCGCCACCGGGGCGGCGCTCGCCTTGGCAGGGGCGGGCGGCGGCGTGGCGGTTGTCATCGGCGTCGTCCTCGGCACCATCGCGGTGACCGGGCTGTGGGTCGCCCTCGCAGCACGCAAGGCGCTCGAAGCCCGCAGGCTGCGCTCGTCATCCGGGCGCGAGGCGCTCGCCGGCCGCTGTGGAGTCGTGCGCCGCTGGCAGAACGGCAACGGCCAGGTGTTCGTGGACGGCGCGCTCTGGCGGGCGCGTCCCAGCTGGCCGGACAGCGACGAGCAGCTCACGCCCGGCGACGCCGTCGTCGTCGAGCGCGTGACCGGGTTGACGCTCGCGGTACGCAAAGCCGAGGAGTGGGAGGAGCCCTAATGGTTGTCGCGGTACTGATCGTCGTAGCAATTCTGGTCGTGGCGGCCGCCGCGCTGGCGGGGGCGTCGGTCCGCGTGCTCCGCGAGTACGAGCGCGCGGTCGTGTTCCGGCTCGGCCGCGTGATCAACGAGAAGGGCCCCGGGCTCGTACTGCTGATTCCCGCAGTCGACCGCATGGTCCGGGTGAGCCTCCGGACAATCACGCTCCGGATCCCACCGCAGGAGGTGATCACGCGCGACAACGTCCCCGTTCGTGTCGCCGCGGTGGCCTACTTCCGCGTGATCGATCCCCGCCGTGCGATTCTCGACGTCGAGGACTACATGGCGGCGACGCTGCAGATCGCGCAGACCACCCTCCGCTCTGTGCTCGGCAAGGCGGAGCTCGACGCGCTGCTCGCGGAGCGCGAGCGCCTCAACGAGCACCTGCAGCAGATCATCGACGAGCAGACCGAGCCCTGGGGCATCAAGGTCACGATCGTCGAGATCAAGGACGTCGAGATCCCCGAGCGGATGCAGCACGCGCTCGCGCGTCAGGCCGAGGCGGAGCGCAACCGACGCGCCAAGGTGATCAACGCCGAGGGCGAATTCCAGGCCGCCGACCGGCTGGCCGAGGCGGCAAACGTGATCCGCCCGAACCCGGTAACGATCCAGCTCCGCTACCTGCAGGCGCTCTCCGACATCAGCGCGAACCAGGCCTCGACGATCGTGTTCCCGCTGCCGATGGACCTGATCAGGCCGTTCATTGGGAGCGACGCGGAGGCAAACGGGGCGCAGGAGCCCGCGAAGGAAAGCGATGAGGCCGGCGGCCCCGCCGCCCTTGAGGCAGCGAACGGCGAGCCTGAGACGCCGCGCGTGGAGCCGGCCACTCTGCCACGTGCGAGCGACAAGTAGATAACTCAGTCGCGCGCGAGAAGGCGCGTGACGGCGCGGGCGTCTACCGCGTAGGTGGTGCCCTCCCGGCGGGTGGAGATGGCGAAGATCACGCCCGCGAGCTCGCCGGAGGGCCACACGACGGGTGCGCCGGAGTCGCCGGGCTCGACCCGTCCGGCGAGCTCGAGTGCGCGTCGCGTCCGCACTCGCTCGGCGCCGAGCTCGTGCACATGGGCCACGATCGGGCGCCGGACTAGAACAGGCAGCGAGGAGGCGTCATCGCTACGCGAGCGGAGGATTCGCAGCTCGTCGCCCGCGTGGGCGCTTGTCACGGCCGGCCTGCGTCCCGCGATGCCGGGCGCGGCCAGCAGGGCGAGGTCCGAGCGCCGATCGACTCGCAGGGCGCGGGCCCGAGCGCCATCCACCTTCGCAGCGCCGGCGAGCACGTGCGCGACCGTCACTACGCGGTCACCCCCGACCGCGAACCCGGTGGCGATCTCGCCGCCGGATGTAATGCGCAGGGGATTGATCCGCGGTCGCTCGTTCGACGCCGAGTCGTGCGAGCGGGCGAAGAGAACACCGGCGAGCACGGCCGCCGAGAGGGCGAGCGCAACCAGAAGGCGGGCTTTTGTGCTCCGGCTGCGCGTGGCCAGTGCGTTCACGGCGGCGGCCCCGAGCTCGATCGCGCCACCAGGCTCGGCTCGACCAGGCGCACCTCGCGTTCCTGGCGGCCGTCGACCCGCTCGAGCAGCAGCTTGAGCGCGGCCTGGCCCATTTCGGGTCGCGGCTGGTTGATCGTCGTCAGGGACATGTGGTGAAGCGCCGCGAGGAAGGTGTTGTCATACCCGACGATCGAGACGTCGCCCGGGACGCGCACGCCGGCGTCCTCGAGCCGGTCTAGAACGCCGGCGGCGACCAGGTCATTCGCCGCGAACACGGCCGTCGGCAGCTCCTTGCCGCCGAGCAGCCGCTCAGCGCCGCGCACGCCCGCGACCTCCGTGAAGTCCCCCGGGATCACCGCCGCCTGGCGGCCGAGGCCCAGCTCGTCCATCGTCCGCTTGTAGCCCGCCCGGCGGCGGGCGGCACCGGCGCCGAGCCCGCCGTCGATATGCGCGATCTTCCGGTGGCCCAGCTCGGCGAGATGGCGTACAGCGAGGGCCGCTCCAAGGGCATCGTCGTTGACCACGCAGTCGAAACCGCCGTCGCGGACCGCCCGGCCCACCACGACCGCGGGAGCCTGCCCCACCGCAGCGGCCATCTCTCCGGTGCCCATGCGCGGGCTGAGCAGGATCAGGCCGTCGGTGCGGTACTCGAGCAGCGCCTCGAGCATCGCGTGCTCGCGCCGCTGCCGCCGCCCGCCCGTGGTGATCAGCAGGCGGTAGCCGAGCTCCGAGGCGTAGGTCTCAAGGCCTTCGAGGATCTCGGCGAAGAACGGGTTGTGCAGGTCGTTCACCAGCACGCCCACGGTGCGGGTGCGCGCGCTGGCCAGGTTGCGCGCCGCGGCGTTGGGGCGGTACCCGAGCTTTGCGGCTGCCCGGAGCACGCGTGTACGCCGCTCGTCGCTCACGTTCGGGCTGTCGCGCATGACGAGCGAGACAAGCGCCCGCGACACGCCGGCGGAGCGGGCCACGTCCTCGAGCGTCGGGTGTTTCGGGCGAGTCCTCTTGACAGCCATGTACCCGCCGTAGATACTAACCGCGTTAGAGCGCTCTAATCAATAGAGCGCTCTAACAGGTTCCCAATGTCATCCCGCTCCGAGATGAACGGTCGCCCCATGGGCGCTGAGACGCATGAGCCTCATACCCGCCCAGTCCAGGAGGGCCCGCCCCTTCACGGCCGCAACCTGGCCGGCGCGCCGATCTCCTGGGGCGTCTGTGAGATCCCGGGGTGGGGCCTCCAGCTCCCTCCCGAGCGCGTCTTCGCGGAGATGGCCTCGCTCGGCCTCACGGCCACCGAGATGGGACCGGTCGGCTACCTGCCGCCCGATGCGACGAGCGTCAGAACGCTCCTCGAGCCGTACGACCTCGGTCTCGTGGGGGCGTTCATCCCCCTCGTTCTGCACGAGCCGTCGCTGGACCAGGCGCACAAGGTGCTGGACGAGGTCACGCCGCTCATGACCGCACTCGAGGGCGAGGTGCTCGTGGCCGCAGCGGTGACGGACGCGAGCTGGTCGCCGCGGATCCCGCTCGAGCAGAGCGACTGGGCGCGCCTCGTGGACAACCTTCAGAGACTGAGCGAGTTGGTGGCCCCCAGCGGCCTCCAGCTCGCGTTGCATCCCCATGCGGGGACGCTCGTAGAGACCGCGGCGGACATCGAAGCGGTCCTGACTCAGGGCGAGGTCGACTGGTGCCTCGACACCGGCCACCTCGCGATCGGCGGCACCGATCCGGCGGAGTTCACCGCCGCGAACGCCGGCCGAATCGTGCATGTCCACCTGAAGGACGTAGATATGGGGCTCGCGGAGCGCGTGCGCTCGGGCGAGCTGTCGCTCGTCGACGCCACCCGGCGGGGCCTGTTCCGCCCGCTCGGCGACGGCGATGCGTCGATCGACGAGGTGGTCGAGCTGCTCGACCGCCACGGGTACGGGCGTTGGCTCGTGCTCGAACAGGACACGACCCTCACCGGGGAGGAGCCGCCGGAGGGTCGGGGTCCGGTGATCGATGTTCGGAGGAGCATCGACTATCTGGCCACTCTGGCTCCAGCTCCCAACGGAGGAGGGATTCCAAACCAATGAGACGACTGCTGCACTACGTGCTCACCGCGCTGGTCGTACTCGGCATGGCCGCGTTCGTCGGCGCCTGTGGTGGCGATGACGACGACAACGGCGGCTCGTCGACGAGCAGCGACAACGTCAACATGACCCAGGGCAAGGATCTAACCATCGCCGTGATCACCCACGGTGAGGGGGACACGTTCTGGGCCGTGGCGAAGAAGGGCGCCGAGCAGGCCGGCGAGGACATGGGCGTGACCGTCAAGTACAGCGAGTCGCAGAACGACCCGCAAAAGCAGGCCCAGCTGATCGAGTCGGCGATTACCGAGAAGGTGGACGGGATCGCCACCTCCAATCCGAACACGGACGCCCTGCGTGACCCGATCAAGAAGGCCACCGACGCCGGGATACCGGTGATCACGCTGAACTCCGGTCAGGGCGATTTCGCTGATCTGGGCGCAATCACACACGTGGGCCAGGACGAGGGCGTGGCCGGTGAGGCCGCGGGCAAGCGGCTCGCCGAGAGTGCCCCCGGGAAGCTGCTCTGCGTCGTGCACGAGCAGGGCAACAGCGGACTGGAGGAGCGCTGCGCGGGCGCGAAGAAGGGCTTCGGCGGCAACGTCGAGAACGTCCAGGTGAAGGGCGTCAACGACATCGCGACGTCCACGACCGAGCTGCAGTCAAAGCTCCAGTCGGACAAGGACGTCACGGCCGTCCTGACGCTCAACCCCGACATTGCGGTCGCGGCTCGCGACGCTGTCCAGGGCGCGAGCTCAGACGCCAAGCTCGCCACGTTTGACCTGAGCGGCGACGTCGTCAAGGCCATCAAGGCGGGCGAGATCGAGTTCGCCGTCGACCAGCAGCAGTACCTCCAGGGGTACCTGCCGGTCGTATTTCTGACGCTCTACAACACGAACGCCAACACGGTGGGCGGCGGTCTGCCCGTGCTGACCGGACCGGGCTTCGTCGACAAGGGCAACGCAGCCACGGTCGAGAAGCTCGCCGAAGAAGGCACGCGCTGAAGTAAGGGGATCACGGCCGGCCCCGCGCCCCCCGGGGGGCCGGTCGCCCCGCCCGTGAGGAGGAGGAGAAGAAGTGAGCAATCCGGCGACAGTGGCCGAGCCACCCCCCCCGCCGACGACGGACATAGTCGACGAGCGCCTCGCGCACGTCAGCCTGACGACGCGCCTGTTGCGCCGTCCCGAGATCGGGGCCGTGCTCGCGGCGGTGGTGATCGGCCTGTTCTTCACATTCACCACGGACCTGTTCGGCACGCTCGACGGGATGGCGAACTGGACCGACGTGGCGTCCACGCTCGGCATTCCCGCAGTGGCGGTCGCGCTGCTCATGATCGGCGGGGAGTTCGACCTGTCCGCAGGCGTCATGACCGGCTCGGCGGGCCTGTGCATGGGCCTGCTTGCCACCGAGCTCGACATGAACATGTGGGTCGCAATCCCGCTGACGCTGGTGTTCGCCGCCTCGGTCGGCTTCATCAACGGCTACATGGTCGTGAAGACGAAGCTGCCGAGCTTCATCGTCACGCTCGCGACCTTCTTCGTGCTGCAGGGCGTGAACCTCGGCGTGACCAAGGCGATTACCGACACGGTCCGTGTCTCGGGCCTGTCCGAGGTGCCCGGCTACGAGAGCGCGAAGGACATCTTCGGCGGGACCTTCTGGGCGCCGCACGACTACAGGATCTCGGTGCTCTGGTGGATCGCCATCACGGCGATCGCCACCTGGGTGCTCGCGCGTACACGCGTGGGGAACTGGATCTTCGGCGTGGGCGGTGACCCGGTCGCGGCGAGGAACGTTGGCGTCCCGGTCCCCCGCGTGAAGATCGGCCTGTTCATGACCACCTCGCTCTGCTCGGCGCTGGTGGGCATCATGATCGCCCTCCGGCTGGCCTCGATGCAGGCCGGCCAGGGCATCGGCGACGAGTTCAACTACATCATTGCCGCGGTCGTCGGCGGCTGTCTGCTGACGGGCGGCTTCGGATCGGCCATCGGAGCGTCGATCGGCGCGCTCATCATCGGGATGGCGTTCATCGGCATCCAGTTCGAGGGCTGGAACACCGACTGGCGCTTCCTGTTCCTCGGCGTGATCCTGCTGCTCGCGGTGCTCGTCAACAACTTCGTGCGCCGGAGTGCGGAAGGAGCAAGGAAATGACCGCTGCACGGGCAGGCAACGGAAAGGGGAATGGCCACGCGCCGCTCTTCGAAGTCGACCACGTCTCGAAGTACTTCGGGAACGTGATCGCCCTGAAGGATGTCTCGACCGCGGTCAACGAGGGCGAGGTCACCTGCGTCCTCGGCGACAACGGCGCCGGGAAGTCGACGTTCATCAAGATCCTCTCGGGGGTTCATCGGCAGGACGAGGGTGAGCTGCGCATGGAGGGCGAGAAGGTGTCCTTCGGCTCGCCGCGCGCGGCGAAGGAGCGCGGCATCGCGACCGTGTTCCAGGACCTCGCGACGGTGCCGCTGATGTCGATCTGGCGGAACTTCTTCCTGGGGTCGGAGCCGACCTCGGGGTTCGGGCCCTTCAAGTGGATCGACATTGGCGAGGCGAAGAAGGTGATGCGCTCGGAGATGAAGAAGATGGGCATCGACGTGCGCGACCCCGACCAGCCGGTCGGGACGCTGTCGGGCGGTGAGCGCCAGGCGGTCGCGATCGCGAGAGCGATGTACTTCGGCGCGAAGGTGCTGATCCTCGACGAGCCGACGTCGGCGCTCGGGGTGAAGCAGTCCGGGATCGTGCTCCGCTACATCGTCCACGCGCGCGAGCGTGGCGTGGGCGTGATCTTCATCAGCCACAACCCGCACCATGCGCACCCGGTCGGCGATCGTTTCGTGATCCTGAACCGCGGCAAGCTGCAGGGCTCGTGGAAGCGCGGCGAGATCAGCCGCGACGAGCTGGTGCAGCTGATGGCCGGCGGCGCGGAGCTGGACCAGCTCACGCACGAGCTGAGCCAGGAGATGAGGCAGAACACGGAGTGACGACGGCCGAGGTGACGTCCGCCTCCTCCAGGGCCGCCGCCACGCGGCGGCGGATCGGCGTGGGGCTGATCGGCTTCGGCTGGCTCGGTCAGGCCCATAGCCGCTCCATGCAGCGGATCAAGACGCTGTTCCCGGAGCGCGAGTTCGACCCTGAGCTCGTGATCTGCAGCGACACGGTGCCGGAGCGTTTGGAGGAGGCCACTGGCTCGTTCGGCTACGCGCGCGGCACCGCCGAGTGGCAGCGGGTCGTCGAGGACCCGGAGGTGGACGTCGTCTATATCGCCGCGCCGAACGCCATGCACGTGGAGCTGATCGAGGCGGCCGCGGCCGCCGGCAAGGACGTGTTCTGCGAGAAGCCGGTGGGCGGCACGCCGGCCGAGACGGCGCGCGCGGAGCGGGCGGTGCGGCACGCCGGCGTGATAAGCGCGGTGGGCTACAACTACCGCTGGGCCCCGCTCGTGCGCTACGCCGCGCAGATGGTCTCCGAGGGGCGCGTGGGGCAGGTGAACCACTACCGCGGCCGCTTCTTCTCGATGTACGGGAGCGACCCCATGGGCCTCTTGTCGTGGCGCTTCCTCGTCGACGAGGGCGGCCACGGCGTGAGCACCGACCTCATGAGCCACTCGGTGGACCTTGCGCACATGCTCGTCGGGCCGATCGCCCGGGTGGTGGGCACGACCGAGACGTTCATCCGCGAGCGGCCGCTCCCCCTGCCGGGCGCGGGCACCCACTACGGGCGCGGGCGGCCCGGCGACCCGCTCGGCGCCGTGACGAACGAGGACTACGCCGGGATGCTGTGCGTGTTCGAGAACGGCGCGCGCGGAACGTTCGAGGCCGGCCGCACGCTGTTCGGGCCGGAGAGCCAGATGGCGTTCGACCTGCATGGCGACGCCGGAGCGCTCGGCTGGAACCTCGAGCGCATGAACGAGCTCGAGGTCTACCTCGCCACGGATGACCCGCACTCCGGCTACATCACGGTCTTCGGCGGCGAGCGCTTCCCCTACCACGGCGCGTTCGTGCCCGGCAGCGCCAACGGGATCGGCTTCGAGGACCTGGTCGTGATCGAGGACTTCGAGTTCTGCCGCTCGCTACTCGAGCGCCGCCCGCACCGGCCCGGATTCGAGGACGCGCTCGCGGCTGTGAGCGTGCAGGCCGCGCTGCTCCGGTCGGTGGAGAGCGGCCACTGGGAGGATGTCGTATCGCTGCGGGAGGACTGACATGAGCGCGCTCCGGATCGGCGTGGTCGGCGTCGGGCGGATCGGCGCCATGCACACGCGGCTCCTGGCCGGCCAGGTCCCGGGAGCGGACGTGGCCGCGGTGAACGACGCGCTCCCGGAGGCCGCGCGCGCGCTCGGGGACGAGCTCGGCGTGCCAGTCGTGGATGGCGCAGAGGAGCTGATGGCGCGACCCGACGTGGACGCCGTCGCGATCTGCTCGAGCACCGAGACGCACACGCCGCTGATCGCGGCAGCGGCCGAGGCGGGGAAGGCGATCTTCTGCGAAAAGCCGGTCTCGCACGATCTCGTGGAGGTCGACCGCGCCCTGGATGCGGTCCGGCAGGCGGGTGTGCCGTTCCAGATCGGGTTCAACAGGCGCTTCGACCCGGCGCACCAGTCGGTGCGCGACGCGGTGGCCACGGGCCGGGTGGGCGAGCCGCACCTGCTGCGGATCACGAGCCGCGATCCGTATCCGCCGCCCGCGAGCTACGTGCGCGCCTCCGGCGGCATCTTCCTCGACATGACGATCCACGACTTCGACATGGCCCGCTACGTGACGGGGAGCGAGGTAGTGGAGGTCTATGCACGCGGGGCGGTGCGGATCGATGAGTCGTTTGCGGACGCAGGCGACGTGGACACGGCGCTCGTGGTTCTGGTGCACGAGAACGGGTGCATCACCTCGATCGACAACAGCCGCCAGACGTCGTACGGATACGACCAGCGGGTGGAGGTCTTCGGCGTGGGCGGGATGGCCGCGTCCGAGAACCCGCTCGAGCACACGGGGATGTCCCGGACCGCGGAGGGCACGAGCGCGCCGGCGCTGCCGGACTTCTTCCTCGAGCGCTACATCCCGAGCTACATCCGCGAGTGGGAGGCCTTCGTCGGCGCGGTCAGCGCGGGCGAGGAGACGCCTGTCGGCATCGTCGACGCGCGCGCGCCGCTCGTGATCGGCCTAGCCGCGGGACGGTCGCTGCAGGAGGGCCGCCCTGTGCGGGTGGAGGAGGTCGTGGCGGCGTGAGGGTCTACGTAACCGGCGGCTCGGGCTTCGTGGGCGCCAACGTGCGGCGGATATTCGATGACCACGGTGTGGATCTGCTCGCGCCGCGGCATGTGGAGGTCGATGTCACGGATGCGCAGGCAGTGCGTGAGCGCGTCACCGCCTTCCGGCCGGACGCAATCGTGCACTGCGCGATCCTGAACGACTTCGGCGCGCTCTACAGGGACCGCCGTGCCGGCTGGGACGCGTACGTGGGCGCGACACGAAACCTCGTCGACGCATCGAACGAGGTGGGCGCTCGGATGCTGCTCGTGTCCACGGACTGGGTCTTCGACGGAACCCAATCGCGCGCCACCGAGCAGACTCCGCCGAACCCGATCAACCTGTACGGCTTCCTAAAGGCGGCCAGCGAGCTGGTCGTGACCGAGCGCGCCAACCGGGGCTCTGTCGCGCGGATAGCGGCGGTGCAGGGAAGCGTGCGCGAGGGCGCGGCCTCCGCGCCCCCCGGCGACCGCGCCGCTGGTGCACCACCCCGCGAGCAGGACGCCGGCTTTGGCTACTTCGTGGCCGCCCTGGTGCAGCGGCTTCGGGGTGGCGAGCGGTTCGGCGTCTGGGAGAGCGACCGGATCAACATGATCGCCACGCCGACGCTGGCAAGCTATGCGTCAGAGCTGATGTGGCGCGTTCTCGAGCGCGACCTCGACGGCATCTTCCACTGCTGCGGCGGCGAGTCCGTTAACCGTAGGACGCTCGCGTTGCGCGCGGCCGAGGTCTTCGAGCTCGATCCATCGCTCCTCGACCTCGGCGTGGAGCCCCCCGCCCAGGCGCTGCCCGCCGCCATTCCGTACGACACCAGCCTCGACGCCACCCGCACGGCCGCCGCTCTCGACGTCGAGCTCCCCGGCGTCACCGAGATGTTGCGCAGGATGTGGAGAGAGTTGACGCCCGCATGAGCGAGGCGTTCGACGTCATCACGATGGGGCGGGTCGGGGTCGACCTCTACCCCGAGCAATCGGGCGTCTCGCTGGCGGAGGTCGAGACGTTCCACAAGTCGCTCGGCGGCAGCCCGGTCAACGTGGCGGTGGCGGCCGCGCGCCTCGGCAGCGGACGGGTCGCCGCGATCACAAAGGTCGGCGACGACCCCTTCGGCCCGTACGTGCGAGCGGCGATGGACGGATTCCGGGTCGACACCCGCTGGGTCGGCACGGCCCCGAAGCTCCGGACGCCGGTGGTCTTCTGCGAGCTTCACCCGCCCGACTCGTTCCCGCTCCTCTTCTACAGGGAGCCGAAGGCCCCGGACATGGACATCGCACTCGAGGAGCTGGACCTCGAAGCAATCCGCGCCGCCCGGCTGTTCTGGACGACCGGCACGGGCCTCTCTGACGAGCCCAGCCGCAGCGCGACTCTCGGCGCGCTCGAGGCGCGGAACAGGAACGGCATCACGATCCACGATCTCGACCACCGCCCGATGTTCTGGCGCCACGAGGACGAGGCGAGCGACATGGCACGCGCCGCGCTCGCGAATGCCACGGTCGCGGTCGGGAACCAGGACGAGGTGGCGGTCGCGGTCGGCACGCGCGATCCCTGGGACGCGTCCGCAGCCCTTCTGGAGGTGGGCGTCGAGCTGGCGATCGTGAAGCGCGGCCCGGAGGGCGTGCTTGCCCGCACGCGCGACGAGCTGATCGAGGTCGAGCCTGTCCGCCTCGAAGTCGTGAACGGCCTCGGCGCCGGCGACGCCTTCGGCGGTGCACTGGCCTACGGTCTTCTCACAGGCGACGAGATCGAGGCGGTGATCCGGCGCGCGAACGCAGCGGGCGCGCTGGTGGCCTCGCGCCTGGCGTGCGCCGACGACATGCCGTACCTCCAGGAGTTGGAGGAGATCGTGGAGGGGGCAAGGCGGTGAAGATGGGATGCGGATCGGAGCCGCGGCTTCACCAAGAATCCTGCCCTGGGCCGACTATGACGGCCCTAAGCAGGACGCTTACTTACCCTCAATGCCGTCGTTCGCCGGCGGCGCCGCCACCCAAGGGGGCAACGCCATGAGCGCCCGCCTCACCGTCGGCCAGGCCCTCGTCCGCTTCCTCGCCTCCCAATACGTCGAGCGCGATGGGCAGCGCCAGCGCTTCTTCGCCGGCTGCGTCGGCATATTCGGGCACGGAAACGTCGCCGGGCTTGGGCAGGGGCTCAAGCAGTACGAGGACCTGCTCCCCTACGTGCAGGGCCGCAACGAGCAGGGCATGGTCCACATGGCGGCCGGCTACGCGCGTCAGCGCAACCGACTCGGCACGTGGGCGTGCACCACCTCGATCGGCCCGGGCGCGACGAACATGGTCACCGGAGCAGCCGGCGCCACGATCAACCGCCTGCCGGTGCTGCTCCTCCCGAGCGACACGTTCGCCACGCGCCGCCCGCACCCGGTGCTCCAGCAGCTCGAGGCGCCGCATGACGCGACGATCTCGGTCAACGACGCCTTCCGGCCCGTATCGCGCTTCTTCGACCGCGTCGAGCGTCCCGAGCAGCTCGTGCCCGCCGCGCTCGAGGCGATGCGCGTCCTCACCGACCCGGCCGACACCGGCGCCGTCACGCTCGCGCTCCCAGAGGACGTGCAGGCCGAGGCCGTCGGGGTGCCGGACTCGTTCCTCGAGCCGCGCGTCTGGACGATCTACCGCCGCCCGCCAGCGCCCGCCGCCGTCGCCCGCGCCGCCGAGTTGCTGCGCGCCGCCCGCCGGCCGCTGATCGTGGCGGGCGGGGGGGTCATCTACTCGGAGGCCACGGAGGCGCTCCGGGAGCTCGTCGATGCAACAGGCACTCCGGTCAGCGAGACGCAGGCGGGCCGCGGCTCCCTCCGTTCCGACCACCCGCTCTGCCTCGGTGCCGTTGGCGCGACCGGCACGCTCGCGGCCAACCGGCTCGCGCGCGAGGCCGACCTGGTCGTTGGAATCGGCACGCGCTGGAGCGACTTCACCACCGCGTCGAAGTCGGCCTTCCAGGATCCGGACGTGCGCTTCGTGAACCTGAACGTGACCGAGTTCGATGCGGGGAAACACTCGGGGCATCCCCTCACCTGCGATGCGCGGGCCGGGCTGGACGCGCTCCGGGAAGCGCTCGCCGGCTGGCGTGCCGACGACGTGTGGGAGAGCCGCGCGAAGCAGGAGGCCGCGGACTGGGCGAAGGAAGTTGCTCGCGTGGTCGGCGGGGACGAAGCGGCGCGCGACGGCGCGCTGCCTACGCAGGCCGAGGTGATCGGGGCCATCAACGACGCCGCCGGCGAGACGGGAATCGTCGTCTGCGCCGCCGGATCCGCGCCGGGCGAGCTCCACAAGCTCTGGCAGGCACGCGACCCGAAGAGCTACCACGTCGAGTATGGCTACTCGTGCATGGGCTACGAGATCCCGGGCGGGATCGGCGTCAAGCTCGCCGACCCCGAGCGCGAGGTCTTCGTGCTGATCGGCGACGGTTCCTACCTGATGCTTCCGGGCGAGCTCGTGACCGCAGTCGCCGAGAAGGTCAAGATCGTGGTGGTGCTGGTGGACAACCACGGCTACGCCTCGATCGGAGCGCTCTCGCGTTCGGTGGGCTCGGCCGGGTTCGGCACGCACTACCGGCGAAAGGAGGAGCGCCAGCTCCTCGACGCGCCGAACGGCGACCGCCCGGCGCAGCCGGCCGAGCCGCTGCCCGTGGACCTCGCGGCCAACGCCGAAAGCCTCGGCGCTCGCGTGATCCGCGCGGACTCGATCGAACAGCTGCGCGCCGCACTGGACGAGGCGAAGGGAGCGGGCGACGGGCCCGTGGTCGTGCACGTGAGGACCGATCGCTACGCGGGCGTTCCCTCGTACGAGGGCTGGTGGGACGTGCCCGTCGCCGAGGTCTCGGACGACCCCGCCGTGCAGGAAGCGCGCCGCGAATACGAGGAGGCGCGCAAGGCTCAGCGCCAGTACGTGGACGCGCCAAGTGAGTGAGCTTCTCCTACACGCCTCACGCGCGCCCGGTAATGAAAGTGTCACGCTCGTCACACCAGAGTCGGCCGGCTGGCGATACGTGGGCTTCGAGGTGATCGAACTCGGCGCACAGCCGCCGCTGTCGCGTAACACGGGTGACACCGAGGTCTGCGTCGTAGTCGTCCAGGGCACGTGCACCGTTCGCTCGGCGCACGGAGTCTGGGCCGATCTAGGCGGACGGGAGAGCCCTTTCGAAGGGAGGCCGGACGCCGCCTACCTCCCTCCCGGAACCGAGTTCGAGCTGAGCGGTAGCGGAGAACTTGCACTGTGCGCCGCTCCGGCGCCGAACGGCGGCGCGGAGCCGCGCGTTCTGCGCGGGGACGAGATCGACGTCGAGACGCGCGGCTTCGGCGCACAGGAGCGCACCGTGCTCCCGATTCTCATGGGGGACCGGCCGGCGGAGTCGCTGCTCGTCTGCGAGGTGCTCACCCCGCCCGGGCACTGGTCGAGCTACCCGCCACACAAACACGACCGCGAGGCGCTGCCCGACGAGAGCTACCTCGAGGAGACCTACTACCACCGCATCGACCCGCCGCGCGGCTTCGCGCTGCAGCGCGTCTACACGGGCGACGGTAACCTCGATGAGACCGTGGCGGTGCGCGACAGGGACGTGGTCCTCGTGCCGCGCGGCTACCACACGGTGTCGGCGCCCCCGGGCTACGCCGTCTACTACCTCAACGTGATGGCGGGACCCGAGCGGACGTGGGCCATCGCAAACGATCCCGACCACGAATGGATGTTGAACCCATGACCGTCACAAAATCTGCAACCCGCGTCCTGGACAACTACATCGGCGGATCGTGGACGCCGTCGGGCTCTTCCGAGCAACTGGACGTGACGAATCCCGCCAACGGCGAGGTGCTCGCGCGCGTCCCGCTCTCGAGTTCCGCCGACCTCGACGCCGCCGTACGCGCTGCTCGCGAGGCCCTGCCCGTCTGGCGCGACGTCGCCGTGATTGCGCGCGCCCGCAAGCTGTTCGCGCTCCGCGAGGGCCTCGACGCACGCCGTGAAGAGCTTGCCCGCTCCGTTACGACCGAGATGGGCAAGACGCTCGCCGACGCCCGCGCGGAGGTGGCGCGGATGATCGAGATGGTCGAGGCGGCCTGCGCCATCCCGACGACAATGCAGGGCCGCATCCTGGAGGACGTCTCACGCGGGATCGACGCCGAGACGATCCGCCAGCCGGTCGGCGTTTGCGGCGCGATCGTGCCCTTCAACTTCCCTGCGATGGTGCCGTTCTGGTTTCTTCCGTTCGCGATCGGCTGCGGCAACGCGTTCATCCTGAAGCCGTCAGAGCAGGTGCCGCTCACCCAGCAGATCGCATTCGAGGTGCTCGACTCGCTCGATCTGCCGCCCGGCGTGGTGAACCTCGTGAACGGCGGACGCGAGGTCGTCGAGGGGATGCTCGACCACCCCGGCATCGACGCGATCTCGTTCGTGGGGTCGGCCCCCGTCGCCAAGATCATCTACGAGCGCTCGGCCAAGGCCGGCAAGCGCGTGCAGGCGCTCGGCGGGGCGAAGAACCACATGGTCGTGATGCCGGACGCCGTGGTCGACAAGACCGTCAGCGGGATCATCGGCTCCGCATTCGGTGCAGCCGGGCAGCGCTGCATGGCGGGATCGGTCGTCGTCACGGTGGGGGACGCGCACGAGCGACTCCTGCCGGCCCTTAAGGAAGCGACCGAGGCGGTGCGCGTGGGGGACGGGCTGGACGAGCAGAACGAGCTCGGCCCGGTGGTGTCCGAAGCGGCCCGCGAGCGCATCCTCGGCGCCGTGGAGCGCGGGCTCCAGGAGGGCGCCGAGCTGCTCGTCGACGGGCGCGACGCCGGTCTCGTCGAGGGCTGCTTCATCGGCGCGACCATCCTCACCGGCGTGACGCCCGAGATGGAGCTCGCGCGGGAGGAGATCTTCGGCCCGGTGCTGTCGATGATCCACGTGCACACGCTCGACGAGGCGATCGAGACCGTGAACGGCTCGCGGTTCGGCAACGGCGTCTCGATCTTCACGGAGTCCGGCGCGGCCGTGCGGCGGTTCAAGCACGACGTCGAGGCCGGGATGGTCGGAGTGAACATCGGCGTCGCAGCGCCGGTCGCGTTCTTCCCGTTCTCCGGCTGGAAGGACAGCTTCCTCGGCGACCTGCACGCCCACGGCACGGACGCGGTCGACTTCTACACGCGGAAGAAGACCATCACGTCGCGCTACTACTCGAGCGGCGAGTCCGGCAGCTACTTCGTCGAGAACTGACCACGCTCGCCGGGAGCCGCGGTTTCCGCCACGGGCTGCGGGTCGGCGCGCCCTTCGCCGTCGCGGGCTTCATCCTCGCGCTCTCCTTCGGGATCCTGGCGGAGGAGGCCGGGATGTCAGACGTGGAGGCCGTGATCATGTCGGCGATCGTGTTCGCCGGCTCGGCTCAGTTCACGGCGATCTCGATCCTGTCGGCCGGCGGCGGGGCAGGCGCCGCGGTGGCCGCGGCCACGCTGATGAACTCGCGCTTCCTGCCGATGAGCGCCGCGGTGGGGCCCTCGTTCAGCGGTGGCCGGCTCCGCCGGGCGGCCAAGGGCCAGGCAGTGGTGGATCACTCCTGGGCGCTGTCGTCGCGCGGCGACGGCACGTTCGACGAGGCGCTCCTGCTCGGCGCCTCTGCCATCGCCTACTGCACCTGGATCTTGGGCACGGCCGTCGGCGCGCTCTGGGGCGACACGCTCGGCGACCCAGACGCCCTCGGCCTCGACGCGATCTTTCCGGCGTTTTTCTTCGGGCTGCTCCTGAACGAGCTGCACAGCGGGCGTGCCCGTGGCGTGGCCGCCCTCGGCACCGCGATCGCGCTGGTGCTGGTGCCGATCGCCCCTCCGGGCATCCCGGTGCTCGTCGCGAGCCTCGCGGCGCTCGTGGGGCTGACGAAGCGCGCCCGCACCGAGATGGAGGCGCGCCAGGAGGCAGAGGGAGAGCCGCGGTGAGCACCGCAGCGATGACGATCGCCGGCTGCTGTGCCGTCACGGCCGCCATCAAGGCCGCCGGGCCGGTCGTGCTCGGCGGGCGCGAGCTGCCGACCTGGTTCACGAGCGTCGTGATCCTGCTGTCGCCGGCGCTGCTCGCGGCGCTGGTCGCGACGCAGGCCGTCGCGGAGGGCGACCAACTCGCGCTGGACGCCGACACCGCGGGCGTCGCCGCCGGCGGCTTTGCCTACGCGCGCAGCCGGTCGATCGTCGCGTGCGTCGTGATCGCGGCGGCAGTGACCGCCGGCGTGCGAGCGATTTGAACTGCGGGCATTGAAGGGCGCCGTTCCCAGGGTGGGTGTGGCGACTTTTGTACCGAGCTCGGTACATAAACGCCACACCGCCCGCCTGAGCGCTAGGCAGCGTCGGCCGGGAGCGCTTTGCGCGCCTGCTTGCGCTCGTCGACCCGTACCACGTCCCAGGCGAGGCCGGTCGCCTCGAGTGCCCGGATGGCGATCCAGGAAGGGTCGATCTGCCAGCGCCTCAGGCCATGCCGGGCCGAGGTCGGGAAGGCGTGGTGGTTGTTGTGCCAGGACTCGCCGAAAGTGAAGATCGAGAGCCATGCGAGGTTGCGCGACTCGTCGCCGGTGCTGTAGTCGCGCCGCCCGAAGAAGTGGCAGAGCGAGTTGATGCTGTAGGTCACGTGGTGCACCACCAGCATCCGGACGCCGCCGCCCCACAGCAGACCGGTCAGCGCCGCGGTCAGCGTGCCCCCGATCGCGTAGCCGAGCACGAACGCGAGTCCCAGCCCGCCGAGCGCCCACCACAGGAAGGTGCCGTCGATGAAGCTGATCGTCGGGTCCTTCAGCAGGTCAGGGGCATAGCGCTCCCTCTTGCCGCGCTGCGTGTGGATGAAGAGCCAGCCCACGTGCGCATGGAACAGGCCGCTCAGCGCGCCGCGCCAGCCACCCTCGTGCCCGACGTGCGGGCTGTGCGGGTCGCCCTCCTGGTCGGAGAACACGTGGTGCTTTCGGTGGTCGGCGACCCACGAGACGACCGGGCCCTCGATCGCGATCGAGCCCATCGCCGCGAGCGCGAACCGCACCGGCTTCTTCGCCTTGAAGCTGCGGTGGGTCAGGTGGCGGTGGAAGCCGACGGTCACGCCCATCGCGCAGATCACGTACATGATCAGGAACACCGCGACGTCGCTCCAGTGGAGCAGGTCGGCCCAGAGTTGCCAGCAGACGACGCCGAGTGCGACAAAAGGCAGCACCGTGACGGTGCCGGTCATGATCCGGTCGGCCGTCTCGTTCTTGACCGGCTCGACGTCGTCCCTCGTGGGGCCGTCCGGTTCTACGACAAGCTGCGTTGTCACGTGGCTACCTGCCTCCTTGCATCGCTCGGCCCCCACTGACCCGGACGGCACAGTACTAGGGCGACGCGTAGCGTGCTGCACGATGGACGGGAACCTCCCTCATGTTTCGGGCGTAGAGCACGAATTCGTGAGCGCCGGCGGCCTGCTCACGCACGTCGCGCTGGCAGGCGAAGGCGAGCCGGTTCTGCTGATGCACGGCTGGCCGCAGCACTGGTACCTGTGGCGCGACGTGATCCCGCTCGTCGCTCCGCATGCGCGCGTTATAGCCCCCGACTTCCGCGGTTTCGGGTGGAGCGAGGCGCCGCGGACCGGCTACGACAAGAACCAGTTGAAGCGGGACATGATCGCGCTGCTCGACGAGCTCGGCATCGACCAGGTTTCGATCGCTGGACATGACTGGGGCGGGTACGTGGGCTTCCTGCTCGCGCTGGATCACCCGGAGCGGGTGAAGAGCTTTCTCGCCCTGAACGTCGTACCCCCGTGGCCCGCCCGCGAAGCGCGCACAGCGCTCGACTCCTGGCGGCTCGCCTACATGCCGATCCTCGCCTGCCCCGGCCTGGGCCGGCGCGCCGGGCGGTGGATGGCGGCGCGCGGGTTGCGCGACTCGGGCCTCGAGCCGGCCGAGGCAGAAGCCTTCGTCAGCCGCCTGCAGGGCGAGCACGGCGCCGTGACCGAGCGCGTCTACCGCAGCTTCCTGCGCGAGCTGCCGGCGCTGGTACGCGGGCGCTACTCCGCAGCCGCCCTCCGGGTGCCGACCAGGCTCGCCTTCGGCGTGCGCGACCCGGTCCTGACCACGCGAGCGGTGAAGGGCGCCGCCGCGCAGACCGACAGCCTCGAGCTCGAGCTCGTCGCGGACGCGGGTCATTTCGTCGTCGACGAGAAGCCCGAGCTCGTCGCGCATCTCCTCCTAAGCCTCCTGCGGGCCTGAGGGGGTTGCCGCGGCGCCCTGGTGAACTACGCGGCGATCCTGCCCGACGGGGGCCGGGCTGCTGGCCGTAGATTCCGATCACCGACGGCGACATGCCTTACTGCGCGCTCCGAGCTGGTCGACTGGTACACCGCGAGCACCGGGCACGACGCCTGCAAGCCGCCCGTCAAACGGTGGGTTGAGCCGGCTGTGACGGTGAACTCTCCGGCGCCGCTCCATCCGAACCTTGGCGGGATGATCCGGGCGTCCGAGCTTCTGACCGCCGCACTGCGGTAGGCCTCGAGCAGCGCAGCTGGTAGATCGAGGTGAAGCCGGTCTCGAAGCCGCGGCGCGAGCCGCGGAGGTAGAGCCGCCAGACGCGAGCGCGCTCCGGGCCGCCTAGCCGAATCGCTTCGTCGAGGTGCTCGTCGAACCGGCGCGCCCAGTGGCGAAGGGTCTGCGCATAGTCCTCCCTGAAGTCCTCCACGTGATGCGTCTCGAGGCCGGCGCGCTCCAGCGCAAGCTGAATGCGCGACAGGTGGAGCGGTGCGCCGTCCGGGAAGATGTAGCGCTGAGTGAAGGCGCCCGCCTCGGGGTCGCCCACGCGCAGCCGCGCGATGCCGTGGTTCAGGACGCGCCCGCCTGGTCGCACGAGCCGGGCGAGCTGGCGGGCATAGACGTCGATCTGGCTGGAGCCCACGTGCTCGACCATGCCGATGCTCGCGACTGCGTCGAAGGGCTCGTCATCCAGCGCCCGGTAGTCCTGCATCCGGATCTCGATCCGGTCGGAGAGCCCGCGCTCGGCCACGCGCTTTCGCGCGAGCACCGCTTGGGGCTCGGAGAGCGTGATGCCGACCACTCTCGCGCCGTGCCTCTCGGCGGCGTGCAGCGCGAGGCTGCCCCAGCCGCAGCCAATGTCGAGCAGGCGCTGGCCCTCCTTCAGGTCGAGCTTCCGGCAGACCAGCTCGAGTTTCTCCTCCTGGGCCTCCTCGAGCGTCTCCGCGCCGCGCGAGAAGATCGCGCAGCTGTAGGTCATCGACTCGTCCAGGAAGAGCGCGAAGTACTCGTTCGAGACGTCGTAGTGGTGGCGCACCGCGCGCGCGTCGCGCTCGGGCGTGTGGCGGCGGCCACGCAGGCGTAGCTCCGCTTTGGGCACCGCCGGCGGACGCCTCAGGCCGAAGGCGCGCGCAGCCGCGAGCGCGAGCCGTGTCTTCCCGCGCCGGTCGAGCTCGGGCGGCTTCCACTCGGCGGCCAGCTTCAGCGCACCGTCGAGGTCGTCCACCACGAGCGCCCCTGACACGTACGCACGCCCCAGGCCGAGCTGGCCGGGCGACAGGAGCGCGTGCGCGAACGCATCCGGCGAGCGCACCTCGAAGGTGGGCCCGGGGCCGTTCGTGGCGGGCAGTGTGCTGCCGTCCCAGAGCCGGATTGCGAAGGGCCTGTCGGGGATCGCGTTGTCGAGCTCGCGGAGAAATGGCTTCGGGCGGGAAAACATTCCGGGACGGTACCGGGTCGCGCCGCCTAGGCGGCTGCGGGCATGCGCGCCGGGCGGCGTGCGCGGAGCACCGCTCGGCTGCCGGCCTTGGGGCTCAGCGTGATGCTGCGGCGGCGCGCCCCCTCGTCTCCCGGCGCGGCCGACGCAAGCTCGTTCTGCGCGAGCACCGCGCGCAACACGATCTTCATCTCGAGCAAGGCGAAGCTGGCGCCGAGGCAGCGGCGGCGCCCACCGCCGAACGGGATCCAGGTGTACGTGCCGGGCTGCTGGTCGAGGAAGCGCTCGGGCCGGAAGGCGTACGGGTCCGGATAGATGTCGGGGTCGTGCTGCACCAGGTACGAGTTGGCGAGCAGGCAGACGCCCGGCTCATAACGCCAGCCGCCGATCTCGACGGGCTCGATCACGAGTCGCGGGGCGGCGTTCGGCAGAACCGGCCGGCGGCGCAGTGTCTCGTGCACGGTGGCAGTGGCATATGCGTCGTCGCCGTCCGAGTCGATCTCCTCGGTCAGACGCGCCAGCACCTCCGGCGTGCGCGTGAGCCGCTCGAACGCCCAGGCGAGCTCGGAGGCGGTGGTCTCGTGGCCGGCCACGAGCAGCGTCATCAGCTCGTCGCGCAGCTCGACGGGCGACATCGGCGAGTCGTCCTCGTGGCGCGCGTCGAGGAGCATGGCGAGCACGTCGTCGCCGACATGCGCGTCCCTGCGCCGCTCGTCGATCGTCTCGTAGATCATCGCGTCTGCCTCTTCGCGGCCGCGCATGAACTCACCCCAGGTCTTCCCGCGCTGGAACATCGGGAGCATGGAAGCCGGCCGGGCGCCGTACTCGAGGATGTTCGTGAGTCGGTCGCGCATCGCATCGAGGCGCTCGCCGGAATCGAGCCCGAAGACGGCTCGCAGGATGATCTCGAGCGTCAGCGCCTGAAGCCGCGGGTGAAGTGAGATCGGCTCGTCCTTCGGCCAGCGCTCGACCTCGCGCTCGGTCACCTCCTGCATCAACCCGGAGAGCCGCTGCATCTTCTCGCCGTGGAACGCGGGCAACATGAGCTTGCGCTGACTCAGGTGGGCTCGCTCGTCGAGCAGGATCACCGAGTTCGCGCCTACGACCGGCTCCAGGATGCGCGCGCCTTCGCCCGGGTGGAGCACCTCGGGAGGAGCCGTGAAGAGTTCGCGGATGTGCTCAGGGTCCGAGTGGTGGACGAACGGCGGCGTTTGGAGCAACCGCATCGTGAAGCGCTTCCCGTAGCGCTCCCGGCACCGCTCGAGGAACGGCACCGTACGGTTCCACCACGCGATCGTCTGCATTACACGCGGAAGCCGCGGGCCAAGCGGCAGCTTCGCCGGCATGTGCCGAATCTACCCGCAAGTTTGCGCGGCAGTGTGCGTTCGATCACACATGATGACGATCCGAAGGGTTCTCGCCGCGCTGCGACCCTGGATCACCCAAAACACGGGCACGGGCGTGACCAGCGGCACCAGCCAGGCGACGAGGCGGGCGAAGGCCCGCCGCGCCAAGCGGCGCGCCGCGGAGCGGCGCTGGGCGCTGAGGCACCCCGCCGCCGCGAGTCGCGGCACGGCTCGTTAGAACACGAAGGCGATCAGCAGGATGATCAGGATGATCAGAAGGATCGTTCCGACACCGATGTACATAGGGCTCCTCCCCTAGTCGAGTACTGGTCCGCACCTTTTGCCCATTTTTTGCCGCGCTTAAGCTGCCCAACCGGTGCGTATGCGTTTACGAGAGCTGGGTTATGCCGTTGGCCGCTTCCCGACTGGGCGGCTGAACGCGCTGGTGGACGTGCCCGGCGTGCGTGTCGGGCACCGCACCATCTTTGAGGGCGACCGGCTGCGTACGGGCGTCACGGCGATCCTCCCGCACGGAGGAAACCTCTACGAAGAGAAGGTGCTCGGCGCCTTTCACGCGGTGAACGCGTACGGCAAGGCGGCGGGCCTCACGCAGCTTGCGGAGCTGGGGACGATCGAGAGCCCGCTGCTGCTCACTAGCACGCTGTCGGTGGGGGCAGCGTGGGAGGGCGGCCTGCGGCACGCGCTGGAGCAGCATCCCAGCGCGGCGCGCGACCGCGACACGGTCAACGTTATCGTGGGCGAGTGCTTCGACGGATGGCTATCCGACGCGCGCGCCCTCGCCGTGCGCCCGGAGCACGCGCTCGAGGCGATAGCGGCCGCGAGCGCCGACGAGATCGCCGAGGGCGGAGTAGGCGCCGGCACGGGCACCACCTGCTTCGGCTACAAGGCGGGGATCGGCACGTCCTCGCGCATGGTCGACGGCCACGCGCTCGGGTGCCTGGTCGTCTCGAACTATGGCACCCGCCGCGACCTGCATCTGCTGGTCGGGCCGGACGTCGAGCTGCCCGGCGCGTCGCCCGAGCCGCCCGCCCAGGGCGGCTCGATCATGATCGTGCTCGGAACTGAAGCGCCGCTCTCCGAGCGCCAGCTGCGCCGCCTCGCGGCGCGCGGCACCTTCGGCCTTGGCCGGGCGGGCAGCTTCGCGTCGAACGCCAGCGGCGAGTACGTGATTGCCTTCTCCACCGCCCACCGGCTAGCTCACCGCACGGAGCGGGAGCGCGACGAGCTCAGCTTCCTGCGCGACGACTCGTCGGCCATGCGCGACCTGTTCGAGGCGGCGGGCGAGGTCGTGCACGAGTCCGTGCTGAACTCGCTATGCGTCGCGGACGCGGTCGAGGGGCGGGACGGAAACCGCGCCGAGGCCTTTCCCCACCAGCTCCTCGACGCGGTCCCGTTCCTTCGGCGGAACTAGCAGCCCGTCAGGCAGGCGGCGCCGGCTCCAGACCCCGCACAGTGCGTGAGACGCACTTGCCGAATGCGTTGTTGTCGTTCTCGTTCTCGCCCCACTTGGTGTTGAAGGCGGCTTCGTCGTCCATGCGCTCGTCGGCGCAGGTCTTAGCCGCGTTCTTGAACTCGGTGGCGTCCTCCTGGTCCTGCTCGTCGGCCTTGTGCTCCTTCGCCTTGGCCTTCGTCGAGACGCACTTGCCGAACGCGTTGCGGCCCTGCCCGTGCTCGCTGTGGGCGTCCGTGTTGCTGCCCCAATCGGACGCGAACTGGGCCGGGTCCTGATCACGCAGCGCCTTGCACTCCTTGGCGGCGTTCGTGTGGGCGTTCTGCGCCTCCTGGGCCTCCTCGGCGGCCTTCTGCTTGACGCACGCCTTGAAGGTGTTGAACTTGGTGAGGAACGCCTCGTGCGTGATGTGCGATTGACCGCGCCACATGTTGCATTCGCTCTTCGCGGCGCGCTTGTCGCCCGCGTTTGGCGTCGGCTTGGCCCCTGCCACGGTGGGCACAATCAGGGCGAGCGCGAGTCCGGTCACTACGGTGATCTTCTTCATGTGTGCTGGAACGCGGGTCGAGATAAAAGGTTTCAGGGTTACCATCGAACTTATTAGGGCCGATTGCGTTGCTATGGGCGATGCAAGCGGGTACATCCAATAGGCCGTGGAAGCTGGCACCCTCACCACACGCGCTGACCGCGAGCCCGCTCGCCGGCTTGGACCGCTGCGGTCCAAGCGGCTGCTCTCCTTTGCGGGCGATGAGCGGCTCGTCGAGCAGATCCGGCGGGGTAACGAGGCGGCCTTCGAGGTCGCATTCGAGCGCCACGGCGCCGGGATCCTCGCGTTCTGCCGTCACATGCTCGGCTCGCGCGAAGAGGCCGAGGATGCGGTGCAGCACACCTTCGCCGCGGCATTCAAGGACCTTCAGGCCCATAGTGACCGCAGGATTGCGCTCAAGGCGTGGCTGTACACGATCGCTCGCAACCGCTGCGTGTCCGTGCTGCGTGCCCGGCGCGAGCGCGCGTCGGAGCTCTACGAGCTCCCGACGGACGGCCTCAGCGAGCAGGTGGAGCGGCGCGCGGAGCTGCGCGAGCTCCTCGCCGACGTCGGTGAACTGCCCGAGGAACAGCGCGCTGCGCTGCTCCTCGCCGAGGCTGCCGGGCTCTCGCACGCCGAGGTCGCCCAGGTGCTGGGCTGTGAGGTGGGGAGCGTGAAGGGGCTGGTGTTCCGTGCGCGCAGCTCCTTGATCGAGCGTCGCACCGCTCGCGAGACGCCCTGCGGCGAGATCCGCGAGCAGCTCGAGACGCTTCGCGGCGGCGCGCTCCGCCGCAACGAGCTTCGCCACCACCTGCGCCGCTGCCCGGGGTGCCGCGCATATCGCGAGGAAGTACGCCGCCAGCGCCAGCTCCTGGCGGCTGCGCTGCCCGTCGTACCGAGCTTAGGGCTGAAGTCGAGTGTCATGGGGGCGGCCGGGCTCACGGGCGGCGCCGTAGGCGGTGCGTCCGCCGGCGGAGTCGCGTTTGGCTCGGCGGCCGTCGCCAAGGTCGCGATGATGGGCGTCCTCGCCGGCGGCAGCGTCGTCGCGGGCGAGGTGGCGATCGAGCAGGTCACGCAGCAGGACCGCGGCGCGCAGGTGACCCCCGCGGCACAGGGGGTCCCCGGAGGGGATAAGGCGCAGGGCGAGGCCGTCGGTCCGGCGGCGGCTCATCCGCCGGTGGAGACGCGCGGCGCGCACGGCGAGCTGATCAGATCCGAGCGGAGCCATGGGCTGCGGGGCGCCGAGCAGCGCTCGGACCGCGCCCAGGGGAACGCCTACGCGGGCTCGAAGCGCGGAGCCGGAAAGCCGGAAGGCACCGCGGAGGGCACTAACTCGGCCGGCGGACGCAGGTTGGGGCAGAAAAAGCGCGACGCGCGCCTGGACGGCGCCACGCGCGGCCAGGGTCGCGAGAAGGGCCCGCGAGGCGGTGCCCAGGACCAGAAC
>JBKPME010000003.1:0-12415 GCA_046731915.1 Actinomycetota bacterium
GGGTGGAGTTGGCGAGGCGGATCGCCTCGTCGAGCGAGTCCACCGGAACGATCGGCGCAACCGGGCCGAAGGTCTCCTCGCGGAGCAGCATGGTCGACTCCGGCGCTCCCGTCACGACGGCCGGCGAGAAGTAGTGCCCGCGCTCGAACCCGGCCCGGTCGCCGCCCACGAGCAGGTCCGCGCCTGCCGCCACCGCCTCCTCGAGCTGCGCCTCTACCTTCGCCCGCTGCGGCGCCGACACCATGGGACCCACATCCGTCGACTCCTCGAGCGGATCGCCGACCCGCAGAGTGTTCGCGTAGTCGACGAACTCGGAGACGAAGTCGTCGTACACCTCGCGCGCCACATAGAAGCGCTCGGCCGAGGTGCACACCTGGCCCGCGTTGAGATACGCCGCCCATGCGCCTCCGCGAGCGGCAACCCGGACGTCGCTGCCCACGTCCGCGCAGACGATGAACGGGTCTTTACCGCCCATCTCGAGATTCATGCGCGCCACGGGCGGGGCCCACGCCGCCGCGACCTTCTTGCCGGTCTCGACCGAACCGGTGAACGCCACGCCCGCGACGCGCGGGTCGTCGACGAGCGCCGAGCCGACGTCGCCGGCGCCGGGCACCGCGTTCACGACCCCCGGCTGCAGGTGGTCGAAGCACTCGGCCAGCATCAGCGTCGAGAGCGGGGTCAACTCGGACGGCTTTGCCACGACCGTGTTACCGGCGGCGATCGCGGGCGCCACCTTCCAGGCGAGCAGGAGCAGCGGGTAGTTCCACGGCACGATGCAGCCCCACACGCCGATCGGCTCCTTGACGACGAGCGCGAGCTGCGTCGACTCGATCGGCGGGATCACGCGGCCCGCGAAGTTCCTGCCCATCTCGGCGTAGTAGTCGAACGCGGCCGCCGTCCAGCCGACCTCGTCCGAGTTCTCGATCAGCGGCTTGCCGCCCTCGAGCGTCATGGCGCGTGCCAGCTCATCGGTCCGCGCGCGCATCCGAGCGGCCACCTCGTGCAGGAGCTCGGCGCGCTCCACCGCCGGCGTGCCGGCCCAGACCGGGAAGGCCTCCTCCGCTGCGGCCACGGCGGCATCGAGCTGGTCGGCGGAAGGCAGGCCGACCGTGGCGATCGTCTCCTCGGTGGCCGGGTTCTCGACCGCCAGCGCCTCGCCGTCGCCCGCGACCTGCTCGCCGCGAATTAGCAGTTTCGTCTCCATTCGAGCGGACCCTAGCGGCGCGCCCACTGGACCGCTGCCGCGGCCGCGGGACGACTACGGTCGCGACAGGACCGCACGCCGAACCCGGCATGGGAAGCGATGTCGCGGTCCGGCTTCGGGGCTAGAAGAGGCGGCTGCGCACGTGCGCGGCGCGCGACTTCTTGCGAGCGCCGCTGTTGCGGTGGAGAGCGCCCGACTTCACAGCCTTGTCGATACGCGAGACGAGCCCGCGGAACTCCTCGTCCGCCCGACGGGAGTCGCCTGTGCCGACGGCGTTCTCGAGCCGGCGGAACCAGGTCTTGACCTGGGAAGTGCGGCGCCGGTTCTCGAGGCGCTCGCGCTCCGCCCGATGGATCCGCTTTTCTTGTGAGGCAATGTTGGCCATGGAACCGACGCGAGTGTAGCGGGCGCGGCCCCGTTGGCCACCGACGCTCCCGACCGGCCCGGCCACGCGCGGCGGGTCGCCCGTAACACGGCCTTCTTCAGCTTTGCGACGGGCCTGTCGCGCCTTCTGGGGCTCGCGCGCGAGGTTGTCGCGGCGAAGTACTTCGGCGTGACGGGCGCGATGTCGGCGTTCACGATCGCCTTCCAGGTCCCGAACCTGGTGCGCGCCCTGTTCGCGGACTCGGCGCTTCAGGGCGCGTTCGTGCCCGTGTTCAGCGAGCTGCTCGAGAAGGGGGAGCGCAGGGAGGCGTTCCGGGTCGCCTCGAGCCTCTTCTTCATCATCTGCCTGATCCTCGGCGCGGTCACGGCGCTCTTCATCCTCCTGGCTGACCCGATCATGAGCCTGTTCGCGCCGGGCTTTGACGATCAGCCCGCGCTTCACGACCTCACCGTGAACCTCGCGCGGTTGATGTTCCCGATCGTCCTGCTTCTGGCCCTGTCGGGACTGGTGGTCGGGATGCTGAACTCGTTCGAGCATTTCGCCGTGCCGGCGCTGGCCCCGGCCGCCTGGAACCTCGTGATCATCGCGGTGCTCGTCGGCCTGGTCCCGGTGCTGCCCGAAGAGGACGAGATCTACGCCTACGCGATCGGGATCCTCGCGGGGACAATCGTGCAGTTCCTCCTGCCGTTGCCGTGGCTCCGAGGCCGCGGCGGCCATCTGACCGTTCAGATCGACTGGCGTGACGAGCGCGTGCTGCGCGTCCTCAAGCTGATGCTGCCGGTGACAATCGCGCTCGGCCTCATCAACCTGAGCCTCCTGATCAACTCTCTCTTCGGGACGCTCGTGTCAGAGGAGGCGCCAGCCGCGATCGACAAGGCGTTCCGGATCTATCAGCTGCCGCAGGGCCTCTTCAGCATCGCCGTCGCGACGATCCTCTTCCCCACGATGTCGCGCTTCGCCGCACGCGGTGCGCGCGATGACCTCCGCCGGACGATGGGCGTCGGCGTGCGTCAGATCTGCCTGCTCCTGATCCCAAGCGCCGTGCTGATGGCGGTGCTCGCCGAGCCGATCGTCCGTCTCGTGTACCAGCGCGGAGCGTTCGGGGTGGAGGCCACGGATCTCACTTCGACTGCGCTCGTCTGGTGGTCGATCTCGCTGCCGTTCCAGGGCGTGAGCCTGCTCTTCTCGCGCACCTTCTTCAGCCTCCAGCGCCCGTGGGCTACGACCGCGCTGGCGGGGGTGAACCTGGTCGTGAACGCGGCGATCGCGGCCGCGCTCTACGGCCCGTTCGACATCGCCGGCATCGTGCTCGGCACCGTGGTGGGCACGATCGTCATGTGCGTCTCCCAGGGTTGGCTCCTGCGCCCTGAGCTCCACGGCATCGAGGGCCGCCGCCTCGTGTCCAGCCTGACGCGCATGCTGGCGGGCGCGGCGCTGCTCGCCGCGGCGTCCTACCTCACCTGGAAGGAACTCGACGACCAGCTCGGACGCTCGCTCGCCGCGCAGGCCGTGTCGGTGCTGAGCGGGATCGCCGTGGGGGCGGCGGTCTACGCCGCGGTCGTCTGGCTGCTGCGCGTACCCGAGGCGCGGCAGATCCCGCGGCTGCTCGTTAGCCGCGACCGCTCCGATGGGTAGGAGCGCCGCATGGCCGACGAGACAATGGACGTCGAGAAGCAGATCGAGTGCCTCAACGATGCGCTGCGCCTGCAGGACCGCTCGGTGCTGCACTACTCGCTCGTCGCGGGAAGCGTCATCGGGCTCGAGTATCAGGCGCACGCCGAGAAGATGCGCGAGCACTCGCTGTCCGAGCTGGAGGACGCCACCCGCCTCGTGGAGAAGATCACCGCGCTGGGTGGCGAGCCGACTACCGACGTCGCGCCGATCGCCTTCGTGGCCAACCCCGACAAGGCCCTCGAGAAGCTGATCGAGTGCGAGACGGAGACGCTGGAAGTTCCTCAGGCGGCGATCGAGCCGACCGGCCGCGAGGCGGCCTCCGAAGCGGTCGAGCATCGCCTCGAGCACATCATCATGCGAAAGCAGGAGCAGGTGGACTACCTGCTGCGGGCGCGCCGCCGGCCCTGAGCGTGGCTCAGCGCAGACGAACGGCAGCGGTGGAGGGGGGCTCATGCGGACAGGCGTCCTACCTAAGGCCGCGTATAGCGGCACTAGATAGGACGCTTCGCGATTCTGGGGCCGGTGGGCCGCACCCTCAATGCCGTCGTTGGCCGGGCCCCGGGGCTACTCCTCGTCTTCCAGCGCCGCAATCGCATCCGCCGCCGATGCGTACACGCGCACGTAGGTCACCTTGCCGTCACGCACTCGCCAGATCCAGCCGGTTGAGCCGCTAACCGTCCGGCTCCGTGAGCGCGCTGCGACCTTCCCGGTGACGAGGACCAGGTCGCCGTGGGCGCGGAACTCGCGGGGGGTGAGCCGGAGCTCCTCCCAGACCGACGCCACGTCGCGGAAGTATTGGCGCAGGCCGTCGTGGCCCCGGTATGGGTCGGTGCGGCCGGCGTGCTCGCCGGTCACGGCGCTGAACTCGATGTCGGGCGCCGCGAGCGCCAGAACGGCGTCGAGGTCACGCGCCGCGAATGCGGCGAAGGTCGCCTTCACTACTTCGATGTCGGTGGCGATCACGAGTCGGCGGGACTATTACTCATCGCCATACTCGTACGCCCTAGTGGCTTCGCCTGCACGGAACATCCGCAACTTCTCGATCATCGCCCACATCGATCATGGGAAGTCGACGCTGGCCGACCGGATCCTCGAGATCACCGGGGCGGTCGACGCGCGCGACCACCGGCCGCAGCTGCTCGATTCGATGGAGCTCGAGCGCGAGCGCGGCATCACGATCAAGGCACAGGCGGTGCGAGTGGAGTACAAGGCGAACGACGGCGAGCTCTATCGCCTCGACCTGATCGACACGCCCGGCCACGTGGACTTCACCTACGAGGTCTCCCGCTCGCTCGCCGCGTGCGACGGCGCTCTTCTCCTCGTCGACGCCTCCCAGGGCGTCGAGGCACAGACCGTGGCGAACACCTACCTGGCAGTCGACTCCGGCCTCGAGCTGATCCCGGCGATGAACAAGCTCGACCTCCCCGGCGCCGAGCCCGAGCGGGTAGCCGGCGAGATCGCCGAGCTGCTCGGCGAGGACCCGGACAGCGTGCTGCGCATCTCGGCCAAGACTGGCGAGGGTGTGACCGAGCTGCTCGAGGCACTCGTGCAGCGGGTGCCCCCGCCCGAGGGCGACTCGGACGCCCCGGCCCGGGCGCTCATCTTCGACTCGGAGTTCGACCAGTACCGCGGCGTGGTGGCGTACGTGCGCGTCGTCGACGGGACGCTCTCGAGCGGCGACGCGATCATCGCCATGCAGGCCGGCACGCATGCCGAGATCGACGAGATCGGCTTCTTCGGACCGCAGATGAGCCCGGTCGACGCGCTCCACGCCGGCGAGGTCGGCTACGTGATCACGGGGATCAAGGACGTGTCCCAGCTGCGTGTGGGCGACACGCTCACCACCCGGGCCGGCGCCGCCGCCGAGCCGCTGCCCGGCTACCGCGAGATCAAGCCGATGGTGTTCTGCGGCTTGTTCCCGGTCGAGACGAACCAGTTCCCCGAGCTGCGCGACGCGCTGGAGAAGCTGTCGCTGAACGACGCGGCTCTCAGCTGGGAACCGGAGACGAGCGAGGCGCTCGGGTTCGGCTTCCGCTGCGGCTTCCTGGGCCTGCTCCACATGGACATCGTGCGCGAGCGCCTCGAGCGCGAGTACGACCTCGAGCTGCTCGCCACGGCGCCGAACGTGGAGTACGACGTGCGGCTGACCGACGGCCGCGAGATCGTGGTCCACTCACCTTCCGACATGCCCGACCGCGCCGAGATCGCCGCGATCGAGGAGCCCTACATCCGCGCCACGATCCTCACGCCGAAGGAACACGTAGGCGCGGTCATGGAGCTCTGCCAGGAGCGCCGCGGCACGCACGTGGACATGACCTTCCTGTCACAGGAGCGCGTGCAGCTCCACTACGACCTCCCCCTCGCCGAGATCGTGCTCGACTTCTTCGATCAGCTGAAGTCGCGCACGAGGGGCTACGCATCGCTCGACTACGAGCTGATCGGGATGCGCGAAGGCGATCTCGTGAAGCTCGACATCCTGCTGGCGGGCGAGAAGGTCGACGCGCTCTCGATGGTCGTGCACCAGGACAAGGCCTATCCCGCGGGGCGCGTGCTGACCGAGCGGCTGCGAAAGCAGATCCCGCGCCAGCAGTTCGAGGTGGCGATTCAGGCCGCGATCGGCGCCAAGATCATCGCGCGCGAGTCCGTGCGGCCGGTGCGCAAGGACGTGATCGCCAAGTGCTACGGCGGCGACATCACCCGCAAGCGGAAGCTCCTCGAGAGGCAGAAGGAGGGGAAGAAGCGGATGAAGCAGGTGGGCCGCGTGGAGGTGCCGCAGGAGGCCTTCCTGGCCGTGCTGGAGCTCTCGGGGGACGGCAAGCCCTGACCACCACCGTGTGGTGCACCCGCCCTTTCCGGACTTGGACTCGCCCTGTGACGCCTGCGCGCTGGGTCCGGGCTGGTCGTCGCCAGGACGGAGCGAACATCGCGCGCCTGCGAATGGCGGGCCGGTGCGACCCGGCGGGAACCGGCTACCTGAGCGAAGGCGAGCGCTGTCGCTTTAAGAAGCTCTCGACCGCGCTCTAGAGCGCAGAATCGCCCTTAAGAACTTTTATCTGCGCCTTTAGGTGCCCCTTAAGACGCGGACGTAGCTTCTGCGCCCGATGAGCACGGAAACCCTCCCGCAGGCGGCGTCGGACCCGACGCTGGACTCGCTCCAGCAGTTTTTGGACGGGATCGCGAAGACGCCGCTTTTGACTGCCGATGAAGAGATTGCGCTCGCCAAGCGCATCGAGCGAGGCGACCTTGTCGCGAAGGACCACATGACCCGGGCGAACCTCCGGCTGGTGGTCTCGATCGCGAAGCGCTACCGCAACCAGGGGCTGCCCTTCCTCGATCTCATTCAGGAGGGGACGATCGGACTCGTGCGCGCCGTCGAGAAGTTCGACTACCGCAAGGGCTACAAGTTCTCGACCTACGCGACGTGGTGGATTCGCCAGGCGATCTCACGTGCCATCGCGGACAAGGGCCGGACGATCCGGATCCCGATCCACATCGACAACATCCTGAAGAAGCTCGACGGCGCCCAGCGCAAGCTGGAGGCCCAGGGCGATCGCGAGATCACGGTCGAGGAGATCGCCGAGATGGCCGGGGTCGACCCCGTCGAGGCCGACGTGATCATGCGCGCCGCGCAGCAGCTGGTCTCGCTCGACAAGCCGGTGGGCGACGACGCCGACGCCGCGCAGTTCGGCGACCTGATCCCGGACGAGTCGTCTCCGTCACCGTTCGACCAGGCGGTCGAGTCGATGCGGGACGAGCGTTTGAAGGCGTGCCTCGACAACCTGCCCTACCGGGACAAGCGGATCATCGAGCTGCGCTTCGGGCTCGCCGGCGAGCAGCCGCAGACGCTCGACAAGGTCGCGAAGCTGTTCCAGCTCACGCGTGAGCGTACCCGCCAGATCGAGGAGGCCGCGCTGCGCAAGCTCGGCACGCTGGCGGACGCGCAGGCGCTGCGCGACGCGGCCTAGCGAGCCACGCTCCGCAGCGTTCCGCGCCGGAAGAGGGCGATCAGGAACCCGGCCGCGGACGCGAGCGCTGCGCCGGCGAGGGCCCATGCGACATCGACCTGTTCGGCGAGCAGGCCTGCGCCCGTCGCGCCGAGCGAGAAGCCGACGGCGGTCGCGACGATGTGCCACGAGTAGGCCTCGGTGGATGTTCCTCGCGGAGTGACCTTCTCCACCAGTGCATATTCCGTGGTGCCAAGCGGCGCGATCGAGAGTCCGGCCAGGACCAGCAGCACACCCATCGCCGGGATCGACCATGCGAACACGATCGGTGCGCTCCCGAGTGCGAGCAGCCCGCTCAGCGCGATCAGGCGGTGCTCGGCCGGCGTGCGCCAGGAGCGAGAGCCGTACCAGAGCCCGCCGAGGACCGACCCGAGCGCCCACGCGGTGAGCAGGGGACCGGCTGCTGCGCGCGAGCCCTCCTGCTCGCTGAACGCGGGAAGGGCGATGTCGATGGCGCCGAAGGAGACTGCCGCAAGCAGGGCGAGCGCGACGAGCGTGCGCATGCCGGGAGCGCTCAGCGCGCCCGCGCGGGTGCGGGGAGCATCGGCCTCCCCAGCTGCGGACCGCGCCACCGGGGCCGTCGCGAAGCCCGTGGCCGCCACCACGTACAACCCGGCGCAGAGGAACAGGCCAGCCGCCGGGGTGAGCGCGGTGGCAAGCCCGGCCGCGATCAGCGGACCGATGATGAAGACCACCTCCAGCTGGACGGTGTCGAAGGCGTAGGCGCTCTCGACACGGTTCTCGGGCACGAGGGCTCCCCAGAGCGAGCGCATCGACGCTGAGATGGGCGGAATCGTGCCGCCGTAGAGGGCAGAGAGGGCCACGAGCAGCGCCACCGGCGCCCCGGCCAGGATGGCCGCGGTCAGCCCCGTCAGCTGGGCGGCGGTCGCGCCACCGCATACCAGGATCACGCGCGACCTGCCCCGCCGGTCGGCGAGTCTCCCCAAGAACGCGCCGGTGAGAGCAATCGCCAGGCCCTCGCCGGCCGACACGAGCCCGATGTCGCCATAGCCATAGCCCTCACGGCGCATCAGCAGGATGATCGAGAGCCCCACGATTGCGAACGGGAAACGGCCCACGAGGGTGAACAGGGCCAGTCGCCCGACGCCGGGCGCGCGCAGCACGTCGAGGTAGCGGTTCAGCTTCACGGCCACATAGACTGCCGCGCCGTGGCGGTGAAGACCGAAGCGATCGGAAGGAGCTACCCGCCCGTCGAGTACGAGGTGGCTAAGGAAAAGATCGGCGAGTACGCGCGCGCCGTGGGCGAGGACAACCCCGTCTACTTCGACCGCGCGGCCGCCGCGGAGGCGGGGTTTCGCGACGTCGCCGCGCCGCCCATGTTCGCCGTCGTCTACTCCTGGGGCTCGGTGGCGTTGCCGGCCGTGGACCCCGACGTCGACCTGAACTTCGCCATGCTCGTTCACGGCGGCCAGGAGTTCGTGTGGGGCGAGCCGGTCTGCTCCGGCGACGTGATCAGCACGGTCGCGAGCGTGAAGGACATCTCCGAGAAGGGCGGGATGGGCTTCTACGTGTTCGAGACGGTGTCCACGAACCAGGACGGCCAGGAGGTCGCGCGCGGCACCTGGACCAACATCGTGAGGGGGGTCTCGTGAACGTCGAGCTGAAGATCACGCCGGACAAGTACCTGCCGCACCGCTACGCGGGCGCCTCCGGCGACTTCAACCCGATCCACATCGATCCCGACTTCGCGAAGGAGGTCGGGCTGCCCTCGACGATTCTGCACGGGCTCTGGACGATGGCTCAGGTGGCCCGCGCGAACGTCAACGCCGCGGGTGGCGACCCGCGCAGCCTGAAGCGGCTCTCGGTGCAGTTCCGCGGCATGGGCTTCCCTGAGCAGGAGATCACCGTCACGGGCTCCGAGAAGGAGGAGCGCGACGGCCGCGTGGTCGTGGCGACGGAGGCCGAGCAGGGCGGCAAGCGCATCATCAGGAACGCCGAGGCCGAGCTAGAGCCTCGGCCCTAGCGCAGGCCGCGGGCGGTGCCCGCGGCGCCGCGATCCCATTCCGTAGCCCTTCGCCACAATAGGGGCGTGGAGATCACGTCCCGACAGCGCTTCCTCCTGCGCAAGCTCGTCGAAGCTCATCGCGAGCTGGACCAGCCGATCGGCTCGAAGTGGATCGCCGAGCTGGAGGACGTGCCCTGGGGGCCGTCGACCGTCCGCGCGGAGTTGGCCAAGCTCGAGGAGACTGGGCTGCTCGAACATCCGCACACCTCGGCGGGCCGGGTGCCGACGGATCGCGGCTACAGGGTCTACGTCGACGAGATCCTGACCGGCGACACCATGCCCGTCCCCCGTAGGCCGCTCGAGCTGACGTCGATGCGCCGCGAGGTCGACGAGGCCATGCGTGTCACGAGCGAGCAGCTCTCCCAGGTGACCAACCTGCTCGCGCTCGTCACCGCCCCGCCGATCGAGACCGCGACCATCCGGCGCGTCGAGGTGCTGCTGCTCCAGCCGCAGGTGGCGATGGTGGTGATCATCACCTCGACCGGCGGCGTCACCAAGCGGATCATCTCCTACGACTCGCCGGTGGATCCGGGTCTCGTCGACTGGGCGAGCAGCTATCTGAACGAGGCGCTCGGCGGTCTCGACGTGGGGTCGCGCATGCTGCAGTCGCGCCTTGCGGTCCCCGCGGGCGGAGCGGAGCAGGAGTTCCTCGCCACGCTCGCGCCCGCCTTCACCGAGCTGGAGGACACGGCCGGGAGCACCCTGTTCATGGAGGGCGCCGCGCGGCTGCTCTCCGAGCACCGGCTCGAGGAGCTCTCGCAGATCGGCGCGCTGATGGAGGTCCTCGAGCATCGCCGCGCACTGCTCGGCGTGCTGCGCGAGTCGCTGACCGAGCCGAGCGTCTACCTGAAGATCGGCAGTGAGAATGCGGCACCCGAGCTGCGCTCGCTCAGCCTGGTCGCCGCCAACTACGGGCTCGCCCGGCGCAACCTCGGCGCGGTGTCGGTGATCGGGCCGCTCCGCATGGACTACCCGGGCGTGATCATCGCGGTCCGGCAGGCCGCATCTGAGCTGTCCCGCTTCGTGGCGGAGGTCTACGACGAATGAGGCGCGACCCCTACGAGGTGCTCGGCGTTCCGCGTGACGCCGACGACGGGGAGATCAAGAAGACGTTCCGCCGGCTGGCGCGCGAGTTGCATCCGGACGTCAACCGCCACGACCCCGAGGCGGAGGAGAAGTTCAAGGAGGCCGCCGAGGCCTACGAGATCCTGTCGGACGCGGAGCGCCGCGCGACCTACGACCGCTTCGGCTTCGAGGGCCTCGATTCGCGCGGGTATGCGTCGCAGGCGCACGGCTTCGGCTCGTTCGCCGACATCTTCGACGCGTTCTTCGGGGGCGATCCGTTCGGCGCCGCCTTCGGTGGCGGCGGCGGTCGCATCCAGGGGGGCGATATCGCGGTGGAGAAGGAGATCACGCTGGAGGAGGCGGCAGCGGGCCGCACGCTCGACGTGACCTACGAGGTGGTCGACACCTGCGAGCACTGCCACGGCAACGGCGCCGAGCCCGGCACGCCGATCGAGACCTGTCCGACCTGCGGAGGGGCAGGCCGTGTCCGCGCGGTGACCCGCACCGCATTCGGGCAGCTCGTGCGTGAGCAGGCGTGCGACACGTGCGGCGGCGACGGGCGGATCGCGACCGAGCCCTGCCACGACTGCGGCGGTCGCGGGCGGCGCGCGGCGCGGAAGACGCTTCAGGTGGACATCCCAGCCGGCATCGCGGACGAGCAGCGGATCCGGCTGAGCGGGCGCGGGCACGCGGGCGAGCGCGGCGGCCCGCCAGGCGACCTGTATGTCCTGGTTCGAGTTGCGGAGGACGAGCGCTTCCTGCGCGACGGCAACAACCTCGTGACGGTCGTGGACGTGCCGGCGCCGGCCGCGGCGCTCGGAACGACGGTGACCGTGCCGACGCTCGACGGCGACGAGGAGATCGATGTCGGCGCCGGCACGCAGCCGGGCAGCGTGATCACTCTGCGCGGGCGCGGGATGCCCACGATCGGCCGCGGCCGCCGCGGCGACCAGCAGGTCGTGCTGAACGTGGTGATCCCGCGCAACCTCACGGACCGCCAGAGCGAGTTGCTGGAGGAACTGCGGGCCTCGCTGACCCCGGAGAACATGGAAGAGCAGGCGGATGAATCGCTGCTCGCGAAGGTGAGGCGGGCGCTGCGCTGACGCTCGCGACGGATCGACGGCCGGCTCCCACACCCTCGACGCACGAACGACGCGGATCGAGGGAGGGGTTTGGCGTGGTTGTCTCGCTATGCGAGACGATCGCGCCATACCCCCCTCCATGATCCGGCTCGCCATCCGCGCACCGGCGGAGCACGCCGAGGCGGTGGCCGCCGAGCTCGTGGAGCTCGCCCCGGCCGGCTTCGAGCAGGTCGACGGCGACGGGTTCGTCGAGTTTGCGCTCTACGGCGCACCCGGTGAGCTACCGGACCTGTCCAGCGGTCGCGCGCGCATCGGCGCCACCGACGTGGACGTTTCGTGCACGACGGTGGGCGACGACTGGGTAGATCGTTGGCGCGAATTTCACAGACCGGTCCAAGTCGGTCAGGTCTACATGCGCGCCCCCTGGCACGAGCCGCCGGGCGAGGACCTCGCCGGCGGCCAGGAGCCGCTTGACATCGTCATCGACCCGGGTCAGGCGTTCGGCACGGGCGCACACCCGACAACGCGTCTGTGCCTGCAGCTGCTGGTGGATGCAGCGCGAGCCGCGCAGGGCAATCGTGGGCCGCTGGCCGATCTCGGCTGCGGTTCGGGTGTCCTCGCCATCGCCGCCGCCAAGCTTGGCTTCGCGCCGATCGTCGCCGTCGACCACGAAGTGGAGGCGATCGAGGCAACCCGGGAGAACGCTCGTGTCAACGGCGTCACGCTCGATCGGGTGGAGCGGATGGACCTGCGTATCGAACACGCGCCGGTCGAGCGCGTGATGGTCGCCAACCTCGTTCGGCCGCTGCTTCTGAGGGTGGCCGAGCTGTTGCCCGAGCAGCCCGAGACGCTGATCGTCTCGGGGCTACTCGAAGGCGAGGAGGAAGTTGTCGCGGCGGCGTTCGCAAGTCTGAGCGAACGCCGCCGCCTACGACTACAGGAGTGGAGCGCCCTGCTGCTGACCCGGCCCTAGAC
>JBKPME010000004.1:0-18719 GCA_046731915.1 Actinomycetota bacterium
GTGTAGAACGGTTCGTCGCTGAGCACGGTGTGCTCGCTGCCCGGCCCGGTGTAGCTGAGCAGGTTCACGCCGGCGCGCTCGATCTGGGTCTCGTTGGCGTCGATCAGCGACAGAAGATCTTTCGCGGGGATGCCGGCAAGCGGGTACCAGAGCTCCTGCACCTCGTCGTAAGCGTGGTCGTGGCGGGCGAACACGATCTTTGGGTTGTGCCGACCGCTTTGGATGAAGAACCCGGGGAAGCTCCACCGCGTGGCGCGTCGGCCGGCGCTCTTTGCCCAGCCCGGGAGCGCGTTGCCGGTGCCCCAGGCGGCGATGATGTCGTTGAGGCGGGGCACGTCGGGGTAGGAGCCCGATCCGTCCGCCAGCACCGTGATCGGGGCCTTGGGCAGGCGATCCGACACGAGTCCGCCATACAGGGGCGCCGCGACCGAGCCGGCGCTTTCGCCCATCACGGCGACGGTTCTCGCGTCGGGAAATGTGGCGGCCAGGTGATCGAGGGCGGCGGTGGCGTTGACGTAGCCCTTGTGGCGCACGGTGAGGCCGGGGGCGTACTTCGTCGTGGTGTTGCCGATGTGCACGTCGCCCGTGCAGTAGGGGACGTACACGATCGAGTAGTCGGCGAACGGGTTGCGCTTGTCGGCGAAATCAAACATGCCCGCCTGCCCGGTCGGCCCGTCGTCTGAGCGGATCTTGGTTTTGTAGAGGTCGCTTCCTGGCGCGCACGTCTTCGCCGAGAAGCAGGCGCCGCCGCCCTGGAGGTAGAAGACGACCTTCTTCGGGTTCGCCTTGCGCACCCAGAAGCTGAACTTCGAGCCGTCGGAGCACTGGCAGTCGCCGCCCGGGACGACCCGCTCCCACCCCCGATCGCCGGACGCTGCCGTGCTGACTGGCGCCGTGGTCGCGGCCGCGCCCGCATCGCCGTCGTTGTCCCCGCACCCCGCTCCCGTGACCGCCAACGCGGCAAGCAGGAGAAGCCGCGCCACGAGCGCCCGTGCGTTCGTCCCCAGTGTGCCGATGATGAACCTTCGGAGCATCAGGCCTGTTCGGCTTGCAGGATCGGTCCCGCGGGGCGGCGGGCGCTGATGCGGGCTGGTATGGCGGTGAGCGCCGTGATCGCGAGCGCGCTTCCCAGGACGACGGCGAGCAGCTGCCAGGTCGGGGGGATGGTGACGGGGTCGTCGTCGAGCGCCTGGGCCAGGGCGATGGCGGCGGGCAGGCCGAGGATGGCGCCGGCGAGCGCTGGCAGCGCCTGTGCGGCGGACAGTCCCGCGCTGACCTGATCGGGGGTCGCGCCGAGCGCGCGGGCCAGGGCCGAGGAGCGCCTGGCGTCGAGCGCGGTCGACCACGCGATGCAGATCGCGTTGACGGCCGCCTGGGCGACCAGCATGATCGCGATCAGCAGCAGCACCTGGCTCATCTCGCCGCGAGGATCGGAGCCCGGGGCCTTCTCGGTGTTGTAGTGGGCCCAGGCGGCCAGCGCGGCGACGATGCCTCCGACGGTGATCGCGATGCTGGCCGCGCCCAGCAGGGTGCGGCGCGGCCGGCGGGTGGCGATCCGCACGCCGAGCAGCAGCGGCACGGGCAGCCGGGCCGAGAGCGCGATCAGCCACGCGCTGCGGCGGGGTGGGCGGGCCGCGTCGGCCAGCGCGAGGACGGTGCTCGTTCGGGACGCGCGGACGGCGGGAACGAAGGTGGCGGCAACCGCGACCGCGAGAGCGACCGCGGTCACCATGCCGATTGTGGAGGGGGTAACCGTCCCCGCACCGACGCTGCCGAGGAGGCCGGCACTCGCCTCGGTGAGCAGTGGAGCCATGAGTGATCCGATCACGAGCCCGACTGCCGACGCCAGCAGAGCCACGACGACGTACTCGGCGAGGAGAACGGCGGCGACCAGCCCCGGTGTGCCGCCGACGGCCTTGAGCAGGCCGACGCGGCGGATTTGGTCGGCCATCCGTCCTCCGACGAGGACCGCGACGCTCGCAACGGCTAGAAAGGAGAGCAGCCAGGCGCCTGTCAGCAGGGCGCGCCGCTGATTCTCGACCAGGTTGGCGCTCCGCTCGCGGATGTCCTGCCACGGCTGCAGGATCGCCGGGTGGGATGCCGCCGTTCCGGCTGCCGAGAGCGGCTGCCGGTGTGCGTCGACGAACGTCGGCGCCGCCGCCGGGTCGCTCAGCTTCAGGTTCAGGATGTACATGGGCGGTTCGCCCGGCGCGAAGAAGCCCCGCGCGTCCGCGCGCGTCAGCCACACGAGGCCGGTGTCGTCTCCCATGCAGAGATTCACCAGGCAGGCCTGCTCGGGATAGGGAGGCGCGGCCGCAGTGACGGCAACGCCCGCGACCTGGAGTTTCCGGCCGGGGCCACCCGCCTGCCGCGTTTGGGCGCTGAAGTCCACCGGCTTCAGGGTTACCTGGTCGCCGGGTCCCACGCCGAGCGCGTCGGCGAAGCCCGCCTCGAGTACCACCCCGCCCTCGCGAACCCAGCCGCCCTTGAGGGACTTGGGCTGGTCGACCGCGGCCGGCGCGCCGTCGCGGCCCTCTGCCTCGGCCACGATGGTGTCGCCGTTTGCCTCCAGGATCGTCGGGGCCACGGGGTACGGACCGCTGTGCCCGACAACGCCCTGAGCATGCGTCAGCGCTTTCACATTGGCAACCGGGGCGCCGAGGCGCGGCGGGGCCACCGCGGCGACCACGTCGGGGCCCGCTGTCGCGTCGCGCGTGGTCTCGTAAGGCTTGTCGGTGATGCCGTGCAGGACGAGCCCGAGGGTCAGTGTGGTGGTGGCGGCCAGGATTGCCAGCAGCAGGAGGCCGGCCTCCACCGGGCGGCGGCGCAGGTCGCGCGCGGCGAGCCGGAGGACGAGCAGGACGCGTCCCACCGCTCAGCGCTCCAGTCCGGCGAGCTCGGCGAACTCGCCCGTGGTGCCGTGGGTCAGGCGCGTCTCCTCGACGAAGGCGCCGTCGCGCATCGTGATGAGCCGGTCCGCCGTGGCGGCGATGCGCTCGTCGTGGGTGACGATGACGAGCGTCTGCCCGGCTGACCGCAGACTGTCGAGCAGCCGCAGCACATCTGCGGTTGCGGCGCTGTCGAGGTTGCCGGTGGGCTCGTCGGCGAGCACGACGACCGGTTCGTTGCCGAGCGCACGAGCGATTGCGACCCGCTGGCGCTGGCCGCCCGCGAGCGCCGAGGGCAGATGCGCGGCCCGGTCGGCGAGCCCGACCTGCTCCAGCAGCTCCTCCGCCCGGCGGCGCGCCGCGCGCGCAGAGCGCCCCGCCAGCAGCGCGGGGAGCTCAACGTTCTCGACCGCGGTGAGCTCGTCCATCAGGTGGAAGGCCTGGAAGACGAAGCCGATCGCGCGCCGGCGCAGCCGAGCCAGGGCCTTCTCGCTCTGCTGGTCGATGCGGCGTCCGCCAAGCCAGACCTCCCCGGCCGAGGGACGTTCGAGTCCGCCGAGCAGGTGCAGCAGGGTCGACTTGCCGCAACCGCTCGGCCCCATCACGGCCAGCGTCTCGCCGGGTGCCACCTCCAGGTCGACGCCGGCGAGCGCATGCACCAGTCCCGTGCCGTGTCCGTAGTCCTTCTTCAGTTCGCGCGTGCGCAAGACCGGCCCCACGCGCGACAGCGAGTCGTTCTCGTTCATGATCGTTCCTTCGCTTCGTTCCAGTAGCGCGCGCAGGCCTCCAGCCAGCGCAGGTCCGCTTGTTGCCTCAGCACGACGCCCTCGAGCAAAAGGGCGGCGACCGAAGCGTCGGGCTCCGCCAGCGCGGCTCGCTGCGCCGCGGCCAGACCTGCCAGCAGGGCGTGCCGCTGAGCGTCCACGAGCCGCACCGGATCGGCGAGGCCCGCCGCCGCGGCGGCGACGAGCTTGAGATGGAACTCCGCGGGCGCGGGCTTTGGCCAGCTCGTGTCCTCGAGCCACTCCTCGACGCGGGCGTGTCCCGCCTCGGTCAGCTCGTAGACCTTGCGGTCGGGGCGGTCGGCCTGGCCGACGCGCTCAGACGTCACGAGGCCCGCCTTCTCCAGCCGGTTCAGCGTCACGTAGACCTGACCCGCGTTGAGCGCCTCCGCGAGCGGCCCGAGAGCGAGCTGAAGCCGCGCGCGCAGCTGATAGCCGTGAGACGCCTCGTTGGCGAGCAGAGCGAGCAACACCTCCTGGACGACGCGCAGCTGGTAGCCCTGAGATGGCTCCCTCATCGTCGCGCCGGCTGCCTCTGGTCCCAAAGTCGACCCTCTCCCTAACGGTTATCTAGCAGCAGGATAACCGTTAGATATATCCCTGTCAAGGACCTAGGTTGAGACTCAGGCCCATGAAATACGTGCTGCTGTACGAATCGGCCGACGGCGTCCTCGCCAAGGCGCCGGAGCACTTCGCTGAGCACAGCGCGCGCGGGCAGGAGTTCCACGAGCGCGGGTCGCTGGTCGCCTACGGGCCGTTCGGAGACCCGCAGGAGCAGGGCTCCATGGCGATCTTCACCACGCGCGACGACGCGGAGGAGTTCGCGCGCGGAGACCCCTTCGTCCTGAACGGGGTCGTGCGCGACTGGGAGATCCGCGAGTGGGACGAGGCGTTCATGCCGTAGGCCGCCGGCAGGCGGTCACTTCACCTGAGCCCACCCGCTCTATGGTGCGCTCGGAGCGTGGGTGGCCCAATGGCGGCGCAGGTGCGGGATGAGGTCCGCGCCGCGCTCGTCCGGAAAGAAGAGCTTCGCGCCCTCGATCTCAACCACCTCAGTGACGCTCGGAATGGTGTCGCGCAGCCGGTGGGGCCCAGTGCACGCGAAAGAAGATGTCGCCGGTTCCCCACACGACAAGCGTGGGCACGGCCAAGCGCCTCGGCTATGTCCTCGACGGCGATCAGGTCACGATTGTGCAGGGAAGCGATCCAGTGCTGGAACTCGCGCGCCGCCAAATTGAAGCAGCGCTACCGATCCGACTAGGCCCGGTCTTTCTCCACCCACACCTCCAGGCCGTCGAGCAGCCGCTGCAGGCCGCGCTCGAAGCGGTCCTCGTCGCTCGTGACATGGCCGATCCGCTCAAAGCCGGCCGCGGGATCGTCGCCGGCGAGCGCCTCCAGGTGGGGATAGTCACCCGCAGCCAGCTGCTCGGTCAAGTAGGCGATCATCGCCTCGAGACGCTCCCCCGCCTCCCCCTCTGAGCCGAAGCGCGCACCGTGGTAGGCGCGCATCGCGTGGCCGAAGACGTAGTCGTCCACGATCGACGAGAGCTCGACCTGCTTCTCGATGTCAAGCCCGGTCCGAGCGGTGACCTCGAAGGTCTGCTCGACGTGCCGAAGCACGCTGGGGCCCATCGCCGAGGGGTCGCCCTCCCCCATGCGCTCGACGATCCACGGATGGCGCTTGAAGATCTCGAGGGTCCTGCGGCCGATCTCGGCGAGTCCCTCCCGCCAACCGTCGGGCAGCTCGTCCTCCGGGACGATGATCTCGGCCATGATGGCGTCGGAGACGAGCGCCACCAGCTCGTCCTTGCCGCGCACGTAGTGGTAGAGCGTCATCGTCCCGGCGCCCAGCTCGCCGGCGATGCGGCGCATGGAGACGGCCTCGTAGCCCTCGGCGTCGGCGATCGCGATCGCGGTCTGCGCGATCTGCTCGCGCGTGTACGCGGGTCGGCGGCTGCCCGGGGCCGGACGGGCGAAGATCGGTCCATCTGCCCGGCGGCGTGGTCTGGGGCGCTCGTCCCGGCGCCGCCTCGTCGGCCTTGACATACGTACACCGTACCAGTAGCTTGTTCGTACGATGCACGATAATGTTATACAGCGTACGAACAAGTCCAAGAACAAGGGCATCCTCGCGGAGGGGCTCGGCAAGCGCTTCGACGCCATGTGGGCGCTGCGGGACCTGGACCTCGACGTCCCACCCGGCACCGTCCTCGGCCTCCTGGGCCACAACGGCGCCGGCAAGACCACCGCCGTTCGCATCCTCACCACACTCGCCCGGCCCACGACAGGCAGGGCACGCGTGGACGGCCTCGACGTCGTCACAGATGCCGCCGCCGTGCGCTCCCGGATCGGGCTCGCCGGCCAGTCGGCGACGGTGGACGGCCTGCTCAGCGCGCGGGGCAACCTCGAGCTGGTCGGCCGCCTCTACCACCAGTCGCGTGCCATGGCCCGCCGGCGTGCCGCCGAGCTCTTGGAGCGACTGAGCCTGTCCGGGGATGCGGACCGGCTCGTCAAGACCTTCTCCGGTGGCATGCGCCGGCGGCTCGACCTGGCGGCGACGCTCGTGGCGGCGCCGCCCGTGCTGTTCCTGGACGAGCCGACGACGGGCCTCGACCCGGCCAGCCGCAACGAGCTCTGGGCGCTGCTTCGCGAGCTGGTGAGCGACGGCACCACGGTTCTCCTCACGACGCAGTACCTAGAGGAAGCCGACCGGCTCGCGGACCAGATCGTGCTGCTCGATCATGGACGGAAGGCAGCCGCCGGAACGCCGGCGGAGCTCAAGGTGCGCGTGGGCGGCGAACGCGTCGCTGTCACCGTGCTGGCCGCCGATCACCTGCCCGCCGGCGAGGCTGCCCTCGCTCCGTTCGCGGACGGGCCGGCTACGAGCGACGCGGAGGAGCGGGTGCTGACCGTCCCGGTCCGCGCCGGCACCCCCCTGCTCGAGATCGCCCGTGCACTCGACCACGCCGGGGTGGCCGCACAGGACGTGCACCGCCGCCAGGCGACCCTGGACGACGTCTTCCTGACCCTGACCAATAGGGCTGCGGCCCCCGCCGCCGTCCAACCCGATCTGCCGACGGAGGCTGCCGCCTGATGACCACCATCGCCACCCACAGCTCACCCAGCGCCTCGGAGCGGGCGCGCTGGTTCGTGTCCGACAGCCTCGCGCTCGCTGGACGCAACCTTCAGCACGTGCGCCAGATTCCCGAGAAGCTGCTCGACGTGACCCTCCAGCCGATCATGTTCGTGCTGTTGTTCGCGTTCGTCTTCGGGAACGTGATCGACGTGCCGGGGGGCGACTACCGCGCGTACCTGGTCGGCGGGATCCTCGTCCAGAGCCTCGCCTTCGGGATGATGGGACCCGGGACCTCCATCGCCACGGACCTCGGCGAGGGAATGGTCGACCGCATCCGGTCGCTGCCGACGTCCCGCTCGGCATACCTCGTCGGGCACTACGCTGCCGAGCTCGCGGCTTCGCTGCTCGCCATCGTGATCCTGTGCGCGACCGGGTTCGTGGTGGGCTGGAGCATCGACAGCAGCGTGACCGACGGGCTCGCGGGAGCTGCGCTCCTCGTCGCCTTCGCGAGCGCCATGATCTGGCTCGGCACGCTGCTTGGAGTGATCGCGCGCTCGCCCGATGCAGTCCAGGGCTTCGTCTTCTTGACGGTCTTTCCGCTCACGTTCCTGTCGAACGCGTTCGTCCCGGCCGCCGGGCTGCCGGATGGCCTGCAGGCGGTCGCGGAGTGGAACCCCATCAGCGCGGTCGTGGCGGCCGTGCGGTCGCTGTTCGGCAACCCCATGGCGGTGCCCGCCGACGCGCCCTGGCCGCTCGAGCACCCCGTCCTTGCGGCAACGCTGTGGACCGCCCTGTTCCTGGTCGTCTCGATCCCTCTGACGATTCGCCGCTTTCGCAGCCGAACCACCGAGTAGGTCAGAGCCAGCCCTGCTTGACCGCCAGGTCGATCGCCTCGCGGCGGTTGCGGGCCCCCAGCTTCTGGATCGCCGCGCTGAGGTAGTTGCGGACCGTCCCTTCCGAGAGGTAGAGCGCGGCCGCGATGTCGGCGGCGGTCTCATGGCTCTGGGCGGCGCGGAGCACGGCCTGCTCGCGCGCTGTAAGGGGACTCTCGCCCGCCCTGATCGCCGCGGCCGCGAGCACGGGATCTATCACCTGGCGGCCCGCGGCGACCTTGCGGACCGCCCCGGCCAGCTCGCTCGCCGGTGCATCTTTCAGCAGGAACCCGCTGACGCCCTGATCGAGGGCTCGGCGCAGGTAGCCGGGACGCCCAAAGGTGGTAACGATCACCACGCGCACGTCCGGGAGCTCGCGCGCGAGCTCGCCCGCGACCGACAGCCCGTCGAGGCCGGGCATCTCGATGTCGATCAGCGCCACGTCGGGCCGCGTCGCGCGCGCGGCGGACGTCACCCGGTCGCCGCGCTCGATCTCAGCCACCACCTCGATGTCGCCTTCGAGGCCAAGGAGGCTGGCGAGCGCGCCGCGCACCATCGCCTGGTCCTCCGCGATCAGGACGCGGATCATCGCTCGCTCAGCGGCACCGTGAGCGCGAGCCGGAAGCCGCCTCCCGGGCGAGCGCCCGCGTCGACGATCCCACGAACCCGCTGCGCCCGCTCGCGCAACCCGACGAGGCCGCTGCCGCCATCCGCCGGCGCAGGCGAAGGGCTGCCGTCGTCCTCGATCTCCACAGCGGCCATCGAGTCGTCGGCCCGGATTCGTATCGCGCACATGTGCGCGTCGCTATGCCGGATGACGTTCGTGGTGCCCTCACGGACCCCCCAGGCGAGAACCGCGTCGACGTCAGCGGGCAGCTCGGGGTGCGTGTCCGCGAGCTGAAGCTCGATCCCGGCCGCCGCGAGCGCGGCGCGCGCGCCGCTCACCGCATCGCTCAGCGAGAGCGCGCGATAGCCGTGCACCGCCTCGCGCACCTCGGCGAGGGCTTCGCGCGTGACCGACTGGATGTCCGCGAGCTCGGCGGCGGCGCGCTCCGGATCGGACTCGATCACCTTCGCCGCGAGCTCGCTCTTTAGGGCGATGACCGAGAGGCTATGACCGAGGAGGTCGTGCAGGTCGCGAGCGAATCGGAGCCGCTCGTCGGAGACCGCGAGCCGGGCCAGCTCGTCGCGGGTCGACTCGAGCTCGCGGTTGGCCCGGGCGATTCGCCCGAAGGCACCCATGAGCGCGCCGATCGAGACGATCGTGAGAACCGTCGCGGCGATGGCGCCAGCGTCCTCGTCCGCGAGCACCCCGGCGATCCCAACCCCGGCCGCGGTCGTCGCGATCACTGCAATCGCAAGCCGCGCCGGCAGTAGGATGCCGGCGGCGGCCGTGTAGTACACGAAGAGCGCCACGAACGAGGTCGGCCCGCCACCGGCGAGCAGGGCGACAGCGATAAGGGGCAGTAGCGCGAGCGCCGCCACCAGCGCGCCCGGGCCGAGCCGTACCAACCAGTCCGCCGGAGGAAGTAGCGAGACGTAGAGCCCTACGAACAAGGCCAAGCCCGCGAGCAGCACGAGTAGGTGCGCGGCGCTGGATGAGCGCCCGAAGAGATCGGACAGCGGCCCGGCGAGGAAGAGGAGCCCGAGGAGAACGCCGAGCCGCGCACGGAGCAGGTAGGCCGGCGGCCGCTGCCGAATCAGCGACTCGTCGAACAGCGGGCTCATGACTGAATCGTCCCGGATCGGGCGGCACGCAACTAGGCGCGCACCGTATCGCGGCGGTAGGCGAACACCGCGGCCGTGGCCAGCGCGATCGTCCACCCGGTCACCACGAGCCAGCCCGTAGCGCTCCAGCCCCCGCCACCGAGCGCAACGCTGCTCGACTGGACCAGCCAGTACGAAGGAAGCGCCTGCGCGACGTCGTGTAGGAAGCCCGAGCTCAGCGGAAACCAGGCGCCGCCCAGAAAGCTCAGCAGACCGCTCGCGCCGCCGATGGCCGGACCGAGGGCATCCACGCCCACCAGATGGCCGAGCATGATGCCCAGAGCCGCGAATGGCAGCAGTCCGACCAGCAGCAGCCCGGTCATTTCGAGCCACTGGGGCACGGATAGGTCGACGCCGAGCGATATCCCTGCGCTGTAGAGCGCCACGATCGGCACGAGTGCGGTCAGGTAACCGGTGATCACCTTCGTTGCGAAGTACGTCCGCGGCCGCAATGGCGTCGCGCGCAGGTGCCGCGTCCAGCCGATGGTTCGCTCGATCGAGATCCGTGCTCCTCCTGCCAGCACGGAGTTCATCGTGCCAAGCGTGGCGAGCCCGATCATCAAATACAGCGGCGCAGAGATCCCGCTTCCGCTCAGGTCATCAACGCCGCGGTTCGGCGCTGCGACGAGCACGTAAAGCACCAGTGGGAAGCCCACCGAGAAGACGAAGAAGCGGCGGTTGCGGAACGCGCGCCGGATTTCCGTGCGCGTGTATATGGCGGTCATGCCGCCTCCTTTACTCCGGTCAGCTCTACGAACGCCTGCTCCAGCCCGCCGCCCGAGACCTCGAGGTCGCGCGCCGCCGGGTAGCCGGCGAGGAGCGCGCGCAGGGCCGCGTCGCCGTCGACGGCGCTGAGCTCGACAACGTCCCCATGACGGTCCGCTTCCACCACGGCGGGCAGCTCGAGCAGCTCGTTTAGAGCAACCCCGGGGAGCGTCGCCCTGATCGTCCGCCTTCCGACCTGCGCGCCGATCTCGGTCGCGGGGCCCGCGGCGACGACGCGGCCGGCGGCCATCATCACGACGATGTCGGCGTGCGCATCGGCCTCCGCCAGGTAGTGCGTAGCGAACAGCACGCTCACCCCGCGCGCTGCCAGGCTGCGCATCCCAGACCAGAATGCGAGACGGCCCTCGACGTCCATCGCCACCGTCGGCTCGTCGAGCACAAGCAGGCGCGGATCGCCGACGAGCGCGAGCGCGAATCGCACCCGCTGGGCCTCGCCGCCGGAGAGCTTCTGTGTACGGCGGCCGCCGATCGCCTCAACGCCGACGTGGCTGAGCGCCTCGTCGACGTCGAGCGGTGCCGGGTAGAGCGAGGCCGTCATGGCCACCAACTCGCGTACGGACAGGTCGCGGATCAGGCCGCCGGTCTGGAGCATCACGCCCACGTCGCCGGCGGCGATCGCGTCCATCGGCCGCCGACCGAGGATCGAGACGGTTCCCACGTCGGGCTCGGTAAGCCCGAGCAGCATGTCGATCGTCGTCGACTTCCCCGCGCCGTTCGGGCCGAGAAGCGCGACGATTTCGCCTTCGCCGACCGAGAGGTCGAGTCCGTCCACCGCGCGGACGGTCCCGTCCGCCCCGCTGAAGGTCTTCACGACGCCGCGCAACTCGAGGGCGGGACCCCGGGCGGCCTGTGCGATTTCCGTCATACCTCGATGGTGGCCTTCGCGGGGACGACCCGGTAGAGCCCGCCGTCACGAATTCGGTATGACAGGTGTCACGAACAGCTCACTCGAGGTCCCAGCCGAAGTAGACCTCGGTCTTGGTCATCTTGTCGCCCGCGAACGTGTGGATCTCGGTGTTGCGAAAGCGGCGTCCGTCGGCCTTCGTGGCCTCGTAGGTCACGATCACCTCATCGCCGGCCTCGATCAGCCGCTCGAACTCGAAGCGCTCGATTAGATCCGCATTGGGCCAGCAGCGCTCGAAGTAGGTCGCACGGTCGATCCCGGGGTCGGGCGGCGCGTAGAACGTGAAGTCGTCGCTTAGGAGCTCCTCGAGGACATTCCGGTCACCGGACTCGTACGCGCCGTAAGCGCCGTGGGCGAGCTCGAGGCGGGTCTGGGCAGGCATGGCTCTCCTTTTTTCGGATTCAACATGTGTAGACAGGGCGCGAGCGCGAAAACCATCGGCCTGACGCCGTCGTCGGGCTCTGAGAAGCTCACCTCGTGAGGCGCATCGTCGCGCCGTTCGACCGCTGGCAGCGCCGGCACACCGTCGGCGGATTCGCTGTCGCCGTCATCAAGAAGTTCAGCGAGGACAGGGCGTCGAGCCTCGGGGCGCTGGTCGCGTTCTACGCGTTCTTCTCGCTGTTCCCGTTGCTGCTCGCCTTCGTCTCGATCCTGGGGTTCGTGCTGGAGGACAATCCGACGCTGCGCGACGACGTCCTCGACACTGCCCTGGCGCGGATTCCGGTGATCGGCTCGCAGCTCCAGGACGAGGTGCAGCCACTCACGGGAAGCGGGGCGGCACTCGTCATAGGCCTTGTCGGCGCGCTGTGGGCCGCCCTTGGCGTCACGCTCGCTCTGGGCCGCGCCTTCGCCGCGATCTGGGACGTGCCGCGCCTGAATCAGCCGAACGGCTTTATGGCGCGCCTGCGCGGGCTCGCCGTCTTCGTCGTGCTCGCGGTGACGTTGGTGGCCGCCACGGTGATCGCCGGGCTTGCCGCCGGCGGAGGCTTCAATGCTGCGGCGCAACTCTTCGCCGCGGAGCTCATCTCACTCGCCACTAACGCGGTCGCGTTTCTCGCCGTGTTCGCCCTTCTCACACCCCGCCCGTGGGCGCTGCGCGATCTGCTTCCCGGCGTGGCTCTCGCGGCTGTCGGCGCGCTGGCGATGCAGGCCGTGGGTGGCTGGTACGTCGATCGCACGATCACGGATGCGGGCGCCACCTACGGCACCTTCGCAATCGTCATCGGCCTGCTCTCGTGGTTCTGGATCGGCTCGCAGCTGCTGCTCCTGGCGGCCGAGGTGAACGTCGTGTGGCGGTGGCGCCTGTGGCCGCGCTCGCTGGCCGGCCAGCTGGAGCCGGCGGACCGGGTCGCCCTGAAGCGCGCCGTGGATGCTGTGCGCGCGGACCGCCGCGAGCGGATCGCGGTCGACTTCGACGAGCGTGCCGGTCCCGCGTCTTAGAGCCCGGCTTTGCGAAACCGCCGAGGGCCGCCTTCAGGCGCACCCGGCGGAGGACCGTGCCCCGGCGCACGACAACCATTGAGGAGGTGGACCGTCCTGCTTAGGACACCGATAGCGTGCTTTACCCAGGCTGTGCTGCTTAGGGCTCGTGATGTGGAGGAACAGCGAGAGCTCGTACGTCGTTATTGCGAATCCACGGAGCCGCCTCGACGGCGCGACTGCACTCGCCGCATGCGCCGGCGAATGGCCGCCCGGCGGAGCAGCTCATCGCGCTGCTCGCGAGCCCTGATCAAATGGAGTGCTGAATCGTTCACTGGCGTCTCCTGCGTACGCGGTAGGACAGGTGGGTAACTCCAGCCCCGTCGACCGCGCCGATGAAGTCGAGCTGTATGGGGGCGGTCGTGAGCGGCGCGAAGAAGCGGATGCCTTCACCGAGGAGCACGGGGACGACGCTCACGCGGATCCCGTCAAGGAGCCCGGCGTTCAGGTACTGCTGAGCGAGGCTGGGGCTTGCGACGGTGACCCTGTCGTCACCGGCCACGGCTCGGGCGTGCTCCAGCGCGCTCACCGGGCCGTCCGTGACGAACGTGACGGGCGCGCCCTCGCGCGGCCAGCCGTAGGGCACGCTGTGGGTGACGACGAACACCGGAGCCTCGAGCGGGTGGTGACCACACCAGCCTCCGGTGATGTCAAAGCTGCGACGCCCGCAGATGACGGCGCCGACGGCGTCGCGAGGCTTGGCCGCGCCGGGCTCGTCGAGCCTCAGCATGCCGTCGTCCGCATCGGCAACGAACCCGTCCAAGGACATCGCCATGTCAGCAATGACCATGGGCCGGCCTCAGTGGTGAAACGCGCATCGGCGGAAGCTGCTGCGCCAGGGCGTAGCCAAGCGCGGTGGTGGCCACTCCCGCGGCGATGTCGAAGACGTAGTGGTTTCCCGTGGCGACAACCGCCAGAAAGATCGTTGGCGCCCACGCAAGCGCGAGCGAACGCGACCAGGTGTGCCGGGCGGCGCTCGCGAGGCTGAGCGAGACCGCCAGCGCGAACCCGCAGTGGAGCGACGGCACCGCGGCGAGCGGGTTGTAGAAGCTCGTGGTCAGCTTCGAGTCGAGCGCCAGGCCGGTCTGGTGGGTGATCGTGTCGACCATTCCCATATCGGCGAGCCGCGGCGGCGCGACCGGGAACAGCCCGAACACCGGCAGGGCGAGCGCCCACGTGATCAGAATCGTGTCGCGGAGAAGCCGGTACCTGTCACGGTCGCGCCGGTACAGCCAGATCAGCGCGGCCGGCACGACGACCACCTGCGCGGCGAGGTAGGCGTGGTTCAGGAGCCACAGGACGGCTGTGCCGTCGAGCGCCTGCTGCACCGATCTCTCGACCGCCACGCCGATCGCCTGCTCGAGCTCGACGATCCAGCGAGCGTGCTCGACCGCGGTCGTCTGGTCGCCGCTCACGACCCACCGCGACGCGCCGTAGGCGAGATAGGCGCCGGCGAACAGGAGCGCCTGCGACGCCCAACCGAGTCGAAGCGTCACGCCGCCTGGTCGAAGCATGGCTCCTCATCTCGTGGGGCCACGAGCGCGAGGCGTGCGCGGCGCTCGCTCACCACGCCGCTGAGCGCGACCGCGAGGCCGATGGTCGCGACCACGACGGCTACGCCGATCGCCGCCTGGTACGCGTCGAGCAGCGTGCTCGGGTTGGTCGACCCGCCGGCCCGCGCGGCGACTACTGCGGTCACGATCGCGAGGCCGATGGCGCCTCCGACCTGGAAGGACGTCTGAACCAGTCCGGACGCCAGGCCCTGCTCGTGATCCGCGACTCCAGCCGTCGCCTGGATGTTCAGCGTCGGGAACAGCAGCATGAACCCGATGCCGATCAGCATGATCGTCGGAAACAGCACGGCCGCGTACTCCGGCAGCGTGTCGAGCCGCAACGCGAGGGCGTATCCAACTACCGAGGCGGTTGCGCCCACCGCGATCACCCGCGCCGGGCCGTACCGGTCCACCAGCGGCCCCAGCCGCGGCGAGCCGACGGCAACCAGGATGCCCGCCGGGAGGAAGGCGAGCGCGGTCTCGACCGGGGACCAGCCGTTGGTGGCCTGCAGGTAGAGCGTGACCACGAACTGGAATCCGACGTACGCCCCGAAGAGCGTCATCATGCCGAGGTTGGCTCGCACCAGCGGCGCGCTCCGCAGGATGCCGAGCCGCACCAGCGGCGCGCTGGCGCGCTGCTCGATTGCGACGAAGGCCGACAACAGCACGAGCGCGAGCGCGAACCCGCCGATCGTCGCCGCCGAGCCCCATCCCTCGTCGGGCGCCTCGACGATCGTGCGGACGAGGAGCAGCATCCCCGCGGTGAGCGTCACCGCGCCCGGGATGTCGAACGAGCGGCGGCCGAACCGCCCGATGCGGTCGCGCGGCAAGTAGCGCGGACCGAGCGCCAGCAACAGAACCGCGATCGGCACCGGCAGCAGGAACGTCCAGCGCCAGCCGAGCTCCGTCAGAAGCCCACCGGCGACGAGCCCGAACGAGAACCCGCTTGCTCCGGTCGCCGTGTAGATGCTCAGGGCCCGGTTGCGCTCCGGCCCCTCGGCGAAGCGCGTCGTGATGATCGACAGCCCCGCGGGCGCGGTGAACGCGGCGGACATGCCCTTGAGGAAGCGCGTGATCACGAGCAACGTGCCGTCACTGACAAGGCCGCCGAGGGCGGAAGCGACGGCGAAGACAGCGAGGGCGATCAGGAGCGTTCGGCGCCGGCCCAGGAGGTCCGCCGCGCGGCCACCCAGGAGCAGGAAGCCGCCGTAGCCGAGGACGTAGCCGGAGACGATCCACTGAAGCTGTGAGGTCGTCAGGCCGAGGTCCGAGTCGATGGATGGCAATGCCATCCCGACCATGGACACGTCGAGCCCGTCGAGGAAGAGGACGCCGCAGAGCACCGCCAGGAGCCCCCACACGGAGGCATCCCACTTGGGCGGACTGGTTGCCGTGGCTGTGGCCATGATCTATGCGGCCTCCTCGTAGGCGGGCACTTCGTCGATTGAGGCGTCGAGTCGCGCTTGGTCGGCTAGCTCCGGCGCGGCTTGTGCACGGAGGGCCTGGACGGCGATCACGACGGCGACTGCGATCAGCGCGGCACCGATCAGGTAGGCAAGGTGGTAGCCGGAGTTCAGCGCCGTCGCGAGGGGCTCAGCGTCCGCCCGCAGCGACTCGGTGCGATCCGTCGCGAGCGTCGCTAGGACCGCGAGCCCGAGCGCGCCGCCCACCTGGATCGAGGTGTTCACGAGCCCGGACGCGAGCCCCGAGTCGCTAGGGGTGGAGCCCGACATCGCGAGCGTCATCAGCGACGGGAACGCGAGCCCCGCGCCCAGGCCGAGCAGCGCGAGCGAGGGCAGGAGATCGGTGGCGTAGTTCGCGTCAACCGGCGTCTGTGCGAACAACACGAGGCCGACGGCGATGGCGACCATGCTCGGGACGAGCGTCGTCTTTGGGCCGTAGCGCACGTTGAGCCGCGCTGACACATTCAGCGACATCGCGCCCATGACGAGCGTGGTGGGCAGGAACGCGAGCCCGACCTCGAGGGCGTCGTAGCCGAGGATGCGCTGCATGTAGAGCGCGCCGAGGAAGAACATCCCGTACATGCCCACGACCATCAGGGCCTGCACCGCGTTCGCCCCGGAGACGTTGCGCGACCTGAACAGGCGCAGCGGCATCAGCGGATTGGCGATACGCGCTTGGCGGACGATGAACGCGGCCAGGAGGAGCACCGAAAGGGCGCCGAGCCCGATGGTCTGAACCGAGCCCCACCCGTGCTCCGCGGCACCGACGATCGCGTACACGAGCAGCATCAGGCCGCCCGTGAGCAGCACGGCGCCGGGAAGGTCCGCCCCGTGCCCCAGGCCGATGCCGGGCCGCTCCTCGACGAGGCGAAGCGCGAACAGCGCGGTAATCGCGCCGATGGGCAGATTGACGAAGAAGATCCAGTGCCAGTTGATGGCCTGAGTCAGAGCGCCGCCGACCAGCAGGCCAATGGAGCCGCCAGCGACGGCAACGAACGTGTAGATGCCGATCGCCTTCGCCTGCTCCCGGGGCTCGGGGAACATCGTCACGACCATGCCGAGGATCACCGCGGAGGTGAGCGCGCCGCCGACCCCCTGCACGAACCGCGCGCCGACGAGGAGTCCTTGGCTCTGCGCCAGGGCGCAGACGAGGGACGCGCTCGTGAAGATGGCCAGCCCGATGAGAAAGACCCGGCGCTGGCCGACGAGGTCACCGAGCCGGCCGGCGAGCAGCAGCAGCCCGCCGAACGCGATCAAATAGGCGTTCACGACCCAGGCGAGGTTGCTCTGCGTGAAGGCGAGGTCGTCCTGGATCGACGGCAGCGCAACGTTCACGATCGTCGCGTCGAGAACGATCATCAGCATGCCCAGGCACAACACGTAGAGGGCGAGCCAGCGCTTGCGATCTTCGGTCATGGACCGAACGTACGCACGGCCCCAGGGGGCGACGTCCGGGAGCTCCCTGAACTAGCTCCCTGATGTTTCGAGAGCGTCCAGCACGCTCCCGAGCTGTCCCCGACCCGGGATGTTCAGCTTCGCGTAGACGTGGCCGAGGTGGGTCTCGACGGTCTTACGGGTCACGAACAGGGCCTGTGCGATCTCGGGGTTGCTCTGCCCCTGAGCAGCGAGCTCTGCCACGCGTCGCTCCGACGCTGTCAGCTGCGCGGCGCCGTTTCCGTTGGGCTCACTCGAGCGCCCCCCTGCCGCTCGCAGCTCCGTACCGGCACGGTCGCCCAGGGCCCCCGCGCCCAGGTGCTCTGCGAGCCGCAGGCCCTCCTCCAGGGGCCCGCGCGCGTCCGCCCTCTGGTTGCCGCGCCGGAGCGCGGCGCCGAGGTCGACGAGCGTGCGCGCGTACTCGAGCCGTGCGGGTGACTGCTCGAGCACGTCGGCGGCCTCCCGCATACCCTCGACCGTCGCGTCGGGGTGGGCGACCAGCGCGCTCGCCCTGAGCGCGACGCCGACGCCGCTAGCGGCGCCCCAGCGCCGCGCAAGCTCCAGGTCCTCGGCGGCCAGCCGCTGCGCCTCCTCGTTCTCGCCGAGCGCGGCAAGCGCGAGCGCGGCGTGCGAGCGCCACCGCCAGGACAGGTGGTTCACGCCACCCCAGTATTCGCTGAGCCCGGGCAGGGTGAGCAGCTCGTCGAGCCCCTCGCGGGCCCTGCCCTGCGCGATGCGGAGCAGCGCGCGCACCTCGCTCAGTGGATGGCTCTCGGCCCCACCGAGAAACACGCCATCCGGAGCATGGGCGCGCAGCTCGTGCTCGGCAGCGTCGAGCTCGCCGGCCTCGGTGAGTGCCCGGACGAGAAGCGCGACGCAGTACGGCACGCCGAGCGGAATCCCGTGGCTGATCAGAAGCTCGAGTGCGCTCCGTGCGTCGCACTCGGCCTTGCCCACCGCGCCGCGACGCAGAAACACCCAGCCGCGCAGCTCGGTCAGGAAAGCCACACCCGGAATGGATCCCCGCCGGCGCGCGTTCTCGAGCCCGCGCTCGAGGTTCTCGTCCGCCGCGTCGAGCGAGTCCGTGGCGAGCAGCGCGACGGCGATGTCATAGAAGGGGCCGGCGATGTCGAGGTTGATGTCGTCGAGCAGAGCTCCCCCGCCGAGAGCCCCCTCCAGGTATGCCGCGGCCTCTGCGGCCGAGTCGCTCTCCTTCGCTCGCTGGTACGCCTGACTCGCGCGGACCAGGCGCTCACCGCTCGTGCGACCCTCCAGGTAACCGCGACGCTTGAGCCGCTTGGCCACGCGCTCGCGCTTGTCTCGGCCGGCCTGTTGCGCGTGCGACGCGAGCTGCGCCTCGAGTGCGAGCGCGTGCTCGCGGTCCTCGTTGTCGAGTCGGTCGACGACAGGCTCGAGAGCCTCGTAGGCGGCGTCCGAATTCCCGGCGAGGGTCAGCGCGAGCGCCAGCTTGCTCGTCGCGCCGGTGAGCGCGACCGGGTCCTGTGCGGACTCGACGACGGTCCGGAGGTGCTCGACGGCCTCGGGAGCGCCGAGCCTCAGCTCCGCCGTGCCGAGCTCATTGAGTAGCTCGAGCCGGCTCTTCGGGGGCGGTGGCTCGGCCAGCGCGCGCCTCAGCCACGCGACCGCGGCGGCCGGCGCGCCTCGAGCGAGCGCGTCAGCCGCCACGCGCCGAAGCAGGGCGACCCGCCCGGGAT
>JBKPME010000005.1:0-19247 GCA_046731915.1 Actinomycetota bacterium
GCCCGCGCTCTCGCTCTTGCCGGACCGCGCCGAGCGCGCGCGGGCGCTCCGGCTGCGGCAGCGGCAGCCGCGCGCTTCTTCGCCTGGCCAGGGGCGATCGAGTTCTTGTTGGCCTGCCCCGGAGCCGCGCTTTGCGCCGGAGCGGCCGGTGCGGCCGGTGCGGTCTGCGCCACCACAGCGCCCTTCTGGGCCTGACCCGGAGGCGGCGAGCTCTTCTTCGCCTGCCCGGGCGGGGGCGCGCTCTTCGTCGCCTTGGCCGGAGCGGTGCTCTTCTTGACCTGACCGGGCGCCTTCTTCGCCCCTGGGCCCTTACCCGGAGGCGGCGCAGCGAGGGCAGGCCAGGCGAGAGCCACGGCCAGCAGAACTGTGCCTAGGAGGGCGGGGACCAGGTGCAACCGCGAGGGTGGCGGAGCAACCGTCACCAATTTCCTTATTGGCCAACGGATAACGCGAGGGTATGACGAGTTTCCCCTGCTGTCGACCCCTGGACCGAAAAACCCGCACGCTGCGAGATTTTTCAGGGCACTCAGTACCCGAGGACTCGGAAACGCGTGCGTTTGGCGCGGGAGCGCTCACCCGTGAGGTCCGTCACCCTCACCACGAGGTTGTACCGGCCTGGCTCCAGCGCCCGACCGTGCAGATGTCCGGTGAAGCGCAGCTTGTTGCGGCCACCGACTGCTCCATGCCGGAAAGAGCCCCGCAGCTTGAACCGGCTGAGGCGGGCGGCGTTGCCGACGCGCCTTAAGCGCTCGATCGTGAAGCGGGCGGTGCCGGCCTCGGAGACCACATAGATCACCCTGACTCCCGCGCGGCGGGCGACGCTCGCACGCCGGCCGGCCAGGACGTGAAAGCTCGTGGGAGCGATCCGAAGCCCTCGAACTCTCGGTCGGCCTGGTCGCCCGGGCCTGTTCGCGCAACCGGTCTGGCCGGGGCCGGTCTGGCCGGGGCCGGTCTGCCCAGGCGGTCCCGTCTCGCCGGGAGGTCCGGTCTGTGCGGGGGGGCCGGTCTGCCCGGGCCCTGTCTGCCCGGGCGGCGGGCCGCAGCCGGTCTGACCGGCCGTCTGGCCCGGGAGTTGGGCCCATGACGTCGATGCGCACACGGCGATCACCGTCGTGCCAATCACGGCCATAGCGCGCATCCATCCCACGTGACGGACGTTAGGTCGCGGGCTTGGTCGGTGCAATAGGCGATTTTCAGCGGCAGCGCGTGGCGATGGCGCGCTTCGCGGCGCAGCCTTCGAGAGCCAGCGCGGTGCGCCGATACGCGCGCAGCGCCGGCTTCGAGCGCATGCTTGTGCGTTGGAGTCGCCGGAGACCCGTGTAGTCGAACGGATAGCTGGGATGGATCTCGCGCGTGACCCACGTGTACCAGTACACGTGCCGAAGCCGTAGCCTGCGCCGATTCGCCGCGAGCAGCCTGAGTGCCGCCGCCAGTCGACGGGCCTGGCCGCGCTCATTGGTCTCGTATCCGTAGCGAATCGGAATCTGGCCGCGCGACGAGGGCCAGCTGAGCTCTGAGATGTAGATCGGCTTGGCGCCGTCGCGGTGGCGCGCCATCACCGTCCGGTTCCGCTCGATGATCCGGAGCACGTCGTCTGGGCGGCGCGTGAACGGGTGCAGGGCGACGGCATCGAACAAGCTCCGTCCGCCCGCGCGGTAGATCTTCTCGAGCGCGTCCCAGCTCTCCCACACCAGGCCCGCTAGGACGATTCGGGCGCGGCTGTCGGCCTCCCTCAGCGCTGGCCGCGTTGCGCGTAGGAGTGTTACGTAGTCGGAGGCAAAGGGCTGGGTCAGCCAGAAGCTCTGCAGGGTGGGCTCGTTCCACAGCTGCCACTCGCGAAGCGGTAGCCGCGGCAGGTCCGGCCGCTCACGCCAGAAGCTTCCATCGCTGCCGTAACGCTCGGCAAGGGCGCGCACGAAGGCCGCGTAGCTGCGCGCGTCTCGCGGAGGCGACGCCCACTCACCGGGGAAGCGGGCACCCCAATCGGGCGCGCGCAGCACGACCGGCAACAACGAGAGGCCGCGCGCACTGGCCAGGCCGACGATCCGGTCGGTCTCCCGGAAGTCCGTTGGGACGCCGGCGACGTCGCGGAACCGCCCGGCCTCCGCCGGCGGCACCTGCTCCCATGAGCCGTACGGCTGCATAAGCGCCCAGTAGAAGCTCAGGCGCACTGATTCGACGCCTGTGGCAACCATCAGATCGAGCTCCTGCTCGAGAGACGTCCCCGCGGTGGTCAGTGACGCATCCTCCATCAGCGGGCCATCCGCGACGATCCCGAGAAAATGTGGTGGGACCTGCCGCTTCGAAGCGGCTGCCGCCGACCCCGGCAGGCACAGCAGTGCGCACGCCACCAGGGCGACCGCGACCATCCGTGCGTGCCCTTGCCTCAGATCGATTTGATGATCAGCTCCAGTGCGAGCAGGGCGGGTGCGAGCAGGACGAGCATCGCGCCCGCCAGCACGAAGCCGGCGCGCCTCGCCCATCTCCGGAGCGGGCCGGTGGCAACCAAGCCGGCCGCTCGCAGCCGCGCCCCGAGCGGCGCGCCCCGCTCCGCCAGCAACGCCGCAAGGACGCGTCGCTCCCACGCGACGATCATGCGCGAAGCCTCGCGCCTGGCGCGAGCCCGGTACCAGGGCAACCGCGCCCGCCGTCCCCGCCGGTAGGCGAGCGACTCGACGCCATCGCACAGTTCCGGCGGTCCCTGTAGGTACGCGAGCAATTCGTCGTCATTAAGGCATGACCCGCTTTGCATCGCGCGCCAATACTGGCAGGGCGCCGGGGTGTGAGACATCCCTCCCTCAGTGCGGGGTGGGACTCGGCAGCCTGGAGCGCAGTGAGAAAGTCGTGGCGACGGGGCCTCGACGATGTGTGCCGGCGCGGTAGCTCACCGCGAGCCGTACATCGATCTGCTTTGCCCGGCGGACGATCGCCTGACCGCGGGGGGACAGCGGGACTCTCAGGGTGCGCGTCCGCCCGCGCCGGACGCGGGTCGCGCCCTTCCCAAGGACGGTGGCTCGGCGGCCGGTCGTTGAGAGCATGGCGCTGACGGTGCACCTACTGTGCCAGCGCCTGGGGCAGCGGACAGGGCGCTCGATCGTTTCGCAGTCGATCTGGACCCGGTCTCGGCGATCGGGCATCACCGCGTCTTCGCCGGTGCCGCAGGCGATCGTACCCGCGACCCCGTCCGCGCCGATCACCTCGTCGTCGTCATCTCCGGCGTCGACCGCGTCCCCGCGCGGTCCCATTACCACCCGGTCGTCGCCGGCGCCACCAAAGAGGGCGTCGCGTCCTGGGCCACCCTCGACCACGTCCGAGCCATCTTCTCCGTCGACGCGGTCGCCCGGGTCGGCACCGGACGCGCCGGGCCCTCCGCCGGTCAAGTGGTCGTCGTCGACGCCGCCGAAAAGCAGGTCGCCGCCGGCTCCGCCCGTCGCTGTGTCGGCGCCCTCGGAGCCGCGGATCGTGTCGCGGCCGGCATCCCCGTTGAGCGTGTCCCTGCCGCCTGCGCCATCGAGTACGTCGTCGTCCTCGGCACCCGTCACCTGATCGTCGCCCAAGCCACCGGTGAGCGTGTCGGCGCCCGAGCCGCCCATCACGATGTCGTTGCCGTCGCCCGCGTCGACCGTATCGTTGCCAGGCCCGGCGTCCACCCTGTCCGGCCCGGGATTCGACGGGCCAAAGGCGGCGAAGGAGTCGCCGAAAACGTGGTCGTCGCCCTCGGCCCCGTCGATCACGTCCGTGCCGTCGTCGCCGACTAGGAAGTCCGGACCCGCGCCGCCCGTGAGACGGTCGTCGCCCGTGTCGCCATGCAGTAGGCCACCGCCCTGCGGGCCCGCGATCAATCCATCTGCGCCCGGCCCCCCATACAGAAGCACCTGTCCGGCGCCCGCTGCCAGCGTGTCGTCGCCCGCGTCACCGTGGGCCTCCACCGGACCGGGCGCCGGTGTAGTCGTCGAGACGGTCAGGGTGTCATTCCCGTCCTCGCCTTGGAGCGATGCCGTCAGCGGTAAATCAAGCGTTCCGCGGTCGTCGCCGTTCCCCAGCTCAGCTCGCACCGACCTCATGAACTGCCCCGGATCGCACTTCACCGTATTTTGATCAGGCTGACTACACGGCACCACGAAGAGATCCCCGAGCGCGATGATGGCGCCGGGGTCGTGAAAAACGACCAAGGGGCCCTCCATCTGAACGCTCAACTCGTTCGTCTCGCCCGTGGCGGCCTTATAGACAATGGCGCTGGGCAGCTCAACCGATACCGTGGCCGCCGATGCGCTCCCCATCAACGGGACGAACAACGCGGCAACAACAAGAATCATGCCCACGCTCACGTGACGCCGCATGGACCCACCCTGGATCAGGTCCTCGGCGTTCGCAAGCGGGCCCGCTCCAAATCACGCGAATGCGCTAGGCGCGTCGCCCTCGCGAGTCAGGTCGGCGTCCGGGATGGGAGCCGGGTACGTCGTGAGAGAGCCCGACCACCGGCAGCAGGCGATCGAGCCGCTCCGGCATCCACCAGGCGCGCGGGCCCAGAAGGCGCAGGACGACCGGTTGCAGCAGCAGCCGGACCAGCGTGGCATCGAGCAGGACCGCGACGGCCAGGATGAAGCCCATCTCCTTGGGTGGCAGCGGGCCGGCGAGCGCGAACGTCATGAACACCACGACTATGACCGCCGCCGCCGCGTTGATCACGCGGCCGGTCCCGGCGAGACCCTCGACGACCGCCTCGCGCACGTCTCCCGTACGGCTGTGCGCCTCCTTGATCGTCGCCAACAGGAAGACCGTGTAGTCCATCGCGAGCGCGAACACGAGGGCGAAGAAGAAGATCGGCGCCCACGCGTCCACGAATCCTTGGGACTCAAATCCCAGCAGCTGCTCGAGCGCTCCGTCCTGGAACACAAGCCGCGCGACGCCGAACGCCGCCGCTGTGGAGAGCAGGTTGAGGCCGACAGCCGCCGCGGCGGTGAGTGGCGCGCGCAACAGCGCGACCAGGAGCAGGAACCCCAGGCCCACGATGACGCCGACTACCAGCGGGAGGCGCGAGACGAGGGCGCGCTCGACGTCGCGGGTTCTCGGCGGCCGGGCCGCCCACCAGCGCGCTCGCGGGGAGCTCGCGGCGTACGGCATCGATCGTCGACCCCAGCTCCTGAGTGCCCTTATGGGCCCCCGGGACAGCGGTGAAGAGTGCGCGACCGCCGCTTCGCTCCGCGGGCGTCACGAGCGCGAGTCTCGGATCCCGCTTCAGGGTGGCCGTGGCTCGCGCGAGATCGCGCTCGTCTACCACCACCTGGAACTGGCTGGGCGCACCAACCCCGAAAGCCCGCTCGACGAGCGCGTGACCCTCGCGCGAGTCGGCATCGTGCGGCACGGCCGCGATCGTAGGCATCCCGGTCCGTAGTCCGAGGGCCGGCGCGGCGTGGAGGAGCAGGATCGCGCGCGCGGCGACGCCATACGGAATCGGTCGCGACCAGAGGCGACCCCAGGCCGCGAAGCGCTCGCTGCGATGATCCGCGGCGCTACGCAGGCTAATCCGACCGCGGTTGACCCGGTGGCCGAGCGCAGACAGTGCGGCGGGCAGCAGCGTCAGAGTCGCCGCAAGGACGGACAGGACGGTGAGCACTATCCCGAGCGGCACGGACCGGAACGGCATGAGCAAGAGCGGCCTGTTCGCCCATTTCGCGTCGAAGGCGGACCTGCAGCTCGCGGCGATCGACACGGCGAGGTCGATCTTCCTGGCCGACGTGGTCGCTCCGGCGGAGAAGGAGCCGCCCGGCCTGGCGCGCCTAGAGCGTCGGTGCGAGGGGATGCTGTCGCACATCGATCTGCAGGTCTTTCCAGGCGGCTGCTTCTTCGCCGTCGTGGGGTCGGAGCAGGCGGGCAAGCCCGCGTCCGTGCTCGACCGGGTCGTCCAGGTCGGCAACAAGTGGGTCGCACACCTCGCCGAGGCGGTGCATGAGGCGCAGGAGCGAGGCGAGATCGGGGGCGCCATCAAGCCCGAACAGCCCGCCTTCGAGCTGAACGCCTACCTCCAGATGGCCGACCTCGTCTTCCAGCTAGGCGATCCGGGGGGAATCGGCCGCGGGCGCGCCGCGATCCGCACCCGCCTTGAGAATGCGCGCCCTGCTGGCTAGGCAATCGGGGCGCGACAACCAGCATGCCGACGAACCGCCTCTGATCGGGGCTTGGTCGTAAACGCGCGCGCAGGTTGGCGGGAGACCGACACCCGGACGTCGGTTGTCCCCACTGGGCGTAAGGGCGCGGAGCAGGGATCTTTGTTGGACCGTAGTCAAGCCAAGCCAGAGAGGACAGATGACGCTGTGCATGGACTCCCGTTGACACCACAAGAGGCTGTGGCCTCGGTCGCGCGACGTGTCCGCCGCCTTGAGGCGGAAGGCCTCGACCGTGGGCAGGCGATCCGGCGCACCGGCGTCGAGACCGGAATCGACCCCGAGAGGGTGCGCTGGTGCGTCGAGAACGTATTCGGGGCCTCGCCGGTCCGCCTCTCACCTTCCCTGAGACGGCGCCGGGGCGGCTTGCCGATGGCCGCCCTTCGACCGAGGCTCTCCCACGCCTGAAGACGCTGCCCACCGGGCTGCGTCGAACAGGAAGACTCGGGGTCAGCTACGGCGTCAAGCGCCGCTCGTCTCCCGACGCCTCAGCTTGGGGACTGAGGTCAGCGACCGGCGGCCGCGGGCGCTCGTCGACGCTCAAAGTGAAGACATCTGGACGGGCGTAGTGGCCAACGACGTCGAAGTCGTACTTCGCCTCGGCGAGCCGGTCAAGGTCGAGATCCGCGTGCAGCACCGTCTCCTCGCCGAATGCCGGCCCGGCGAGGACGTCGCCGAGCGGCGACACGATCACTGAGCCGCCGCGGCAGAGCACGTCGCCCGCATCGCCGCCACCATCCTCCAGTGGATAGTCCGGCGGGTAGTCTCCGCGCGTGGCGAACTGATTCGCTGACAGGACGAAGCACCGACCCTCGCATGCGATGTGCCGCATGGTCGCGATCCACGTGTCGCGCGCGTCCGCCGTCGGCGCGCACCAGATTTGGACGCCTTTTGCATACATGGCCATGCGCAACAGCGGCATGTAGTTCTCCCAGCAGATGACCGCGCCGAGGCGGCCGGCGGCGGTGTCGAGCACCGGTAGCGTCGAGCCATCGCCGTAGCCCCAGACCAGCCGCTCGGCGGCGGTCGGCATCAGCTTCCGGTGCTTGCCGAGCAAGGCACCATCCGGGCCGAGGAACAACGCCGTGCAGTACAGCGTGCCGCCGTCGCGCTCGATGACGCCGATGATCAGGAAGACGCCGTGCTCACGCGCGATCCCGCCGAGCCGGTCGACCACGGGTCCGGGGACGTCGACCGACGACTCCCAGTACCGCCGAAACCACACGCGTCCCTCCGCGCTACGCGCGCCGACCGTCGCGCCGAAGGTGATCCCGCGCGGGTAGCACGACAGGAACGCTTCCGGGAACAGCACCAGGCTCGCCGCGCCTGCGCCGGCGTCCGCCGTCAGCCGCTCGACCTTGGCGACGGTCGCCTCCACGTCGAACGCCACGGGAGCGGCCTGTACGACGGCCGCCGCAACCCGGGTCATGGTACGTCCGCGCTGCCCACGGCCGCGAGCCTATCCCGTGCAACACGCTCACGCGCGGGTGCGCGATCAGCCGTCGACCAGGTGAAAGGGCCTCCGCCTTGCGCGAAATCGCGTTCCTGGGCGCGTTGGACGACGCCCCGCTCGCGGGACGCGCGTGCGGGTGCTTACGCCCCTCTAGGGCCATGGCAGCGGCCGGAGCCCGAGTCCGTCCACGTCTTTCCCGCTATCGGGACGAACCGCCAGCCGTAGCGCCGAGCATGAAGTCTGAGTTTCAGGACTCCGAACGTGTGGTTCTGAGCTACCTGGCTTCCCCCGAGCCGCGATGACCCAAGGCCGGTCATGAACGCGCCGCCGGTGCCGACCACGAACTGGCGGATGCCGATCTTGCTCGTCTTGCCGCTGCCGTTGCGCGGAGCGAAGCGCTCGTAGTCATGGCTGTGGCCAGACAGGACTATCTCGGCACCCGCCTTGTAAAGGTCCTTCCAGAACGCCTGCAGAGTGATGTGGCTGCCGTCGTGACCCGAGCTGTAGCGCGGATGGTGCCAGTACGCGAGCGTGCACGCCGACCGATGGCGGGCGAGGTCGCGGCGCAGCCAGCGCTCCTGAATCGACCCCGCCCCGCACGACACATGGGTGCAGTTCGAGTTCAGCGCGACGATATGCCAGGCGCCGAGGTTGTAGCTGTAGTAGCCCCGCCCACGCCGGCCGGCGCGCCCCTTCATCGCACCCCGCCCGTTGAAGTAGTCGAAGAAGGAGTTCCCGGCCCCGTCGTGGTTGCCGAGCACCGGACGGCTGATGGACTTCACGCGGCCCCAGGTTCGGTCGTAGACCGCCTTGATGTTCGAGGCTGACGGGCTGTCGTACTGGATGTCGCCAAGTGGGAGCACCGCTGCAAGACCGGCCCCAACGAGAAGGTTCGAGGTGGCACGCTGCCGGCAACGGTGAGCAGTCCCGCGGCCGCCGTTGTAGCCGGGGTCGCTTGGGTCGCAGGCGATGTCGCCGGCCGCCGCGATCACGGGGTCGGCCGCGGCGTCAGCCGGCCACGGGCCGAGAACGGCAAGCATGATCGCCGCGATCGTCGCAAGTCGCCGCGCGGCCAGGGTCATCGAGCCGCCGTCACGGCGAGCACCGTGGCGCCGTTCGGCGAGGCGCGTTGAGCGTCGAGCGCATTTCAGTTCGGACCCGTTGTCCGAGACGAGCCGCAGGCGGCGCCTGCTCACCCATCCAGGACACCGCCAGTCCCCTCGTGTCGATGGCGGAGCGCTTCCAGGGTAAGACGCGCCAGAGCGGCGCCACAAGCCGCCGATTGAGGACTTCGCTACCGACCAGGGGTGAGAGAGACACGGCCGGAGCAGCACACGCTGCGGATTCTGCTCTGTCCAAGGAAGGAGAAGACCGCATCTCCGATGTCTCGGTGGTGGGCGCCAGCGAACTCTCTGGACGCATAGGACGATGCAGTCGGTGCTGCGGCGGTACGACGGGCTCAGATAACCGCGTACATGTCGCCAGTTAGGCGCGGCTGCTTTTACGGCGCGAACGCAGAGGCGCCGGCTTCAACCGTCGGGCGACAGCCGCGAAGCACGGCGCATCCGCACCTTCATCGCCGGTGCTAGTCCGGCAAAGGCGCCTCCGACGGCGCTCGCCAGGAGGCCTTGCCGACGCGACATACGCCCGGAACGCGCCAGCCAGCGAGCCCCGGCCGCGGCATGCGGAACCATCAGCGCCGCGGCCGTCACGACGCCGGGGTTGTAGCGACGCTCTCTCACAGCATGGAAGCGTGCATGAGCACGTTGGCTGCCTCCATCAAGAGCACACCTGCGGCAACGCCAGGCGTCCGCCGCGAGAGCGCGCCCGGCGACGGCGCTGAGCCAGCCGGCAGTGACGTTCACGTGGAAGCCATCGCGTTCGCTCAAAGGCCAGTCCGGCCGGTCGCTGCCCAGCAGCCGCTTGTTGCAGAACGGCAGGAAACCACCAGGCCACACCCACTCCTCGGACTGGTGGCTGACCAGGATGGGAAACGCCAGCCCCGCCACCCACACACCGTCCTCGCGCAGCTCGCCGCCGCGCGCGGCCGCCAACGACCACGTCGGCACGACCAGGCCCGCCGCAACCCAGGGCCACCGCCCGTGCGTCTCCAGACCCATCCCAGCGAACCTATCGCGTCGCGCGAATCGCGGACGCGACCATCCCATGCGGGCTCGCGTCGCGCGGCGACCGGTAGTCGGGGCGACTGGATCAGGTTCGCTCTGCGCGCGCAATCACGCCGTCTGCGCCGCCGCACCACCCGCGCACTGGGTTCTACTGCCCGACTCCCGTTGCGAGCTCACTACCGCTCCTCGTATTCTCACGACTCCGGCCGCCCGCGATCTCGAGCGAGTCGTTTGACCTCAATGGACAGCCAACGCCCCGGCGTCACCAGCTTCGTCCACATCGGTCTTGTCGTCGAGGACCTCGACGAGACAGTCCGGTTTCTTGCGCTGCTCGGCTTCGACTGCGGCGAGCCCGGGGTGTTCAGCGGCAAGTGGATCGATCGGATCATTGGTCTCGAGAACGTGACAGTCGAGGTCGTGATGGCTCGCGCCCCCGACGGCAGCGACACGTTCGAGCTGGTGCGCTTCCACTCGCCTTCCGCCGGCGCTCAAGAGCTGGCGCCGGCCGCGAACCGTCCTGGGCTCCGGCACGTCGCCTTCAAGGTCGACGACGTGCGTGGCGTCGTCGACCGCGTCCGAGAGGCCGGGTGGGAAACGGTCGGGGAGATCGTCGCCTTCGAAAACACCTTCCTCCTCTGCTACGTCCGCGGACCCGAGGGCCTGATCGTCGAACTGGCCGAGCGGCTCGACGGCGCGCCGGCTGAACGGCCAGACTGAATCGCCCAACGGATGAGGCGGCCTACATGGCCGGCGCTCCGGAGAGGACCGGAGACGGCCGGAACCCCTTGACGATCAGGTAGATCGCGAACGCCGCTTCGAAGATGGCCTCGGGAAGCGAGAAGATGGCGTGAGCGCCGTCTTGCTCGTAGGCACCGAACAACACAGCGATCGACGAGCCGAAGATCAGCGGGCCGCCGACCACCCCGAACATCGCAAGGCGTGGAGGCATCAAGCCGGTGCTGTACATCAGGTAACCCAACAGGATGCCGTTCACGCCGACGCAGAATCCCGGCCCTAGCAGGAACGTCCAGTCGTGGACCGCAACCAGCGATTGGCCGACGACCTCGAGCGATCCGCCATCTGTGCCGATCGACCCCGCCAAGTCGTCGCGCAGCGTCAGGATCGACAGGAGACTGATGGCGCCGACACCGATGATCGTTGCTTCAACGGTGCGGGACGCGACATAGCTGAGCGAGAGGGTCTCGCTGTCGCCTCAGAATCGGGAACATCACGACCGGCGTGCCGATGTTGCCGATCATCAGGAAGATCTCCAATAAGGCGCCGAGCGTGATACGAGTGTCGTCACCCGACCCGAGGATGTAGTCGGCCTCGTTCAGGATCGGGCTGTACAGAATCAACGCCGCCGGGATCGACGTGAAGAAGGTGAGGGCCATTAGCCATCCAGCTATCTGCGCGGTCCGTTGCTCGGCCTCGGGTCGGCCGATTGGGGTCCCCAGCGTGCGAGCGCTCCATCGGCAGGCCCCTACCCCGACATGTCGCGAATCACACGTCCTGGAGCCGGCAAGCGACCCGCGTCTATGCGTCTCACCGGGTCCCCACTGTCTCCATCGTCGGCGCCAGCGAATTCCTTGGACGCATAGGATGATGCAGTCGGTACTACCGCGGTCCCGCGCACCAGCGCCGGTTCGGCGGCCACGCGAGCGTGGGACGACCAGGCCCTTGTCAGCCGCCGAGGTAGTCCACGTGCCACCACTCGCCGGGAGCGTGGATCTTTGTCCAGCCGTACTTCCAGCCGATCTGGTCGATGATCCAGCGCATCTCGGGGCTCTCGAGGTCGACTGCGGTCCCCAATTCGTGCGAGGAGCTGCCGGGCGGGTTGGCCGGCGCGCCGTAGCCGGCCAGAAAGGCGCGGTAGAGCTCCGCCTGTTGCTCGTACGTGCGGTACGCCGAGACCGGCCCCGCCGGGTATATGTCGGTTCCATAGGCGCTCAACGCCTCGGCGTGCATCGCGTTCCAAGCGTCTGCGGCAGCGGGGAGGAGATGAAGCTCGCCGTAGGGCGAGGGAATATGACCCATGCCCGGGGCGGAAGTGATTGTTGTGATCGAACTCTCCGCCGCGGGCGCGCCAGCGTCAGCGTTCCCCGACGCGGGGCTGCCGAGAGTCGGTGGTGCCACGGCCGGCACCCCCGAGGCAAGAGTGGCCGCACCCTCCTGAACCGTCGGCACATAAACGGTCGTTCCGACGACGAGTTGCGCGGTCTCAGGCAGGCCGTTGTAGACGGCGACCGTCCGCGTAGTCAAATTGTTCGCAGCGGAGATCGACCAGAGCGTCTCCCCCGGCAGCACGGTATGCGGAGCTGCGGCCAACGCCGCTGAGCTCGCGAACAGAGCCGCGCCGATCGCGCATCCAAGCCATCGCGCGATGGCTCTAACCAACATCAGAACCTCCTCTGCCAAGTCGTGGTCGCTCGATCGTCCCTTCGTTCCTTCCGGCGCCGCCCCTGCCGGGCCGTACGCGCTGCAACCTCCGGCCCACCGGGCCGACGACGAAGTCCGCCGCGAGCATCGGGACCCGCATGGCGCTTCGTCCGAAGTCCCGAGGCGCTCGCTGACGGAGCTAGCTGCTCAACACAGAGGGGACGCCCGGTTTGACTAGCTAACAACCGCCATTGCGTCGAGCTCGCGCACCTGCATCTGACCAGCAGTCAGATTGACCTGCGGCGGTGGGAAGACGGTGCAGGGTTATGACTGTGATCGGGGCGACTCGATTTGACCCAGCGACCTTTCGGCCCCCAGCCCGACTGATCGCGCTTCTCTTAGGACGCTTGGCTCAACCAAGCGGTACGGAGGGCTCTCGGATGTTCTGACGTTCGCTCAGTTTGGACCCCGAATGGACCGCGCCGGGGTCCAGTTTGTCAGTCGTCGTGCGGGAGCGCGGGGAGCCTGCTTGAGACCTCGTGCTCAGCGCACGACCAGGACATCGCAGTCCGCCCGATGGACGACCTTGGAGCTGACCGAGCCGAGCAGTATGCGCTGGACGGGATTCAGGCCGCGGGTTCCAACGATCACCAGGTCGGCATCCTTCGCCGCTTCTACGATCACTGTCCCCGGGTCACCTTGGGCGTCCATCATTTCTGCTTGAACCCCGCGCTCCGATAAAAAGGCCTGCGCCTCATCGAGATCGTTGCGCCGGCGCTGGACTTCGGACGGGTCGAGGTGAGCGCCCTCCGTGGTTGGGGCTCGGGCGTGAAACTCCGCAGCCGCAACGACGAGTACCTGATCCTGGTCCGTCGAGATGGAACTGGCCCGCTCCAGGGCACGCTTGGCGGATTCTGATCCGTCGTAGCCCACCACGATCCTCATACCGCTCCTCCTGATGCGGGTGCTGGTCGGAGGATCCTAACGCCGCCGGGCGCGACGGGAGGCCTAGCGCCTCCATGCTCATGGGCCGCGCAGGCTGGGCGATGAAGCGCGCCCGGTGGCACCGGATCACGCACCGGCGGCACCGGAGCGATCGGAGCGCCGTCAGCCGGCGTGACCGGTGCGGTCCTCCCTCGCCTTCGCACGCTCACGCTCTGCTCGCTGCCTGAGCCATGGCTCCCAGACACCAGCGTCCGTCGCGGACCTGGCGAGGGCCTCTCGGTACCGTGACATCCAGCGATCAACTCGCTGCCACACCTTCTTCACCGGCAGCATCCACGGCTCGGCCCAACGGCGTGTCATGGTGCTCGCCTCAAATCCCATCCGTGCTTGGAGCAACAGATGACGAGTGACCAGCCGACGCCGGTGCGAGCCGAGCTGCCGTTGCGCCACCGGGACATGGACGCACTCGGGCATGTCAACCAGGCCGTCTACCACGAGCTCCTCGAAGAGGTGCGCGCAGCGTTCTTCGGCCACACCCTGCCGGACCTGCCGTTCACCGGCTACGTTCTCGTGCACGTCGAGCTGGACTATCGCCGGGAGGTCCGCATCGAGCACCGCTACCTGATCGGCGAGTGCCGGGTCGCCGAGCTGGGTCGCTCGCGTGTGGAGCTTGACAACCGCCTGCTGCTGCCGGACGGCGAGGTGGCCGTCGAGGGGCGGGCAGTTCTTGTGGCCTGGGACGAGCAAAGCCGTCGGTCACGGGAGCTCACGCAGCACGAGCGTGAGGCGCTGCTGTCAGCGGAGCCCGGCCGTCTCCGCCAATAGGCCGCTGGCGGCCGAGACGGCGCGCAGGCTGGGCGCGGGGACACCGGTGAGGTCCGCCAGCTCGACGACGCTGTCGACGATGGCGGCGAGCTCCAGGGGCTTGCCGGCCTCGAGGTCCTGCAGCGTGGAGGACTTGTGGTCGCCCACCCTCTCGGCGCCCTCCAACCGCCGCTCGATCGAGACCGAGGGCTCAGCGCCCACGGCATCGGCGATCTCGAGCGCCTCTTCCATGATCGACGTCGCGAGGGCACGCGTCGGCGCGTGGCGACACATGTCCGCGTACGTCGCACGGGTCAGGACGCTGAGCGTGTTGAACGCGACGTTGCCCATCAGCTTGACCCAGATCTCGTCCCGGAGCCGCTCCTCGACCGGACACTTCAGGCCGCCCGCGACCATGGCCTCGCTGAACTGCTCGCACCTCTCGGAGACGGAGCCGTCCGGCTCCCCGATCGAGAAGCGCGTCCCCTCGTGGTGCTCGACCACTCCGGGCTCGGCCAACTCCGTGCCGGCGAAGACGACGCAGCCGATTGCGCGCTCCGGTGGAATCACGCGCGACACCTCCCCGTCCGGGTCCACCGCCTCGATGCGGTGCCCTTCGTACGGACCCTGGAGCTTGTGGAAGTACCACCACGGGATGCCGTTCTGGCCGGCCACGACGGCAGTGTTCTCGTGCAACAGCGGCTCCAGCAGGGGCCCGGATTCGGCGTACGAGTTCGCCTTCAGGCCGAGAAAGACGAAGTCGACCGGCCCGATCTCGTTCGGGTCGTCGGTGGCCGGTGGATGGGCCTCGAAGTCGCCGCGCTCCGATCGCACGCGAACCCCCTCCCGCTGCATCGCCTCGAGGTTGTCCCCCCGGGCGATCAGGTGCACGTCGGCGCCGCCGCGCGCCAGCGCCGCGCCCACGTACGCGCCGATCGCGCCCGCGCCGAGAACGGCAAACCTCATGCGGCGCCTAGCCGCCCCCCATCGGCATCGTGAGGATGACGACGTCGGCATCCGCCGGCAGCTCCGTGAGCGGCTCGTTTTCGTCGCCCTCGGCGCGCACCGCCATGTAGCCGGCCTCGAGCTCGCGCTGCAAGAGCTGCTGGGCCGCCTCGAGCGAGGCGGGGTCCTCGGGCGACCACTCCGCCACCGTCTCGTGGCCGTTGAGCACTCTTCGCTTCAGGACGCCCATGGCGCTACCGCGGTTGCGGGCGCGCGGCTCTGCCCCCGCGCTCCAGCCCCAACACGCTCGTCACCGGCCCCAGCGCCACCTGACCGAGCCCGCAGATCGAGGTGAGACGGAGGGTCTCCTCGAGCTCAACGATGCTGTCGTCCACGTCATCGGCCCCGAGCCCCTGCTCGAGCAGGTCGGTCAGCAGCTCGTGCGCCTTGTGGGAGCCCACCCGGCAGGGAACGCACTTGCCGCACGACTCGTTCCGGAAGAAGCGCAGGACGTTCGTGCCCGCGGCGAGCAGGTCAGTGCCCTCGGCTACGACCGTGAGCGCACCAGAGCCGAGCATCGAGCCCGCCTCCGCAAGCGGCTCGAAGTCCAGCGGTACGTCGAGGTCGTCCGGACCCAGGAAGTTCGACGACGCGCCGCCCGGCTGGAAGGACAGCAGCTCCGCGCCGCCGCTAACGCCTCCGGCGAGCTCGATCAGCTCGCGGGCAGGCGTGCCCATCGGCACGCAGTACACGTCCGGCCGCTCGACGTGGCCGGACACCGCGAAGAACTTGAGGCCGGTGGCGTCGCCCGCGCCCTGATCCTTCCACCACTCGGCGCCGCGCTCGACGATGATCGGCACGTGGGCGAACGTCTCGACCGAGTTCATGAGCGTGGGCTTTCCCCATAGCCCGTACACACCCGGGAACGGCGGCTTGTTGCGCGGCTCGCCGCGGTGGCCCTCCATGCACTCGAGCAGCGCGGACTCCTCGCCGAGTATGTAGCCGCCCGGGGAGGTGAAGATCTCGACGCGCAGCCGGCGGCCTGAGCCGAGCACGTCCGCCCCGATCAGGCCCTCGGACTCGATTGCTTCGAGCTCCTCGCGCAGCACGGCCTCTTCCGGCCCGTACTCGTGGCGGATGAAGATCCACCCCTCCTCACAGCCCGTGACGAGCATGCCCAGGAGGAGGCCCTCGACAACCAGATGCGGTTGCTCGGCCATGATCTGACGGTCCTTGAAGGTGCCGGGCTCGGACTCGTCGGCGTTGCAGATCGCGTAGTGCGGAGTGGCCTCCTGCGCGGCCACCAGCTCCCATTTCTTCCCGGTCGGGAACCCCGCGCCCCCCATGCCGCGCAAGCCGGAGCCCTTCACCGCATTCACGACCTCGTCGTTCGTCAGCTCGTCACTCAGCAGACGGCGCAGCACGCGGTAGCGCTGGTCGTCTGCCGCGTATGGATCGTTCGGGAAGGTCCTGTCCGGCCGCGTGGCGGGGGTCGGCGGCGGCTCTCCCGAACGGGCGGCGTCCACGAGCTCCTCGGCCTGCGCGAACGAAGCCGGCTGCTCGTCGACGGCGATCGCGGGGGCGGCGTCGCAGCGCCCCAGGCACGACACCTCGTGCAGCTCGACCTCCACATCTGCGCCGTACCGAGCTCGGAGCTCGGTGATCCGCTGGTCGGACGCGTGCAGCCAGCACGAGAGGTCGTGGCAGACCGCGAGATGCACCTTGCGCGGCGGCTCGGTCTTGAAGTGCGGGTAGAAGGAGATCAGGCCCTCGATCTCGTACAGCGGCCGTCGCACCTCCTGCGACAGCCGCACGAGCTCCTCGCGCGGCAGCCAGCCGTGCTCGCGCTGGATCGCGACCAGCGCGGGGATGAGGCTGGGACCGGGGAACTTCCCGGCGCGGGCCTCCGTGCCCGGCGGGCGGGGCTGCACGCGCAGACCCACGCGGCCGTTCCCGCTCGCCCCGCTCCCGCCGGCCATCACACCCCCTCCCGCACTGTCGCTGAGTCGTGCTTCACGGCGGTGCCGATCCGCTCGACCTTGACGGCGCAGAACTTGAACTCGGGGATCTTCGCGGTGGGATCGACCTCGTCGATCGTCAGCACGTTGGCGGCGGCCTCGCGGAAGTGGAACGGGAGGAAGCAGGTCCCGGGGTTGTCACGGTGCGAGAGCAGCGCGCGCAGCTCGACGGACCCGCGCCGGCTGGTGAGACGCACGAAGTCGCCCGAGGCGATGCCCATCCGCTTGGCGTCCTCCAGGTTGAGGTATACGTGCGCCTCGGGCTGGATCGCGTCCAGAGCGTAGGAGCGCCGCGTCATCGACCCGGTGTGCCAGTGCTCGAGCAGGCGGCCCGTATTGAGCACGAAGGGGAACTCGTCGTTCGGCAGCTCCTTGGCCGGCAGCCACTCGGCCGGCACGAGGTGCGCCTTTCCGTCGTCGGTGCCGAAGCGCTCGTCGAACAGCACGACCGTCCCGTCCTGATGCTCCGGGTCCGGGTTGGGGTACAGCTTGCCCATCGCGCCCAGGTTGTCGTACGACAGCCCCGCGTAGTTGGGCATCACCGACACGAGCTCGTCGAAGATCTCGCTCGCCGACCGGTAGTTCATCTCCAGACCGATGCGGTTCGAGATTTCCTGGATGATCTGCCAGTCCAGCCGTGCCTCGCCGGGCGGATCGAGGGCCTTCCGGCCGATCTGCACACGCCGGTCGGTGTTCGTGTACGTGCCCTCCTTCTCCATGTAGGACGTGGCGGGGAGGATCACGTCGGCGAACTCCGCGGTCTCGGTGAGGAAGATGTCCTGCACGACGAGGAACTCCAAGGCGGCAAGCGCCTTGCGGACCTTGTTGATGTTCGGGTCCGACAGGAACGGGTTCTCGCCCATCATGTACATGCCGCGCACGCCGCCTTGCAGCGCCGAGGCGACGATCTCGGTGACGGTCAGCCCGCGGTTGGGATCGAGCTCGCGGCCCCACCGCTCCTGGAAGGTCTCGCGAGCCCCCTCCTGGTCCACGGGCAGGTAGTCCGGGTACATCATCGGGATCAGCCCGGCGTCCGATGCCCCCTGGACGTTGTTCTGGCCGCGCAGCGGGTGCAGGCCCGTGCCCGGCCGGCCCACCTGGCCGGTGATGGAGCAGAGCGCGATCAGGCAGCGGGCGTTGTCGGTGCCGGTCGTGTGCTGCGAGATCCCCATGCCCCAGAAGACGATCGCCGTGTTCGCCTCCCCCCACAGCCTCGCGACGGTGCGGATGACCTCCGCGTCGATCCCGCAGATCTGCGCCGCTCTGTCGGGCGGGTACTCCTTGACCGTCTTGGCCAGCTCGCCGTAGTTCGTGGTCCGGTCGGCGATGAACTGGCGGTCGACCAGGCCGAGGTTGATGATCTCGTGCATCACGCCGTTGTAGAAGGCCACGTCGGTGCCCGGCTTGATCTGGCAGAAGATGTCGGCGTGGTCGGCGATCCGCTCTCGGCGCGGGTCGACCACGATCATCTTCGTGCCGCGGCGCCGCGCCTGCTTGAAGAACGAGGAGGCGACCGGGTGGTTCGCCGTGGTGTTCGTCCCGGCCATGATCGCCACCTCGGCGTTGACGATGTCCCCGTAGGTCGTGGACACGGCGCCGGACCCGACGCCCTCGAACAGGGCCGCCACGCTCGACGCATGACACAGGCGCGTGCAGTGGTCGACGTTGTTGGTCCCAAAGCCCGCCCGGATGAGCTTCTGGAACAGGTACGCCTCCTCGTTCGAGCACTTGGCCGAGCCAAAGCCGGCGATGGCGCCGGGGCCGTGCTCGGCGTGAATGGCCTTCAGGCGGCCGGCGGCGAGGGCGAGCGCCTCCTCCCAGGTCGCCTCGCGGAAGTGCGGCAGGACCTCGTCGTAGTCGACGATTCCGCCCGGCTTACGCCGCCCCCTGCCCTCTCCGCGCACGTCGCTCGACAGCGGGCCCTTGGGATACGAGCCCTCGCGGCGGATGAGCGGCACGGTCAGCCGCTGCGGGTTTGAGGCGTAGTCCCACCCGTAGCGGCCCTTCACGCACAGCCGGCTGTGGTTACCCGGCTGCTCGCGGCCCTCGGCGAACGAGATCGCGTTGCGCTCGCGGTCGACGTGGTAGGTGAGCGCGCAGCCGACCCCGCAGTACGGGCAGACGGTCTCGACCGACTCGAGCTCCGAGCGCGGCTTGATCGGCACGTCGTTGATCGGCTTGTTGACGAGCGCCCCTGTCGGGCAGGCCGCGACGCACTCCCCGCACGTCACGCACGATGACTCGCCCATCGGGTCATTCAGGTCGAAGGCGATACGCGTGGCGTAGCCCTTGCCCGAGCGGCCGATGACGTCGTTGCCCTGGATGTCGTCGCACGCCCGCACGCAGCGGTCGCAGAGGATGCAGGCGTCGTGATTGACCGCGATCACGGGGTTGGAGAAGTCCTCGCCGCGCC
>JBKPME010000006.1:0-10580 GCA_046731915.1 Actinomycetota bacterium
CCTCCGCGGCGTGCAAGAACGCCGGCGCCTTGCCGGAGAACGCCACGAAGCGCGCCCTCGTGCGCGCCACGCTGTGCGTGCTGAACGCCCGGCGGGCGCGCCACGAGCTGACCCCGCTGCAGCTGAACCGGAAGCTCGGGACGGCCGCGCGGAGGCATTCGCGCGCCATGGTCCGCGAGCGATTCTTCTCGCACACGTCCCCGGACGGGACGACCTTCGTCGACCGCATCCGGGCCAGCGGCTACCTGTCGGGCGCCCGGAGCTGGGGTGTCGGCGAGAACATCGCGTGGGGCTCGGGAAGCCGCTCGACTCCGCGCTCGATCGCCCGTTCGTGGATGAACAGCCCCGGCCACCGGGCGAACATCCTGAGCCGGTCCTTCCGGCACATCGGTATCGGGATCGCCTCGGGCACCCCGGTCGGGACGGGCGGCGGCACCTACACGACCGACTTCGGCCGCCGCGACTGAGCGTGCCCCTCCTACGCGACCGCAGCGAGTTCCACGCCCTCCTCGACGAGGTCGGACTCGCGGTTGTGCGAGATCAGGTCGAGCACGGCCTCCTCGACCGCTCGCTGGACGTCGGGCCACGGGCCGGTGTCCTCGACGAGCTCCGGCAGCGCGCCGCCGATCGTCAGGCCGCCGTCGAAGCGGTCGAACACACGTGGGTCGATGTATGACGCCCGGCACACCGCCGGCGTGTTGCCGAGGTAGCGCGCGACCTCCTTCACCGCGCGCGTCTTGGCGCGCTTGCGCGAGCTCTTCGAGTTGGAGGCAATGCCGGCCACCGCCAGGGCGACGGCGGCGAGCACCGTCCCGCTCCAGGTGCGGAAGTCCTTGGCGCTGAAGTCGGCGTCGGTGGCCTCCTTCAGGTAGGCGTTGATGTCAGCCGACTTCACGTCGACCCAGCGGCCGCGCTCCTTGAAGGCGAGCAGGTCCTCGCCGCCGCCGCGTCGCTTCTTGAGGGCGCTCACGATGTCCGCCACCTTGGGGTCGCCGATCGACTGCACGCGGCGCTGGCCGCCCTTCGCCTCGTAGTCGAAGGTGACCTGGTCGCCTGAGACGCTCACGTGCCGCTTGCGCATGGTGGCGATCCCATAGGTCTCGTTCTCCTCCGCGTAATTCTCGGAGCCGATGCGGAAGAAGCCCCTGTCGAGCAGCCGCATGGCACAGGCGAGCACCTTCTCGCGCGGCATCCCCTTGCGCCGCATGTCCCTCGCCACGCGCTCCCGCAGCCGCGGCAAGGCGCGCGCGAAGTCGATCATCTCCTCGAACTTCTGCGCATCGCGCCGCTCGCGCCACTTGTCGTGGTAGCGGTACTGCTTGCGCCTGGCCGCATCCGTCCCGGTCGCCTGGATGTGGCCCATCGGCCACGGGCAGATCCAGACGTCCTCCCACCCCGGGGGGATGGCGAGCTCCTGGATGCGCTGAAGCACGCTCGGCTCGGTTACGCGCCGGCCATCGTCATCGAGGTACTCGAAGCCCTTGCCGCGCCGCCGGCGGCGAATGCCGGGACCGGAGCAATCGGCTCTTCGCAGTCGGGCCATGGAGGTAGTCCAGATGCCCATTCGGGCGTCGCGTCAATCTCGGCGGCAGGGGTAGTGCAGGCGAACGACAGCGGCGAGGGGTGGCTCATGAGGGTGGGGCGCCTTATGTCCCGAGGTGGGTACACAAAACGCCCAACCCGGTCCCCTCATGCTCGTCGTTCAGCGAAATGCGCTGCGCAGGCGCTCGAGGAGCTCGGCATCGCGGGCCGCGAACACTGGTGAGCGCATCTCCAGCGACAGGTCGTCGGCTGCCGGGAATGTCACCGCGCCTCCGCTCTCGGTCACGAGCAGCTGGGCGGCTGCGGCGTCCACCGAGCGGATCGGGCGGAGCGAGAGCATTCCGTCCAGCTGGCCCGCCGCCACCAGGCAGAGGGTCATTGCCACCGAGCCGAGCACCCGCAGCCGGCGTGCGTCCACGGACGCGATCGCCGGCGCCGATGCCGCAACCAGCTCGGGACGTGCGGTCTCGAGCCCAAGGACCTCGAGCGGGCCGGGGCGCAGCCGCGCGAGCGGCTCGCCGTCGCGAAACGCCCCCTCTCCCTTCACCGCCCACCAATCGCGCCCGGGCCGCGGCTCGTCGTCCTCGGAGAGGCGCGGATCCAGTTCTGCGACCCAGCCCACGTCGACATCGGCCATTCGTGATCCCGAAGCGATTGCGATCGACACGCATGCGAACGGCAGGCCTCGCTTGGCATTGAGAGAGCCGTCCACCGGATCGATGACGACCCGGACGTCGCCGCCGCCGGCGACCTGGACCTCTCCACGCTCCTCCGAGATCGCGGTGAGCGGGCACTCCAGCGCCTCGATCTCCGTGAACACGGCGTCCTCCGCCGCCCGGTCGATCACGTACGCGGTGTCGCCGCCCTCGCCCCTGCCGGTCTCCACGGCACGCTCCGCCGTGGACGCGTAGGCGTGGACAGCGTCCCTTGCCGCGCCCGCCGCGCGGCGGCAGAAGCCGAGCCAATCGGTGCTGTCTGGCAGGGGCACGCTGCGGCGTATCCTAGGCGCCGATGACCGTAGCCCTCGACGGCCTGAACCGCGCGCAGGAGGCGGCCGTCACGCACTCCAACGGCCCGCTGGTCGTGGTTGCCGGGGCGGGCACCGGCAAGACCCAGACCGTCGCGCGCCGTTTCGCGTGGCTGGTGGACCGGGGCCTCGCCGCCGAGCAGATCCTGGCGCTCACGTTCTCGGCGCCTGCCGCGGCGGAGCTCCGCGAGCGGATCGAGGCTCTGCTCGAGTCACCGTACGAGGAGCTCCACGTCGAGACCTTCCGCTCCTTCTCCCTTCGCCTCGTCCAGGACGAGGCGCTCGAGGCGGGCGTGGACCCGTTCCTTTCGCCCGTCACGCCGGCAGACCGGCTTGCCCTCCTGCTCGAGCGGATCGACGACCTGTCCCTTCGCGCACACGAGATCCGAGGCAACCCCGCGCCGCTCTTGGCAAGCTTCGTGTCGCGGATCGATCGGCTCAAGAGCGAGATGGTCTCGTCGGCCGACTACGAGGCCTATGCCGAGCGGTCCGCCGCGAGGGCGCAGACCGACGCGGAGCGGGCACGCGCCGCCCGCGAGCGCGAGTTCGCGCGGCTCTACGCAGACCACGACCGACTGCTGGCCGAGCGCGGCGCGCTCGACTTCGGCGACCTGGTGCTGCGGGCGTTCCAGCTGCTCCACGAGCGGCCACATGTGCGCGAGCGTGTGGCGCGGCGCTTTCAGCAGCTGCTCGTGGACGAGTATCAAGAGACGACCTTCGCCGAGGGGATGCTGCTCCGGCTCCTGATCGAGGATCACCAGCAGGTGACCGTCGTCGGCTCCGACGCCCGCTTCTTGGAGGAGCTCCCCGACGCGAGCGTCGTGAAGCTGGAGCGCAACTGCCGCTCCGGCCGCCGCATCCTCGACACCGCAGCCGCCGTGCTTCCAGGGCGGCTCACCGGCGTCAGCGGCGGCCGCGTGCGCCTCTGGCGCGCCCGCTCTGAGCGCGCTCAGGCCCAGGCCGTCGCAGCCGAGGCCGAGCAGCTGATCGCAAACGGAGTGGCTCCCGAGCGGATCGCGGTGCTGGTGCGGTCTGTGAAGAGCGAGGGCTCGCTGATCGCGTCGGCGCTCGAGGAGCGCGCCGTGCCCGCGCGGACCTGCGGAGCGGCGGCCTACTTCCAGCGCGCCGAGGTCCGCGACGTGCTCGCGTGGCTTCGCGCGCTGGCTGACCCGAACGACTCGGGCGCCGTGGTGCGCGCTCTCAGCCGGTCACCGGTCGAGCTGCGCTCGGTCGACGTCGCACGCCTCACGCAGCTTGCTCGGCGTCGCAAGCTGGACATGCCCTCTGCCGTGGCTGCCGCTCTCGAGGGGCCTCAGCTCTCCGAGGAGGGGCGCGATCGCGCGCGCGTCTTCCTGCGCCTCTACCGCTCGGCGGCCAACGCCTTCGAGGACCGGCGCCCGGACGCGTTCGTGCTGCGCCTGATCGAACGGATCGGCCTCCGCCGCCAGCAGGTGTTCGCCACCCATGCCGACACGGTCGAGCGGCTCCGGAACATCGCGAAGTTGTCCGAGCTCGCCACCGCCTACATGCGGAGGGAGCCGCACGCCACGGCGCGTGACTTCACGCGATATCTCGCCGCCGTGGCGGAATCCGGCCTCCGCGAGGAGGAGGCCACGGGGACGCCCACAGCCCCCGCCGTCCAGGTGATGACGATGGGTGCGTCGCGCGGCCTCGAGTTCGACCACGTCTTCGTCCTCGGCCTGTCGGCGGCGCAGATGCCGGGGCCCTACCGGCCCGAGAGCGACGCGGTGCCACAGGAGCTGATGAAGCGAGCCCGGCCCGGAGGGGTTGGCCGTGAAGCCCACGAGGCAGAGATGCGAAAGCTCCTCCACCTCGCGATCACCCGCGCGCGAAAGGGCGTTGTACTGGCCTGGGCCGAGGGCGACCAGCAGGGTGCGAACCCGCGGCCGTCGCCGTTCTACGAGGAGGCGATGGCGGCCGTGGGCGTCGAGGAGGAGGTCTTCGAGGAGGAGCTGTTCGGTCCCGCCGAGGGTCTCCACTCCACCTTCCGGATCATGCGCGACGAGCTGCTCGACACCGTCGCGCGGATGGGCGGCCGGCTCGGCGAGATGCGTCTCGACACCTATCTGGACGTGGACCAGGCCGTCTCGCGCTATCTCGAGCTGATCAAGGTCGCCGCCCTGATCGAGCGGGCGAAGGAGGGACAGTCGCTCGAGGCCGCCCTGCCTGCGCTCAACGAGATCCTGCTCCAGTGCGCCACGCCCGAGCAGCGCGAGATCCTCGAGCAGTCCGCGCTCGACAGCTGGCTGCGCGACACCGAACGCGACCCCGCCGAGCGCCCGAGCGCGGCGCAGAACGGAGCGGAGCCGTCGCTCGACCCGTTCATCCCCCGCCGCGGCCGCGGCCTGATGCTCTCGGCCTCCGACATCGACACGTACCGGATCTGCCCGCTCAAGTACAAGTTCGCGCGGGTCTTCCGGATCCCGCAGGAGCCGACCATCCACCAGCGCTTCGGGATCGTTCTCCACCAGGTGCTCGAGCGCTTCCACTCGCAGGGCGGCGGCTCGCTGGAGTCGCTGATGGAGCTCTTCCACGCCTCCTGGCGCCGCTCGGGGTTCGGCGACTCCGACGACGAGCTCCAGTTCCGCGACCGGGCCGTCGCCGCGCTCGAGAGCTACTGGCGCCGCGACCAGGAATCCGACTCGCAGGCGGTCTGGTTCGAGCGCTCGTTCGCCTTCAAGATCGGGCCGCACCTGCTGCGCGGACGCGTGGACCGCGTGGACCGCCATCCGGATGGGACCTACGAGCTGATCGACTACAAGACGGGCCGCGCGAAGACCGAGGAGGAGCTGCGCGAGGACGTGCAGCTGTCCGTGTACCAGATGGGCGCCCGCGAGTCGTGGGGCCTCGAGACCTCGGCGCAGAGCTACTTCTACGTCCTGACCGGCGAAAATGTGCCCGTCGAGCACTCAGAGGAGGAGCTGGAGCGCGTGCGCTCCACGGTCGCAGAGATCGCCGGCGGCATCCTGAAGCAGCGCTTCGAGCCGACGCCCTCCCCCGACGTCTGCCGCTTCTGCGACTACCGCATCATCTGCCCCGCGGCAGAGAAATAGGGGTCTGCTCGCGGCCGCGTCTACGCCATCCAGCGCGGCCGCTCGTCCGCCTCGCCCGGGCCGGCCGCCGCATCCGCGCCCCCTTCAGCGCGGCGGTCGGCCAGAGCGGCAACGTGACGGCTAGTCGGAGTCCGCGCTAACGGACGACCCGATCGCGGTCGTCGTAGGCGACTGGGCGGCGCCGGTCCGTCTGCGTGAGTAGGAACAGGCCAATCACCAGGCCGACGACGCCGGCGATCATCAGGATGAGACCCACTGTCTGGATCTCGATCCCGGCAACGGTCGCGGTAACCGCGTACTTCAGGATCGCCCCGACGGCGATCAGGAATATCGATGTTCCGATGGTCATGAGGTCGATAGTGCCCGCGCCCCGGGGCCCGCAAACTAGGACCCTTGTCCAGGCTCCTCGGGCCCGCGCTGGCGCAAAAAGCGCTGGAAATCGCTCGCAATCGTGTCTGCGGAGGGCAGCTGGCCCTCGTCGGGCGGGTTGTCCGCCTGGACCTCGTCCATCGCGTTCTCGAGCCGCTCCACGAAGGCCTTCACCTCCGGATCGCTCGCAACCGCGGCGCTGACCTGGCGCTCGTAGTCCTCGGCGGCCTCCTCGAGCTCGCCGCCGTCAACGGCCAGCCCCGCCGCGCCCTCGAACGCCCGCACCAGCGCCAGAGCGACCTTCGGGTTCGGCGACGCTGCCACGTAGTGCGGGACGGATGCCCACAGGCTTACCGCAGGCAGCCCCTGTTCCGCGCACGCCCGCTGCAGCACCCCGACGATGCCCGTCGGGCCCTCGTAGCTCGGCGGCTCGAAGCCGAGCCGCTCGATCAGAGCCTCGTCGGAGGTGATCCCCGTGACCCCGACGGGACGGCTGTGCGGCACGTCGGCGAGCAGCGCGCCGAGCGTGATGACCATCTGGACGCCGAGCTCGCGAGCCGCGGAAATGACATCGTCGGTGAAGCGCCGCCAGCGAAGCGACGGCTCGACCCCATGGAGGAGCACGAGGTCACCGTCGGCGCCGGGAACCTGGGCGACGGAGACCGAGTTCTCGGGCCATTCGATCTGGCGGACCTTGCCCTCGCCGAGCTTGACCGTCGGGCGCACCGCGGTGAAGTCGTAGAACTCCTCAGGGTCGATCCCGCCAACGTCGTGAGCGTCGAACGACCCCTTGATGTACGAGAGCGCTGCGGTCGCGGCCTCGCCGGCGTCGTTCCAGCCCTTGAACGCGCACACCATCACCGGTGCGCGCAGCTCGGGGCGCTCATGCCAGATCACATCCGTCATCAACCTCACGGTACCCGACGTCCGATCCGGCGATCACGATTGGAACGTGACGATCGCTGAGCTGAGAGCCGGCGGCGAGGTCGAGGGTGTCTATGCGTGCACGCGCAAGGACCGGCTCACCGCCCGGAACGGCGCGGCCTACCTGGCGGTGGAACTGCGCGACCGCACGGGCGCAATCCCCGGCCGGGCCTTCCGCGACGCCGACTTTCTCGCCGGGCAGTTCGAGCGCGGCGACCTGGTGACGGTGAGGGGCCGAGTCGAGCGCTTCCGCGACGAGCTCCAGGTGGAGCTGAGGTCGATCAAGCGCGCCGCGGAGGAGGTGTCCGACCCCTCCGAGTTCCTCCCGGTGGCGTATCGCGACGTGCAGGAGCTCGACGGCTTCCTCGAGCATCTCGCACGCGAGGTTTACGACGCCGACCTTCGGTCCCTGCTCGACGCGTTCCTCGGCGACGACGTATTCCGCGCCGAGTTCCGGCGCGCTCCCTGCACGCGCAACGGACACCACGCCTACCTGGGTGGGTTGCTGGAGCACACGGTCGCGGTGGCGACGTTGGCGTTCGAGACCTGCACTCTCCACCCGCGGCTGAACTCTGACCTGCTGCTCACGGCCGCGATCCTCCATGACATGGGGAAGACACTCGAGTTCCAGCTCGGCGCCGAGATTGCCTTGAGCGAGGCGGGCGCGTTGGTGGGCCACGTGGCGCTCGGACAGCAGCTCGTCGCGGAGCGGGCGCGGCGGCTCGACGACTTCCCGGAGGCGAAGCTGCATGCGCTTTCTCACTGCATCTTGGCCCACCATGGTGCCGATCCCCTGCCGGGACGGCGCTTCCGCTCCGCTGAGGCACTGGCTCTGTACCGCCTGAACGCGCTCGATGCGGGCGTGAAAAGCGCTTTGGAGCACGGACTTGAGTGATCTGGACGAATAGGCGATAGGTCGCCGCCTCCGGTCGCGCCGGGAAGCGCCCCCGCCGACCCGAACCTGAGGTGGCAAAAGAAGAGTCGAGTCCCGCGACCGCCGAGGCGGAGGCAGTCGAAGAGCTGCTGCGTCAGCTCGTCGATGCCCGCTTCGTGCTCACGGATCGCGACGGCGCCGTAACGCGCTGGAGCCGGCCTGCCGAAGAGCTCTTCGGCTGGCCGAACGCGCGCATGCTCGGCCGGCCTCTTGTCGAGACGCTCGCGCTGGCGGGCGAGCTGCCCGACGCCGGCGGTGTCGTCCAGACGGTTGGCCGGCGCAAGGACGGCAGCGAGCTCGAGCTCAAGCTGACGTTCGTCCCCGTCGGGATGAGCCAGAGCCTCGAGTTCAACGGCTTCCTGGAGGCGCTCGAGATCGCGGCCCCGCGGGGCAACGCGCTCCAGCAGCTGCAGCGCAGCCACAAGACCGTCGTCGACTGGGTGAACGCCGCCATGCGCGGCGAGGCGCGTCTCGACGACGAGGACCTGGCTGCCGGCACGATCGTGGCCTTCCGCCCGCTCGTCGAGCCGTCCCCGGCGCCGCCACCGCCCGAGGAGGAGGATCCGGACCACGCCGCCACGCTGGCCGCCGCCGGTCAGATCGCCGATGCGGTTGAGGCGGCGCTCGGGCGGTCCGAGGAGCTCGAGCGCGCCCTCGAGGGCACAACCGCCGAGCTCGAGGAGGCACGCGGCGAGGCCGAAGCGACGCGGGGGGAGGTCGCCCAGGCAACTGCCCAGATCACGGAGCTCGGCGGCGAGCTGACCGAGACCCGGCGCGTTCTCGAGGAGATGCGCGCCTCGGCCGAGAAGGAACGCGACCGCACGCGCGCCGCCGTCCAGGAGACGCGCGAGATCGCCGAGCGGCTCGAGCGCGAGCTCGCGGGAACGCCGCAGGCCCAGGAGCATCTGAGCGCACAGCTCGAGGAGACGCGGGCGACGGTTGCCGAGCTGCGCGCTACGCGCGAGAAGGTCGAGGCGCTCGAAGCAGCGCTCGCGAAGGAACGCGGCGCCGAGGACGAGCGCCGCCGACTGGAGTCGGAGCTGCGCAATACGCGCTCGCGCGTGGAGCAGCTCGAGACCGCTCTATCGGACACGCGCGATCGATTCGGCGACACGGATGCCCTCACCGGGGCCCTGACCGAGCTGCGCGAGCGCGTCGAGACGCTCGCAAGCGAGCTGGCGGGCGTACGCGACACGAGCCCCGCCGGCGAGCTCGACGAACTGCGGACACGGCTTGCCGCACTCGAGGCCACGGGGTCAGAGGCACCGCCCGAGCTGCGCGAGCTCGTGGAGCGGACCAGCGAGCGGATCGAGGCACTCGAGCGAGATCGTGCCGACGGCGCGAACACGCCGGAGCTCGGCGCCGCACTGGACGAGACGCGTGGACGCGTGGAAGAGCTCGCGAGCCGCCTCGCCTCCCAGCAGTCCGAGCGCGAGGAGCGGCTGCGCGCGACCGGGGAGCGCGACGAGCGCCTGGCCGCCGAGATCGCCGAGGCGCGCGCCCAGGCCGATCAGCACGGCCGCGTGCGAGAGGAACTCGACGCCCTCCGGACCAAGCTCGAGAGCATCACGGGCGAGCGCATCGAGGAGCACCGCGTGCTCGCGGGGGATCTTGCGGATACTCACGCGAAGCTCAACGGGCTCGTCCGCGCGGTCGCGGACGAGCGCCAGCGAGCCGACGAGGCCCGCGCCCTGCTCGCCGATCTGCGGCAGGAGCTCGCTGCGCTTCGCTCGAGCGGCGCGCCTGCCGGCGACGGCGCGGCGCTGTCGCCGGATGCAGTTGCTGCGGTGGAGCGGCTCACCGCTCTGGCCGAGCAGGCCGCCGACACCGCGCGGAAGCATTCCGCCGGTGCGTCGGAGGCCTCCACCCAGGCGGAGGCACGCGCGAGTCGCGCCGAGGACGCCGCCGGCGCGGCCGAGGCGCAGGCCATGCGGGCCGCCAACAGCGTCGCGAGCGTGGAAGAGCGAGTGGTGCGAGCGCAGCATGCGCTCGGCGGAATCGAAGGTGAGCTCGCGAACGCGCGCGGGGCGGCGGAGGAGGTGAACGCCCGTGCGGCACAGGCCGAGGAGGCGGTGGCCGCGGTCGAGACGCACGCGGCGCGGGCGCAGGAGGTCGTGGGAGCCGTCGAAGCCCAGGTGAGCCGCGCGACCGAGGCCGTGTCAGGCGCTGAGGCTCACGCGGACCGAGCCGACGCGGCGGCGAGCAGCGCGGAGGCTCGGGTGCAACGCGCCGAGCAGGTCGCAGCCGGTGTGAGCGGCGAAGTCGAGCGGGTCTTGCAGGCCGCCGCCGACCAGCGGGCCGGGGCGGAGCGGGCCGAACTGGCCGCCGAGCGCGCCGCGACCGCGATCGCACGCGGCGACGAGCTGGCCACGCGAATCGAAGGGGACATCGAGCGCGCCGCGACCGCCGCGACGACGGTCGAGCGGACTATCGACCGTGCCGAGGAGACAGCAGCAGGGGTACAGCGCGACGCAGCGCGCGCCGAGGCCGCCGCCGGCGAGGTCGGCGCGGCTGTGCAGAGGAGCGCCGAGCTCGCCGGCGAGGTGGAGGCCAAGGTCGCGCGCGTGGACGAGCGCACCGCGGCGGTCGAGCGCCAGGCCGAGCGGGCGGAGGCCGCGCTGACGGCGGCCGAACGCCACTCGATGCGCGCCACAGAGGCCGCCGGCACCGCCGACCGCAGCGCGGAGCGCACCGGCGAGCAGGCGGGTGC
>JBKPME010000007.1:0-18728 GCA_046731915.1 Actinomycetota bacterium
CGATCACACCGTGCTTGGAAGCGTGGTAGGACGCGCGGCCCGGCAGCCGACGAGGCCGCCGAGGGACGAGCAGTTGACGATGGCGCCGCTGCCTTGCGCGCGCATCTGGCGCAGCTCGTGCTTCATGCAGGTCCAGACGCCGCGCAGGTTAATCGCGGTGACGCGGTCGAAGTTCTCCGCGGGCTCTTCGGCCGCATCCGACGGCGGGATCATGATGCCGGCGTTGTTGAATGCCATGTCGAGCCGGCCGAAGGCGTCCACCGTGCGGTCGACGAGGGCGGCGACTTGGGCCTCGTCGGACACGTCGCAGGTGACGCCGAGCGCCTGATGATTCGCGGCGGTCAGCTCGTCGGTGGCGGCGCGGAGCGCGTCCTCGTCGATGTCGGCGAGCACGACGGCGGCGCCGGCTGCGGCGAAGGCGTGGGCGGTGTCACGCCCCATGCCCGAGCCGGCGCCGGTGACGACGGCGACCTGGCCGCGAAAGTCGTAGGTTTGGGTTCACTGTCTTCTTCCTCGTGGCTCAGCAGGGCGGCCTGGGTGCTGGTGGCGGATCGTTCGGTCGCAGGCGGGGACGTAGCGACCGGCCACCCGCCTGCTCGATCAGCCGGGCCGTCTCGCGGTTGCCATCAGCGGCGACGTCGCCGGCGACGACGCTCGCGCCCTCGCGCGTGAAGGCGAGGGCGGTGGCGCGGTCGATGCCCCTGGTCGCTCCGGTGATGAACGCGACCTTGCCTGCGAAGTGCCAGTCCTGGCAGGGGGACGACCGCGGCCTGCCTCTGCGCGTTCGTTGCGATCGGTCATGGCCGCAGGAGCACCTTGATCGCCTCGCGCTGGTCCATCGCGCGATAGCCGTCGGCGGCTTGGTCGAGTGGCAGTTCGAGGTCGAAGACCTTGCCCGGGTTGATCTGGCGGTTCCAGATGAGGTCGATGAGCTCGGGCAGGAAGCGGCGCACCGGCGCCGGCCCGCCGTGCAGGTGGGCGAGGCTCCAGAACAGGTCCGTGCCGTCCAGGGCGACGCCGTGAGCAACGCCGACGAAGCCGACGTGACCGCCGGGGCGCGTGGCGGGGATGGCCTGCATCATCGACTCCTGGGTGCCGACGGCCTCGACCACGGAGTGCGCGCCGAGCCCATTCGTGAGCTCCTTGATCGCGGCGACGCCGGCGTCGCCGCGCTCCTCGACGATGTCGGTCGCGCCGAACTCGCGAGCCAGGCGCTGGCGTGCATCGTGGCGGCTCATGGCGATGATCCGCTCCGCGCCGAGCTGCTTGGCAGCGAGCACGGCGAGCAACCCGACCGCGCCGTCGCCCACGATGGCGACGGTCCTGCCGGGGCCGGCCTCTGCGGCCACGGCGCCGAACCAGCCGGTGCCGAGGACGTCGGAGGCCGATAGGAGGCTCGGGACGAGGTCGTCAGAGGGGATGTCGGGGGTGGGGACGAGGGTGCCGTCGGCGAGTGGGACGCGCAGCAGGTCAGCCTGGGCGCCGAGGGCGCCAATGGGGACGCGGTTGACGCAGGCGCTCTGGTAGCCGGCCCGGCAGATCTCGCAGGTGTTGTCGGTGGCCCAGAACGACCCGACGACGAACTGACCCGGCTTGATTGTCTGAACCTCCGCGCCGACCTCCTCGACGATCCCGGCGTACTCATGGCCCATCGGCGCGGGCCACGGGAGGTCCTCGACGCCTCGGTAGGGCCAGAGGTCCGAGCCGCACACGCAGGCAGCCGAGACGCGGAGGATCGCGTCGGTCGGTTCGACCATCCGCGGCGCCTCGCGCTCCTCGACTCGCACATCGCCCGGTCCGTACATCACTGCTCCACGCACAACGGTCTCCTCGAGTCGTGATCTGCATCGGTCGTGTGCCCGTCACGCCGCGACGCGAACGGCGTCGTGGGCGAGCCCGGTCGACAGCTCGCGGCGCGCACGACAGCTCAGCCTCGTCACGAGTGTCCGAACCCGGCTTCAAGTTCAGTCTGACACTCGCTTACCGCAGCCTGCTGCGCGCTCAGTCGCGCCATGCGCAAGGCCGTCATTTGGAGGAACCGGAGCTGCTCGCGCCGGCCGACCAGCCGGAATCCCAGGCGGATGAAGATGTTGCCGCCGCCGGTGGGCTGGGCGAATGACGAGATCCTGAATAGGACGTCGCCGCCGGAAAAGCACCAAACCTGCCAGTCCATCTGCCCGCGCTCCACGTGCCCTTCGAGCGTGCGGTAGTTCCAGCCCCATACGCGGCCCTCGCGTCCGTCGAGCGTGCGTGTCTCGTCGTAGACGTCGCCGACCCGGACGCCGACGGGGATCCGCAGGAACAGGAAGTGCAGGATCAGCAGCATCGTCCGGTTCTCGAGCGGCTCTTCGCGGTCGAAGACGCCTTCGACGATCGACGGCTCGGCGAAGTCGTAGTCGCGCGCGATCCGGCGCGCCGCGTCGAAGCTTCCGGCGGGCAGCGGCTGGCGGACGTCGTCGGAGTACCAGCCGGTCTCGGGGGTGTGGTCGGCGCGACCGGCCGGATCGAAGTTGAGGTTCTTGCCCCGCAGCTTTGCGAGCTGGCGTTCCCACCGGTCCGGTTTCGGCGGCGCGACCTTGCGGGTCCGGATACGCACGCGGCCGTCGCGGCGGCCGCCCGAGATCGCGAGGACGCGCTCGAGGAAGGAAGTCCACATGTGGAACTGGATCTCCTTCGACATGCGCAGGCGGTCGTAGAGCAGCTCCGAGAGGCGGTCCCCGCTTCGCGCCCACGACTCGATGTGAAACTCGAGCGGGTTGTGGCCCTCGACCCGGAACTCGATTTGCCCGGCCTCGAGATGGCCTCCGAGCGTTGCGAGCCGAAACGACCGCGGCGTCGTGCGCACGACGCGGACAGGGCCGTCCCAGGGACCTGGCATTCGCACGACGTACTCGTCGTTCACACGCATCGAGCCCTCCGCTCCCCTCACCTTCTGGAACGTGCCGAACTCGCTCGGTGCAGGCCGGTCGGGGTCGGCCTGGATCAATTGCATCAGCTCGTCGGGCTTCAGCTCCGCGTCGCGGATCCGAATCGAGTACTGGCGATGGAAGTGTGGGCCTGCGCCGTCGCCCACGCGCTGAAGGTCTTCCTCGTCGATGCCGGCGGGAAGCGGCGCAGGGGCGTCAGCGCCCCAGGAGCCTTCGACCTCGCTGCGTGACGTCGGCGTCGTCCGCCACAGATACCGCCAGGAGGTGAGGGCCACGCCCACCGGCCAGCGCAGCGCGGTCGTGATGCGTCGGATGGAGCTCTGCCTTTTCTTGTAGGCCATGCGGCTGCCTGAGTACCCGCGCTGAGCGCGGGTACCCAAGCTCGGTGTTCGGAAAGGCCCTCAAGTCGACAGGCCTGCGCGGGTGGCACCTCCACGCACTTTCGCTGGCGACGGTGTGGCTGTGCGTGACGCTATGGATCCGCGCCAAGACCGTCGACCAGGACGAACGCGGAAACGCGGAGCGCCGTGCCCTGTTCGTGGGCCTCTGGCCACCCATGCTCTGGCTCATCGGAGACACGGTCGAACGCCACGAGTAGCCCGCTCTGTCCGTCAACGGCGTCGCGAGCTGGAGCAGGACGGCACCCACCCTCGGCGTCCCGGCTCTCATGAGACGACCGCTTACCTCGCGCTAGACGGATCTGTCTGTTTACGCCCCGTTCGCGCGGGCAACAGCACGCGGTCGGGCGGATGCGGAGCGGACTCGCGACGTCTCCCCAGGACCTACTTAGCGCGAAGCGCCGACGCAGACGGCTCACGCCGTTCGTGCGGGGCTTCCTAAATCACCCAAGGAACCGGGGAGGTTCTTCAATGGCTACCACTGGTGCTACCCGTGGCGATCTCGCCACCTCACGGCCGCGCGCGGGCGGGACTGTCCGCCGGCTTACGACCGAGACGAAGCAGGCGTTCAAGACGAGCGAGTTCTGGGCGATGGTTGGCCTGGTCGCCGCGATCCTGGTCAGCGCCGCCGTGATCAAGGGCGGCGACGACGGTACGGACCAGTTCATCGCTCGCAACGCCTGGCTCTATGTCTCGATTCTGGGCGCGGGCTACTTCATCTCGCGCGGGCTTGCCAAGTCCGGCAGCAGCGAGCCGTACACCGACGACGCCAGCGATTCCGGCGACCGTGACAACCGCGGCGACCGGAACGGAATCCGTTAGCGACGTCGCTGCAGGCGGCGGCTCGGCCGTAGGCCTTGGTCCGCGGCCGGGCCGCCTCTAAGGCGACAGCCGTTATTCCAGGAAGGAAAGACATGTCGGACACAACCCAGACCATCAGCAGCGAAGGCGGCAATGGGGCCGCCGAGACCGCGCAGGACAAGGCCAAGGAGGCAGCCGCTCAGGCGCAGGACAAGGCGCGCGAAGCGGCCGATCACGCACGAGGCCGCGTGCGCGACCAGCTCGACCAGCGCTCCACCCAGCTGAGCGACCAAGTCGGCTCCAGTGTGAGCGACGCACGTTCGGTCGCCGAGCACTTGCGCAATCAGGGCAAGCAGACACCGGCGCGGTATCTCGAGCAGGCGGCCGACCGAGCCGAGCGGCTCGGTGGCTATCTGCGCGAGAGCGACGGAGATCGGCTTCTGAACGACGTCGAGGATTTCGCTCGGCGGAACACCTGGGCCGTCGCCGTCGGTGGCCTCGCGCTCGGCTTCGCGGCCTCGCGACTGCTGAAGGCATCGAGCTCGGACCGCTACCGAAGCTCGCTCCAGAGTTCGAACGGTCACGAGCTGACTTCATCCCCACAGCGCGTGGGCCCTGCGGCTCCGGTGCCCGGCGTGACCGGGCCAACGGGTGAGAGCTTCGGGAGCGGCGGTAGCCGACCCGGCTCTCAGGAGTGGTCGTGACAGCGTCGGAAAACAACGAGCTGCGCGATCGCCCCACCGGTGATCTCCTCAAGGAGCTCTCGGATCAAACGACGACGCTTGTTCGTCAGGAGCTCGAGCTGGCCAAGGCTGAGCTGGGCGAGAAGGGCAGGACCGCCGGTCTCGGTGCCGGCCTGTTCGGCGGCGCGGGCGTGTTCGGGCTGGGCGCCTTTGCGGCGCTCACGACCTGCATCATCGCCGCGCTCGACTCGGCGATGCCGCTCTGGCTCGCGGCGTTGATCCCAGCGGTCGTCTATGGGGCGATCGCGGGAGTGCTGGCGCTACGGGGGCGCGACAAGGTTCGGGAGGCCGGACCGCCGGTGCCCGAACAAACAACTGAAAGCGTGAAGGAGGACGTGCAATGGGCCAAGACCCGCGCGAAATCAGGCAGGACATAGAGCAAACCCGCGAACGCATGGGAGACACCGTGGAGGCCCTGGGCCACAAGACCGACGTAACCGGTCGAGCCAAGGAGGCGATCTCCGACCGCATGGGCTCGGTGAAGGAGAAGGTTTCCGGCGCCGGCTCGAGCATCTCAGAGTCAACCCCGGACAGCGGAGACCTAAAGCACGGGGCTCGCAGGGCCGCGGGCATCGCGCAGGAAAACCCGCTGGGCCTCGCGCTCGGCGCCGTTGCCGTGGGCTTCGTCGGTGGCCTGCTCATCCCCTCCACCCGCGTGGAGGACGAGAAGCTCGGGCCGATGGCAGACCAAGTCAAGGAGAAGGCCAGAGAGACGGGCGAAGAGGCGGTCGAGCGCGGCAAGGAGGTAGTCCAGCAATCGGCACAGAGCGCCAAGGAAACAGCGCAGGAGGCCGGTCGCGAGCACGCCGAAGATCTCAGGGAAAGCGCACAGGAGAAGGCCGTGGAGGCCCGGCAGCAAGCCGGCTCCGCCACTTAATAGTGCAAGCCGGCCGGCGCTGACAGCGCCGGCCGGCGCACGGCTGGGGCTAGAAAGAGCTCTAGCGGTGTTGCTCGATCAGGAGGCGCGCCATCGATCGGGCTCGCTGTGCCGCTTCGGCGTCGCCCTCGGTGGCGGCGACGATTGAGCCCTTCATGAGGATGTGGCACGAGTGCGCGAACGATTCTGGGTCACGCAATGCGGCCTCTTCTGCGAGACGGCTCACGATCGAGCGGATGCTCGCGAGATGCCGGACGCTCGCCTGGCCGACGCGATGCTGGGGCCCCATCTCGAGCAGTACGTTGATGAATGAGCAGGCTTCGAAATCTGCGCGGTGGAACCATTCGTCGAACAGCTCGAAGATCGCGAGTAGCTGGTCCTCGGGGGTGGTGCCACGTTGTTTCGCTTCTGCCTCGACCCAGGCCAGGGTCCAGCGCTCTTCGCGGCGCTCGAGGAACGCGAGCACCAGGTCGTCCTTGGACGGGAAGTGGCGATAGAGGGTCGCCTTCGCCACCCCCGCCCGCTCGATCACCTCGTCTATCCCGACGTCGCGGATCCCGCGGCGGGAGAAGAGCTCGTAGGCGGTCGCGAGAATGCGCTCGCGCGCGTCCGGCGTCGCTTGCGGGATCGCTTCCGCGGCCGGCATTGCCTTGACAGTCTAGCGCTTGGACAGACCGGTCTGTCTATGCTATAAACCGTGGTTCGTTCCGGTCCCCGATGCGGGAGCGGGGAGCAGGCAGTGAGTCTGCTGGGAAAGCGCGACGAGGGGCACAGAAGCCACCCGGAGCGACGTCCTCGGCATATGAAGGGGACGCGCACGGCCAGCCCTCTCGGAGCGGCCGCGATTCGGACCTTGCGTCAACAAGAAGACCGACGGAGGTCCCCCAAATGTGTGCAGTCGCCCTCGCGCGGCCGAGGCAGTCCCAGACTTACGAACCCGACCGTCCCGACCGCCCTGCGGCACGGGCGCTCGAATCAGAGCTGCTGGTGCGCTACCACCGGGCAGGCGACCTCGCGGCACGCGAGCAGCTCGTGGAGCGGTTCCTGCCGTTCGCGCGGGACCTCGCGCGGCGCTATACCTACACGGCCGAGCCCTTCGACGACCTGCTGCAGGTCGCCTGCCTCGGTCTGATCAAGGCGATCGATCGCTTCGATCCGGATCGCGGCGCGAAGTTCACGAGCTTCGCGGCACCCACCATTCTCGGGGAGCTGAAGCGCCACTTCCGCGACAAGGGCTGGGCGCTGCGCGTGCCGCGCGACCTTCAGGAGCGCGCGCTCACTGTGATCCGCGCGGGGGAGGCGCTCTCGAAGCAGCTGGGCCGGTCGCCGAAGCCGCGTGAGGTGGCCCGCGCAGTCGGGTGCTCTGTCGAGGAGGTACTCGAGGCGCAACAAGCGGCCGCCAGCTACGAGGCGGCGTCGCTCGACGCGCCAACCGCACGGGACGACCACGAGGGCGCATCGCTCGTCGACGTGTTGGGCGGGGAGGATGACGCCTACGAGCTCGTCGAGGAGCGCGATGCGATCGCGAGCACCTGGCAGACCTTGCCGGACGTGGAGCGCACGGTCCTCGCGCTGCGCTTCGTGCACGACCTCAACCAGCGCGAGATCGGCGAGCGCATCGGCTACTCCCAAATGCACGTCTCCCGCCTGCTCCGCCGCGCGCTCAACCGGCTAGAGACAGCCGCCGCGGCAGCATGATCGCGCGTCGCGTCGCGTCGCTACGCTCGCAAGCCCGGGGCCGACAGGCCTCCAGCCCGGAGCGGCCCCTGCTGGTCGCCGGGGACGAGATGTCGGGACGAGGCACGACGCGCCCGTGGTCCCAACACGGAAAACCCCGCCGGCACTGACGTGACTAGGGCGCTGCGCCCACGGCGCCGGCCTTCGTCCTGGGGTTGGGCCTTGGTGATGACGAGAGCTCGCGCCCCCTGGCGCACTCACTTCGGGATGTTGGCGGGGTGGGCCCCTTCAATCTCGTCGAGGGTCTGGTCCACCACCAGCTCCTCGGCATCGACACGTGCGCGACGACCTGGCGGTCCCCTGGGGTGGGACCTCGCCTTTCTCGGCTTCGGCATGCTGCTCGTCATCGCCAGCGTGGCGCTGGCTCGGGCGATGCGGACTTCTCGAGGCGCTGGCGCAGCGGTAAGCGGTCCACAGACATCTGATGTGACCTCGGCGGCCGACCGTCCTCCGGTGGCCGTACTCTGAGACGCCGTGACGGAGGTCCTGACCGGGCTTGACGCCGGCGATCGAGAGCGCATTGCCGCACTCCGCGCTGAGGGCCGCTTCTTCTGGCTCGACGCCTCGCTCAGTGAGACGAGCCGCGACGAACTGGTCGACGCGCTCGGGGTCCCCGCCGGGGCGGTTCGAGGTTCGTGGCGCGTCCACGCCGACGGGGAGTCCGTCTACTTTGTGCTCCGATGCTATGTCGCAATGGGGCGTCCGGCCGCGCAGGGCGCGTACGGACTCAGACCGATCCAGGTCCAGGTCGTCGTGACCAGCGACTACCTGCTGACGCTTCATGACGAGCGGGTCTCGCTTCCGGCGCTTCTGGCTATCGATCTTCCGCACGGACGGAAGAAGGGGTACGTCGTCTACTCGGTCCTCGACGCCATGCTCGGCAGCGCCTCCGACGCGCTTGAGGAGGTCGAGGAGAGCCTCGACAGCCTTGCCGTGAGCTTGGCGGGCGGAGGCGGTGGAAGCGTACCGAGGGCGAGGTTGCAGGCTCCCGTTGCCAGGCTCGCGACGATGAGACGCTGGGTCCGGGCGGAGCAGGCGGTCTTCCAGCGGGTCGGGCTGGAAATCGATGCGCTGAGCGGCTTCGACAAGCCGGAGGAGCCCTACCTGGACCGGCTGGACGAAGAGGCCGATCATCTGCTGGCGTCGATAGACGCGGCCGCGGATGCGACGGGGATGGTGCTCGACCTCCAGCTCAACGAGCGCGCCTATCTCGTGAGCGTCGTGGCGACAATCTTCGTCCCGCTGACGTTCATCACCGGGTTCTTCGGCATGAACTTCGGGTGGATGGTCGACCGCATCGACACGCAGGTCGCGTTCTGGCTGCTGGCCCTCGTGGTTCCCGCCGCGACCGCCGCGCTGTCGTGGCGCCTCCTCGTGCGCCGCTTCGTCATGGGTGACGAGCGCTGACGCCGCTCGCGGCCTCCACCTCCGCGTAGACCTCCAAAGCGACGTGGGAGGTCATCGTCATCCCAGGCTGTGGGCGCCGAAGCGCTCGATGGCGACGAACAACGTCAGGGCGAGGAGGACGATCGGGACGACCAGGCGGTCGGTCTCGCCCATGCGCACGTGCGTGACGATCGCCCCCATCATGGTCAGCGCGAGACCCACCGCGGCGAGCCGGGTGAGAAGCGCCGCAGCGCTCCCACCGAACCCCGAGCCGATGATCCCACGTCGTAGTCGAAGCTAGCCATCAGCCCTCTCCTCCGACACGGGCACGGAGCCGGGCACCGAGCTCATGACGATCTCCTCTCAGCACTCAGGGGGTGACCCACCAAGGTTGACCCTCCGCCCCAACGTCGCGCCCGCGAACACCCTGGTCCGCTCCCCGGTCTGCCACTTGTCTCCCGCTCGTGTGAAGCACGCCCGCGGGGCGCAGGCCCGCCTCGGGTCGGATAGCGGTCAGCTCCTGCTGCGGACGACGAGCCGACGTGTTGAGCGATGCCTTTACCGCGACGGTCGGGAGCGAAGCGGTTACCGGGAGGCGCCTCGGAACGTCGCGCCGGGCGAGCTCGTCACAAGGCCTTGAGCTCCTTAAGTGCTCGCGCCGCGAATGACCAGCACGGGCCGGTCGCACTGCTCGATCAGCTTCCGCGATACGCCTCCGAGCAGGCGCGAGCGTCGCCAAGACATCCCCTGCGAACCCACAACGACGACGGCCGCGCTCCGCTCCCTGGCGAGGGCGATCAGTGTGTCGGCCACGTCGAGCTCGTCGGGTACGGCGTGGGGCTCCGCGGCGAGCCCGAGCGAGCGGGCCAGCTCGGCTCCCTCCGCGGCGACCCTCGAGGCGTGCTCGCGCTGAGCGCGATCGACCGCCTCGGCCGTCTCGGGATCAGGAGGGATCATCCCCGGCAGACCCGCGTCGTAGATGCCCATGGGAGTCAGTGCCATCGTCGCCAGCCCAGGCTCCCACACCGTCACCAGCATGGTCGGACGCTCAGGAAAGAGGTCGGCGGCCTGCCGGACGGCGGCCTTTGACAGCTCGGAGGCGTCGTAGCCGACCAGAACCGGTGCGACTTTTCGGGCCATTCGACCGCGAGCCTACAGTGGCCGCCAGAAGGTCCAGCCGACTGCCAGGACACGACAGGCCCGCAAATGCAGGCCTCGCCGTGAAGCGGCTGAGCCTCGACGTTCTGCATGGCAAGCAGCGCGTTGGGGGGCGGGCATGGGAACAGGCGTTAGCGCGTCAGCGCGCAGCCCGGGGGTCCCGGATTTCACGCCGATTTACGGCAGTTTGAGGACCGATTGAGGATCGGCGGCTCAACCGGCTTCGTTGGTCCGTCGCAGTAGTGTCGAGACTCGTTGGCGTGTGACTCCGAAGCGCTCGGCGATCTGTTCCATCGTGAGACCCTCTTCATAGAGAGCGCGGGCCTCGGCCCGGCGGACGTCCGCTCCCAAGGTGTCCAGAGCGATCGAGCTCTCAGTCAGCAGCTGGACGATGAGCGGCGTCTCGTTGCTGGAGACGATCTCTGTATACGACGCGCCCGTCGCGCGCCGGCGGCGAATCTGGGCGATTCGCTTCTTGATCAAACTTGCTCGTCGGCGCTCATCGTCGAGGCCCTTCTCGAGCGCGGTTAGGGCTTGTAGGAACTCGTCTTTAGCCATGGGCTCAACAGGGGGTCACGGAAGGCTACGCTGCAACTGCTATTGCCGCAACTGCCATAGCGGAAATAGCTATTGCCGCAGTCCCTATTGCTGCAATAGCCATTGCGCTACAATGCGCGGTGTCCGAACGCCAATGCGCGGAGGCTCTCATGGAAGCGGGCACGATTCAGCCACAAGACGCGTCGCGACGTGATCGTTCAGGGCTACTCGAGGAGATCACGCGGTCAGTCGTCCGCCTGCACAAGGAGTACATCGGACAGGGGCCCACCAAGGCGCGCACGTACATCGGCGAGGACCTGGTCGTCTGTGTGCTCCAGGGAGGCTTCTCGAGGGCGGAGCGGACGCTGCTCGAGCACGGCCGGACGGCTGCCGTGATCCATCAGAGGCAGGCGCTGGACGAGGCTCTGCGCCAGCCGCTGAGCGACACGATCGAGCGGTTGGTCGAGCGCAGGGTCGTCAGCTTCACCAGCGCGTTGCAGCCCGACGGCGAGCTCAGTACGTTGGTCTTCGTTCTCAAACCCGCGCGCTCCGCAAGTGGCGCCGCGTCGCCCCTGCTCACCCACGCGTAGCCGGCGGCCGACGTTCCGGCCGCTGGTTGCCTCGAATATTCCTGCAAACGAACGGTTTCTGGGCACCGCGGGCCTATGGCGGCTTCCCGGCATGCACCGGGAGATCACCGGGACTTGGGTAGTCAATGGGTAGTTGAGCCGGCCTAGTCCCGACTATCCTCGAGTCCCCTTGTTCGCCGGCGTGAACCTGCTCGCGGTGAAGGTTGCGCCCTGCGGGTCGGCGAGGATCGTCATCCGGACCCAGGGCGCGTCGAACGGCGGGACGAGCACCGTACCGCCGAGTTGGGTGGCCGTCGCGGCCGCGGTGTCCGCGTCGTCGACGGCGAACGTCACGCTCCAATGCGCCGGCGTGTCGCGCTGATCGTCCCCGATTCGGTTGATGGTCGCGACCACGTCCTCGAAGCCCGGCGGCGCACCCGCCTCCGCCCACCGCTTGCGAAGGTCGGGGTGGTGGCGCTCGATGAAGTCGCCGTAACCGTCCAGCGCCCACATCTCGAGCCCGCTGTCCATCGCGAAAGTCCGCCAGCCGAAGACCGATCCGTAAAAGGCCTTCGCCCCCTCGATGTCGCGCGTGTTGAGGCCGTTGAAGTTCAGAGACCCGGGGTCGTTGACCACCTGCGCGCCCCTGTGCTTCTTTGCCTCCCAAACACAGAACGCCGCCCCCTCCGGGTCGGTGAAGACAGCCGTCCGGCCGGCGTCGGCGAAGTCGAAGGGCTCCGCCACGACACCACCACCTGCGTCGTCGACCACGGCCGCGGCCTCGTCGGCACTAGCGACCGAGATGTAGGTGTTCCACATCGCCCGCGGCACCGCGCGCTCGGGCATCGATGTGATGGCGGCGACATTGCCGCTGCGCGGCTCGCCCGACATGTCGAACAGCGACCAGCCGCGCGTCTCACGCGAGGCGATGAAGTAGCTGCCGTCCGCGCCCGCGGGCATCACATCCCTGAACTCCCAGCCGAACAGGCCACCATAGAAGTCGAGCGCCGCCTGCGGATCGGGTTCGCTCGCATCCACCCAGCACGGGACGCCGGGGATGTATCCGTCGCGCTCGGGCATTTGCTCTCCCTTCGACGTTGAGGCTCCAATCACCCTATCCCCGCGTTGAAGGTGCCTCCTGGAGGAGAGGCGGCGCTGCCGCTACTCCCGCGAAGCAGCGGTCGCTGGAGCCCGCCGGTGGGCACGTCGTGCTCCCGCCGTCCGGCGATAGGTTCAGCCCACGTTCCGACGCAGAGGAGGTGGCATGAGCGACGACCACGACCTGCCGATAGAGGAGTACCGCCGCGCCGGGCTGGAGGTCACCAGAGGCAATCCCGACGTGTACAAGTCACTGTGGTCGCGGCGCGACGACGTCACGCTGGCGAATCCCTTCGGACCGCCGGTCCGCGGTTGGGAGGAGGTATCTCGTCGTGTTGCCGCGTTCCTCCGAGCCGGCCCGAGCTGTCGAAGTAGGCTGGCGCCGGATGAAGGTGAGCCTCCAGCTGATCCCGGAGCAGCCGGCGGAGGATCTCCTTGCAGCGGCGCAGGCCGCGGATGAGCTTGGTTACTACGCCTGCTACAGCGCCGACGAGGTCTACCACAAGGACGGGTGGCTGCTGCTCGCGGCCGCAGCAGGCCGGACCGAACAGATCCGACTCGGTCCTTGCGTGTCGCCTGTGTACATGCGCGACCCGACCTACGTCGCTCAGCTCGCCGCCACACTCGACGAGCTGAGCGGGGGCCGGGCTGAGGTCGTGCTCGGTATCGGGAATCTCGCCATGCTCGAGCAGTACGGGATCGAGTGGCGAGGAACGCGTCCAATCGCGCGGCTTCGGGAAGCCCATCGCGTGATCCGCACTCTGTTGGACGAAGGCTCGATCGACTTCCAGGGGGACTTTTTCAATTACGCCGGTGTCAGCACCGCGGCGAGGCCCGTGCAAGAGCACCTTCCGCTCAAACTCGGTGCGATGGGGGGCCCAAAGTCGATGCAAGTGGCCGGCGAGATCGCCGACGGGCTCCACACAGCCTGCGCCTACTCGGACGAGGCGCTGCGCTACGCGGTGCACCACTTCAAGGTCGGCGCCGAGCGTGCCGGACGCGACGCCGATCGGCTCGACATCGGCGACTCGCTGCTCGGGGCGATCGCTCCCGATGCCGAGGTCGCACGGCGCGCGGGCCGAATCCTGGCCTCCTTCTACATCCCCTCGATGCCGCCTGCCTTACTCCGGCGCCACGGAATCGACCCGGATGAGGTGGTGCCTGTCAACGAAGCGTTCTCTTCGGGCGACATAGCGCGTGCGCTCGATCACACCGCCGACGCGGTCGCGGATCGCATCGTGGTCGCCGGCGCCCCCGAAGACTGGATCGAATGGCTCCGCAGTAACTACGCCCCCGCCGGACTGACTCATGCGCTGCTCTCCTTCACCGATCCCTTCACGCTCAAGGCATGGGCGAGCCTCGAGGTGGAAGGCTTGCCGAATCTCGTAGAACAGGTTCGGCTGTTCGGCGAACGCGTCATCCCCCGGTTGGCGTGAGCGCTCCGCCGCACACCGCGTGGTGCTGGTTCATGGGCATACCTCGGCCGCCTCGCTGGCGACGCTCGCCGAGCCGCGACGGTGACTCCTCACGGGCCCGGCTCCTGCTCGGCCACGTCGAAGCGCAACCCGCTCGAGCCCTCGCCGCGGCCGGGCCGGACGAGCCGCTGCTCCCAGGGGAGCGCGCGGCCGCCGAGCCAGCGCGCGTGCTGCCAGCGGCGGGTGAGCTCGCGGCCGTCGCGCGGGATCTCCTCCTCCCATATGAGCTGGCCCGTTTGCAGCATGCGCCCTCGCGGTGGAAGCGGTTGGGGCGGGGTTGAGTCGTCGAGCAGGTTGCGGAGCTCGAGGAGCAGACGCCCGGCCGAATCCTTCACGGGCGCGAGCGGCAGCCAGTGTTCCGGCGGCGGGGTGGCAACGCGATAGCGGAGGGGTGCGTCCGTGGCGGGGACGGAGGGGATGCCGGCCACGTCCGCGGCGGCGGCCGCGCGCGCCCGCTTGGCCTGCCACTCCTCGACGCGGCGCCGCGGCCTGCCGTCGGCGCCCTCCACGACCTGCTCCACCGCCCAGGCTATGTCGGCCTGCTCGTCGCGGAGCAGCATCGCTTGCTCCAGCGCCGTCCCGTTCAGCCAGTCCGAGGCCGAGGGCGGCAGCACGAGCAGCCCGGGCGCCGTCCCGCCGGTGGCCGAGGTGAGCTCGAACATGTGCCAGCCGGCGTTCGCCACGTCCGCCACTGAGGCGTGGGGCACCTGGTCGGTGACGCCGAAGCAGTCGGTCACCTCGAGTGACTCGATCCGGCATACGGAGCCGAGCGGCAGCTCGAGGGGGATGGCGAAGAAGTCGTTGCCGTAGACCAGCGCGAACTCGATGAGCAGCATGCGGCCCACGTCCTCGGGCGCCGCCTCGACCGAGCCGAAGTGCACGCGCGCATCCTCGAACTCCCACCAGCGCGGAAGCGGCATGCCGCGGTAGGAGACGGGGGAGGGCATGGTTGTGCGCCGGATCCGGGTCGCCTTCGGGACGCTGGGGGCGCCCAGCTCCAGGTCGGGATCGACATCGAACGAATGCCAGTCGATCCCCGCGCCGTCGTACTCGTCGGCGCGGAGGGCGAGCTCGCCGTCCGACAGCCGCGTGGAGACGGCGAAGCGGTACTCGAGCCGGGAGTCGTCCCAGGCCGCCGGGACCGCGCCCCGCAGCAGGCCCAGGCTCTCGCAGAGATCGAGCCAGCGTGCGATCGCCGCCTGCTCACCGCTTGCACTCGCCCCGGCAGGCCTCTCCTTGCGGAGCTCGGCAAGCATCCCCAGCCCGTCGGGTACCCGGCCCGCGACCACCGCCGCGAGCCCCGCCGCCGAATCGTCCTTTGGCGCCTCGAGCGGGAACTCCTTGAGGTAGCCCCCGGCCCGCTGCTCGAGGCCCTCGGCCTGGAGCTCCTCCAGGAACGCCCGGCCGAGCTGGGCAGCAAGGGCGAATTGCGAGCGCAGTACGTCCTTGCCGACCGGCTCGCGCGCGACCTCTACGTCGAGCGGCCGCTCGCCCGGGTCGTAGGGACGCGCCCTGCCGTCGCGCGGCTGGAAGCGGCTCAGCCTGTTGTGCTCGGCGAGGAGCTGCGCGCGCACCGGCGTTCCCGCGTCTTCGCCATCGAATTCGCCTACCTGCCACTGGCGTCCGAGCAGCCACAGCGGGTCGTACAGCCTCGCCTCGACGCTCGTCAGCGAGGTGCTCCGCACGCGCGGCTCGATCCGGTTCCAGATCGTGATCGAGCTCACGGGCGCGCCGCCCTGTCCATGTACGTCGAGATCGTGTCCCCGGCGGCGTTGAACGCGATGTGGGCGGCCGGCGTCACATGTCCCGCGTCGCGCAGCGCGTCGAGATCGACGAGGCGCAGCTTCGACAGCTCGAGCGTCTCGAGCGCGATCTTCTCGAGCAGGTCGAAGTCCCACCGCGCGCGTCCGTCGGGCGGCACGGCCAGCAGGATCGACTGCGGTGGCGCCGCGCCCGGTGCGTCGTGGTGGAATGCCACGGCGGTGTTCTCCACCGGGCTCGGCGCCAGCTCGACCCACTCGTCGACGAGAAGGCCCATCAGGGTGGAGTCGAGCGTCACGCGGGATGCACCCGCGAAGACGAGCGACACGCGGCCGCCAGGCGGCGGCGCGTCGCTGCCGGTGGGAAGCGCGACCCAGGCGTCGCCCTGCACCTCCGGAAGCTGGCCCACGGCGAGGCTCGGCGACATTGCGATGGCCGCCGCGTACAGCCGCACGGTCTCCAGCCGCTCGACCCCCGCCCGCACGCGGCGCATGCGCTCGAGCCAGGCCGGGAGCGCCACCGGGTCGTTGCCGGTGAGCTGGGCGGTGCGATCGAAGCTCGAGCCGGCCGGCCAGTCGGGCTTCACGGGCAGCAACACGCGGAAGGAGTCGCCGAGGACGTGCTGAACCGCCGCGACGACGTCGGCGTCCGATTGCGAGGAGCTCACGCCCTGCAGCTCGCCGATGCCCGCGCCGAGCGCGGCGAGCGCTTCCTGGGCCAGCTCGATCATGCGCGCCTTCGGGGCGCGCAGATCGCCGTCCAGCGGAACGGCCCAAGGGAGGTTCGCCTCGGCCGCTTGCAGGAGAGCCGCTTCGAGGTCGTCCGCGTCGTCGGCGGCGATAGCCGCGGTGAGCGCGTTCTGAGCCGCGGTAAGCGCAGCGCTGACCGGCGCCAGCGAGCCGGTGCGCAGGGCGGCCACGTCCACAGAGGGAGCGCCGCTTCCAGGCAACGCCAGGTCGCGGGCGTCGAGCGCGCGGCTCTCGGTGATCAGTTCCCGCACGGCGCGCGCGACCTCGAGCGCCGCGGGCAGCGAGACGTAGCCGCTTCCCCAGCGAGAGACGCGCTCGAAGCGCAGCGTCACGTGGTCGGTGCCCTTGGGGGCCTCGCGCCGTGCGTGCAGCATCAGCCGCTGCTCGAGCTCCGATGCCTGGGCCGCGTTTCCCGGCACAGCGATGTAGACGAAGTCGAGCGGGCTGAGCCCCGCGGCGGTCAGGTCGAAGGTCTTCTCGGCCGGCTGCGGCTCCTGCTCGCCGGAGTACGCCGCCCGCCAGCGCACGCTTGCCGGATCCGGCAAGAGCTCGGCCGCGATCGCGCTGAGCTCGGGCGCGGCGGCCGCCCTGGCGCACGCCCGCCCGTCCGACTGCTCCCACCCGGGGATCGCGGCGGGATCGTCACCCGGGGCGCGCAGCCAGCCCACGCGGTGGGTCACGGCGGTGCCGCTGCGGAACGTGTGCGCCACCTCGGGGTCCGGCGGCGGCGCCTCGCCCCTGCCCAGGGCGTCGAGGCTCGCTCCCGACCGCAGCTGCACGCCTCGGGCAGCCTGGAAAACCGATTCCGCCACCATCAGGTCCGCGACGGCGTCGATCAGCTCCTCGATCTCTCCGAGCGCCGCCTCGAGGCCTTGACCGTCGCCGCTGCTTCGCGCCGGCAGCGTCGTGCCCCAGGGCAAGGGCGGGACCTGGCGCCCCTGATGCCGCCGCAGCAGGGCAAGGCCATCCGCCACGTTGCGCGCGGCGCCCGCGGCGGAGTTCGCGGCAGCCGGCATGAGCTTTCCCGCCACGAGCGGCGCCGCCGCCCGGACGGGAGCGATCAGATGGTCTAGGCGGCGCTCGTGGAGGCCCCGCTCGAGCCGGTAGCCGAGCAGCTCTGAGAGTCCCTGGCCCTGCCGCAGCCCCCCGAGCAGCTTCCGCGCCCGGCGCACCCGGCGCGAGGACAGATCCAGCGCCAGCGCGTCCGCCAGCGCCCCGTCGGAGTGCGCGCGGCGCGCGCTGCGGAGGATCGCGGCTGCCGTCGCGTGCTCGAGCGACGGTGCGTGCACGAAGCCCGTACCCGTGCCATTCGTCGCCGCGGCTCCGGGCGCGCCTGGCGACAGCAGCTCCTGGCGCGGAGAGAGGTTCTCCACCCAGCCGTAGGCGCCCACGTACAGGCCGGTCGCTCCCTGCGCGCGCATGATCTCGAGCCGCTTCGAGTAGAGGGCGGTGACCCAGGCGTCGAGGCGCGTGGCATGCAGGTCCAGCGTCTCGGCCAGCAGGCGCTCGAGAGCTGCGGTGGAGAGCCCACCGAGCTCGCGTAGCTCCTTGAGCACGGGCGTCATCAGGCCGCGGGCCCCCACTTCGTCGACGGCCTTGTGCCCGGGACGGATGTCGGTGCGCGGCCAGTCGAGCTGGGTGCGCGACGGGTGCAGCGGGTCCATGCCGATGAGCTCGGGGTCGGGACGGCGGGCGGCCGGCGAGACCACCCCGGCCTGGAGCAGCAGCCGGAAGCTGGCGTCCACGTAGCCCAGCAGCAGGCTGTGGCGAGCGAGCAGGTACAGGAGCGGCGGCGAGTCGTCGCCGGGGAACGGGCGATCGGCCGCGTTGGCGGCGCCGCGCTCGTCGAGCAGCTCGTGGAACGTGTGATCGCTCAGCCAGCTCATGTAGTTGGGCGCGAGCTGCCTGTCCTCGGCGACGCCTCCACGCTGCACCCGTGGCGCACGCAGCGGGACGTCCCACGCGGTGTAGAGCGAGCCGGCGAGACGGCTCGTGATCGGCAGCCCGAGTCGCGCGAGCGCCGCCTCCACCGCCTGCCGCCCGGCGCTGCGATCGTCAGCCGTCGGCCCCCACACGTAGCGGTACGCGTTGTCGAGGAACACCGGTCCGTACATCGGGCGGGCGGCCGCGCCCTGCGAGGTGGCCTCCATCCCGAGCACCCCGAGCAGCGCGGCGTCGGGATTACGACCGCCGCCGACTCGGGGGACGCGCGCCACCGAGTCGGCCCACATGCCCCAGGCGCCGCCGAGCACCTGCAGGCCCCTCGGATTCACGAGGCTCGATCCGCGATCGCTCCACAGCTCGAGCGCGCTTACCGGCAGGACGCCGTAGGGCTGGCTGCCCACGCGCAGCGCGGCGTACGGCCCGCGCCCGCGCACGTGCGCGATGAAGAACTCCCTGAGCTCCGCGCGCTCCTGCTCCGAGGTCGCTCCGTCGAGCAGATGTTCGAGGAAGTAGCCACCGAGGGCGGGCCACAGCGCGCGCTGCATCGAGCCCGCCACCGCGTGCTCGC
>JBKPME010000008.1:0-25830 GCA_046731915.1 Actinomycetota bacterium
CCTCCTGCTCTGCCGCGATCGTCCGCGCACGGGGCTCGCCGTGCTCGGGCTGGGCGCGATGACCAAGGCGTTCCCGCTGGTCGCCGTGCCGGTGGCGGTCGCTTGGCTGGTCGCGCGCGGGCAGCGGCGCGAGGCGTGGCAGGGCGGGCTGGCCTGTGCGGCCGTGATCGCGGTGGTCGCGGGCGCCGCGCTCGCGGCGTCGCCGGGCGGAGCGGTGGACGCCGTCCGCTACCACTTGGACCGGCCCGTGCAGGTCGAGAGCTCGCCGGCGCTCGTGCTGCGGGGCCTGGACACGGTAGGAGCGGGCCAGGCGACGAGCGTGTCGAGCTTCCGCTCCGACGGCCTGCTGCACCCGGCCTCCGATGCCGTGACATCGCTGTTCGCCGCGGCGTTCGTGGCGCTGGTGGCCCTAATGTGCGCCGGAGTGAGCGGCAGGAGTGGCCGCCGAGAGCTCGTGATCGCCGGGCTCGCTGCCTGTACCGCCTTCGCGCTGCTCGGGAAGGTGCTGTCGCCGCAGTTCCTGATCTGGGTACTTCCGCTCGGCGCCCTTGCGTTTGCGTGGCGTATGCATGCCCTTGCGGCTGCGGTTGCGGCGGCCGCCGTGCTGACGCAGGTCGAGTTTCCCGCGCGCTACTTCGACGTGGTCGCCCGCGAGCCGCTCGCGATCGGCCTCGTCGCGGTCAGGAATCTCGCACTGCTCGCCGTGCTCGTGCTGAGCGTGCGCGCGCTAGAGCTTCGCCGGCATCAGCAGCTGCTCGACGGCCGTCGCCCGGCCGTCGCCGTCCGCCTCGACTAGGACTGCGTTCAGCCATGGATCCCCGTCGGAGGTCTCGAAGCGGACGTTCGTCATCGAGATGAAGCGCTCCAGCGCCAGCTCGCGCTTCACGCCGATAACACCGTCCCTCGGCCCCGTCATCCCGACGTCCGTGATGTAGGCGGTTCCGCCCGGCAGAACCCGCGCGTCCGCCGTGGGGACGTGGGTGTGGGTGCCGATGCAAGCCGTCACGCGGCCGTCGAGATGCCATCCCATCGCCACCTTCTCGCTGGTCGCCTCGGCGTGCATGTCCACCACGATCGCGTCCGTGCGGCCGCGGAGCTCCGCCAGCACGGCATCGGCCTCCGCGAACGGCGAGCGGGCAGCCTGCAGCTCCACCATGCCCAGCAGGTTCACGACGCCGAGGCGAACGCCGTCGCGCTCCACGACGGTGTAGCCGCGTCCGGGGCTGCCCTTGGGGTAGTTCGCGGGACGCACTATGCGCTCGTCGCGATCCAGCAGCTCGTACACCTCGCGATGGCGATAGGTGTGGTTGCCGAGTGTGATCGCGTCGGCCCCAACGTCGAGCAGCTCGCGGGCGGTCTTTTGCGTGATTCCGACTCCGCCGGCGGAGTTCTCCCCGTTGACGACGACGAATTCAGGCTGGTGCGCGTCGTGGATCTGCGGCAGCAGCGCGGCAAGCGCGCGGCGTCCGATGCCGCCGACCACGTCGCCGACGAATAGAAGCTTCACGGCTGGCGATTCTGCCAACCTGCGCGCCGTGGAGACGGCGACCGTAACGCTCGCGGCACGCGACCTCGTGAAGCGTTACGGGGAGAGGGAGGCCCTGCGCAGGGTGTCGTTGTCCGCGGGACGCGGCGAGCTCGTCGCAGTGATCGGCCCTAACGGCGCCGGGAAGACGACGCTCCTCTCGATACTCGCGGGCATCCAGTCGGCCGACGAGGGCGAGCTGACAATCCTGCCGAAGGGCATCGGCTGGGTGCCTCAGCAGGCGGCCCTCTACACGAAGCTCACGGTCGAGGAGAACCTGTTCCTGTTCGCCCGTCTGGAGCGCTGCGACGACCCGCGCGCCACGGTCGACCGCATGCTCGACCTGACCGACCTGCGAAACCGCGCCGGCGACCAGGTCGGCACGCTCTCGAGCGGGAATCGCCAGCGCGTGAACATCGCGATCGGCCTGCTCGCAGAGCCGGAGGTGCTGCTGCTCGACGAGCCCAGCGCGGCGCTCGACCCGCGCCAGCGCGCGCGTCTGTGGGAGTTCATCCTGCGGCTCGCGGGCGAGGGCACGACGGTCATCTACGCCACGCACAACATCCAGGAGGCGGATCGCTATGCCAGCCAACTGATCGTGCTCGCCGACGGGGAGCGACTTTTCGACGGCTCGCCGCGCGAGCTCGAGCAGGAGGTCGGCACGACGGGGCTCGACTTCGAGGAGGCGTTCGTCGAGTTCCTCCACGGGCGCGGTCACTGATGCGCTGGCTGCTGCTCAAGGACCTGCAGATCCTGCGGCGCTCGCCGCTGCTGGTGGCCCTCCTGGTGCTCTACCCGGTGATCATCGCCGTGCTGATCGGAGTCGCGCTCTCGCGCGGGCCGGACAAGCCCAAGGTCGCCTTTTACAACGGCCTGGCCGGCCAGTCGGCCGTCGTCGAGCTGGGCGGGGACCGCATCGATCTCGCCAAGCAAGGACAGCGCCTCTTCGACGCCATCGACCCCGTGAGGGTCGATTCGAAAGAGGAAGCGATCCAAAAAGTCAAGGACGGCGATGTGCTCGGCGCGCTGATCATCCCCAAGGATCTGGCCACCAACATCCAGTCCTCGCTCGAGCCGGGGACCGTCGAGGTCTACTACAACGCCGAGGACCCGGCGAAGCGCCAGTACGTCGAGAACACGATCAAGTCGCAGGTGCAGACCGCGAACGGCGCGCTCACGAAGCGGGTGGCCAAGGAGGCGCTCCAGCTCCTCGACCTGATCAGCACGGGCGGGGAATACACCTTCCTGGGCCAGGACTTCGACGTGCTCGGCCTGCAGCGTGCCGAGAAAATCCTCGCCCGGGCGCGTCGAGAGCTGCCGGCCGGGTCGCCCGAGCGCGCGGAGCTCGACCGCGTGATTGCGTTCGGAAAGCTGGCGCGCCAGTACCTGTCCTTCTCGGATGACGTGCTGGCGGTCGTCGGCGAGCCGATCCGCGTCAAGGCCACCGCGCTCGAGGGCGGCACCACCTCGCTCACGTCGTTCGCCGTGGCGCTCGCGGTGGCCGTCTCGCTCATGTTCATCACGCTGTTGCTTGCGGCGGGGACCCTGGCGCTCGAGCGCGAGGAGAACGCCTTCTCACGGCTGGTTCGCGGGCTCGTCTCGAAGACCGGACTGCTCGCCGAGAAGGCGGGACTCGCCGCGGGGTGCTCGGTCGTCGTCTGCCTCGTGATGCTGCTCGGGCTGGGCCTGTTCGTGGACCTCGACTGGGGCCGGTTCCCGCTCTGGCTCGTGGCGCTGGCGGTGGGAGCGCTTGCGTTCGCGGCGCTCGGGCTGGCGATCGGCGGCCTCACGCGCGACGTGCGAGCCGCCTCATTGCTCGCCTTCATGCTGTGCCTGCCGCTCGCATTCCTCGCGCTCGTGCCCTCGGGCGCGGTCGCGCCCGCCCTCTACGACCTGATCCGCGCGGTCTCGGCTCTGTTCCCGTTCAAGCCCGCGCTCGACGCGCTCGACGCAGCCCTAAACGACGCCGGTGACCTCGGCGGCCCGCTGCTGCACCTGGCCGCACTCACCGCGGCGTTCGGGATACTCGGCCGGGTGGCGCTTCGGCGTTTCGCATGAGCCACGAGGAAACCGTTCGCGCGGCTTATTCCGCATGGAATCGGGACGATCTCGAGGCATTCTTGGCGACATTCCATCCGGATATCGAGATCCATCCGGTGCTCGGCCGCAGCGTGCAGGGCGATGTGTACCGCGGCCACGACGGAGCGAGCCGGTGGATCGCCGAGGCGAAGGGCGAGTGGGTGGACTTCAAGGCGACCGTTCCGGAGGTGGTCGATCGAGGGGAGAAGCTGCTAACCGTGGTGCGGGTTCAGGCAAAGGGCCGAGCGAGCGGAGCCGTGATCGAGGGGGAGATCTTCCACATCGGCACGATGCGCGACGGGCAGATCGTGAAGATCGAGGGCTTCACGGATCGCGACGCCGCGATGCGCGCGCTCGAGGCCACCTAGACTGACGGGTCGATGCCCTTCCCGGCCACACGCCTTCGCCGACTTCGCAAGACCGGGGTCCTTCGCGAGCTTGTACGCGAGACGACGCTCACGCCCGCCGACCTCGTCTATCCGATGTTCGTTCAGCTCGGCGAGGGGCGGACGCCGGTCGAGGCTATGCCCGGGGTCGAGCGCATGTCGATCTCCCACGCGGTCGCCGAGGCCGGCGACGCCCGCGCGCTCGGCATCCCGGCCGTGCTTCTGTTCGGCGTCCCCGCGGAAAAGGATGAGCAGGGCTCCGGCGCGTACGACGACGAGGGCGTCGTGCAATTGGCTGTTCGCGCGCTCAAGGAGGCGCACCCCGAGGTGCTCGTGATCACGGACGTCTGCCTGTGCGCCTACACGTCACACGGCCACTGCGGGATCGTGCTCGAGGACGGCACCGTGGACAACGATCTGAGCCTCGAGCTGCTGGCCAAGACGGCGATCTCGCACGCCCGGGCCGGAGCCGACGCAGTGGCGCCGAGCGACATGATGGACGGCCGCGTAGGCGCGCTTCGCTCGCAGCTCGACGCCGAGGGCCACAAGGACCTCCCGATCGTGGCCTACTCAGCCAAGTTCGCCTCCGCCTTCTACGGCCCGTTCCGGGAGGCCGCCGGCTCTGCGCCCGCCTTCGGCGACCGGCGCAGCTACCAGATGGACCCCGCGAACGCGGACGAGGCTGTGCGCGAGGCGCTGCTCGACGTGGGGGAGGGCGCCGACATGGTCATGGTGAAGCCGGCGCTGCCGTACCTCGACGTGATCCGGCGCGTGAAGGACGCGACGCGCGTGCCCGTCGCCGCCTACAACGTGAGCGGCGAGTACGCGATGGTCAAGGCCGCCGCGGCCGCCGGCTATCTGGACGAGCAGTCGACCGTGCTGGAGAGCCTCACGGCGATCAGGCGCGCCGGGGCCGACATCGTGATCACCTACCACGCGAAGGACGTGGCCCGTTGGCTCAGCCGGTAGCCAAAGTTCGGAGCCGAAAGGACGGCTCCGCGGTGCCGCTCGACGAGCTGGACAAGCGCCTGTTGAACCTGCTCCAGGGCAGCTTTCCGATCGCTCCGCGGCCGTATGCCGCCGTGGCCGAGCTCGCGGGCGTGCCGGAGGAGGAGGTTCTGGTCCGGACGAAGCGGCTGCTCGACGAGCGCATCATCCGGGAGGTCACGCCGATCTTCGATACGCGCGTGCTCGGCTACAGCTCGATGCTCGTGGCGGCCAAGGTCGATCCCGAGAACCCGTGGCGGGCGGCCAAGATCATCAACTCGCACCCGGGCGTGTCGCATAACTACCTCCGCGACCACGACTTCAACATCTGGTTCACGATCGCGACCGAGCCCGGCTCGCGGCTGGGACTCGAGGGCACGCTCGAGGTCCTGCAGCGTTTGACCGGAGCCCAGTCGCTGCGCCAGCTGCCCACGCTGCGGCTCTTCAAGATCCGCATGGACCTCGAGATGGAGAAGGGGACCGATGCGCTCGCCGCGGCGGCCGAGGCCGCGGACCACAAGGAGCCCGAGGCCATCGAGCTGTCGGAGCTCGACATCGCGGTCATCCGCGCCACGCAGGGCCCGATGGAGGTGGCGGCGGAGCCGTTTGCGCCCGCTGCCGCCGAGCTGGGGATCGACGAGGCTGCGCTGCTGGATCACCTCGAGTCGATGCGGGAGCGCCGCGCACTGCGTCGGGTCGCCGCAATCCTCTTCCATCGCCGCGCCGGCTTCTCGGCCAACGGCATGGGGGTCTGGCGCGTGCCGGAGGACCGGATCCTGGAGCTGGGCCCGCGGATGGCTTCCTTCCGGGGCATCTCGCACTGCTATCAGCGGCCGACCTACGAGGACTGGCCCTACTCCGTCTTCACGATGGCGCATGGGCGCTCGAAGGAGGAGTGCGACGCGATCCTCGGCTCGATCGCGGCGGACACCGGCATCGAGGACCGCCGGACGCTCTACTCCTCCACCGAGTTCAAGAAGATCCGGCTGCGCTACTTCACCGACGAGCACCAGCGGTGGGAAGCGGAGCACGGGTAGCGGCGGACAGATCCGCCGCGGCCTACCAGCGGGCGCTCGAGCTGCTGCCGGGGGGCGTGAACTCGCCGGTGCGCGCGATGCGCTCCATCGGGCGCGATCCGATCTTCGCCGCGCGGGGCGAGGGGGCGGAGCTGATCGACGTCGACGGCAACCGCTACGTCGACTGGGTGATGTCCTGGGGACCGCTGATCGCAGGCCACGCGCACCCCGAGGTCGTCTCCGCCGTGAGCGCCGCGGCCGCGGCCGGCACGAGCTTCGGCGCGCCGACCGAGGCCGAGGTCGAGCTGGCTGCCGAGGTGGTGGAGCGGATGCCCTCGGCCGAGATGGTGCGGATGACCTCCTCGGGAACCGAGGCGTCGATGAGCGCCCTGCGGCTGGCGCGGGCCGCGACCGGCCGCGACACGATCGTCAAGTTCGCCGGGGCGTACCACGGCCACGTCGACGGCCTGCTCGCCGACGCGGGCTCGGGGCTCGCGACGCAGGGCATCCCGGCGAGCCCCGGCGTGACGGCCGCGCAGGCGGCGGACACGGTCATCGTCCCCTGGAACGGCGGGCTGCCGGACGTCGAGGCGGCCGCGATCATCTGTGAGCCGTACCCGGCCAACATGGGGCTCGTCCCGCCGGGAGCCGGCTACCTGAAGCGCGTGCGCGACTACGCGGACGCCACAGGGGCATTGCTGATCTTCGACGAGGTGATCAGCGGCTTCCGCGCCGCGCGCGGCGGCGCGCAGGAGCGTGAGGGAGTCTCGCCGGACCTCACCCTCCTCGGGAAGGTGATCGGCGGCGGGCTGCCGGCCGCCGCGTATGCCGGCCGCCGCGAGCTGATGGAGCAGGTCGCCCCGGCGGGCGACGTGTACCAGGCGGGCACGCTCTCGGGCAACCCGCTCGCCACGGCTGCCGGCCTGGCGACGCTGCGGCTGCTCGACGAGCGCGCCTACGCCAGGCTCACCCACCTGGCCGGCTCGCTGGCGGAAGGGCTCGAGGATGCCGCGAAGGCCGCCGGGGTGGAGGCACGCGCTGTTTACCGGCCGGGCCTCGTCACGCTGTTCTTCGCGCACGAGCTGCCGCGGGACTACGAAGAGGCCAAGGCCTCCGACCTCGACGCCTACGCCGCCTTCTGTCGCGGAATGCTCGAGCGCGGGGTATACCTGCCGCCGTCCCAGTTCGAGGCCTGGTTCCCCTCCCTGGCGCACACCGGCGCGCACGTGGACCAGACCCTCGCGGCGGCACGCGAGGTGCTGGGGGGCCTGTGAGCACGCTCGCCGAGGTCGTCGCTGCCGTGGATCCCGCGCTCGCGCCCTACGCGGTGGGCGACCCGGCGTCCGGGCGCTTCGCCGAAGTGGAAGGCGTGCGCGGCTTTGTGCTCGAGGCGGTCTACGAGGGTTACCTCATGCACTACGGCGAGCCGCGCGCCTTCACGGGTATGGACGCCGACCTGCGCCTCCTCGCCGGCGATGCCCTCTACGCCCTCGGGCTGTCGCGGCTCGCGCAGACCGGCGACCTGGAGGCGGTGGCCGTTCTGTCGGACCTGATCTCGGATTCGGCGCAGGCGCAGGCTGAGGGGCGGGTCGCCGACGCGGAGGCGCTCTGGGAGGCAAGCTCGGATAGGCTCCGCCCCGGGCGATCAGCGGGCGGTGCCCGCTGAGCGGCGATGTCATCTCGCTCGTGCGCTCCGTAACCAAGTTGGCAATTCGCGTCGCCGAGCGGAACAATCCCTAGCTCACCCGTGGCCGACTCACCCGAGAAGTTCGACAAGAAATCCCGCTACACAGAGGGTCGCGGGATCGCGGGCGCCTTCGAGGGCGAGACCATCACGCGCCGCCGCATGATGGAGGGAACCGCCCTCGCCGTGGGTGGCATCGCGACGATGGCGTTCGCGCTGCCGGGCCTCGGCTTCGCGCTCGGGCCCTTGTTCGAGAAGACCGTGCCGGAGACCTGGCAGGACGTCGGCTCCACGGACGATTTCAACGACACGAGCTACGTCCCGCGCGTGATGAACATCAACCCTGTCATCGGCGACGCCGGCAAGACGACCATCTACGTGCGGCAGTACAACCGCGACATCGACCAGGTCGTCGAGGGCCAGGATCCGCAGCCGTACGTGGTCATCTCCACGCGCTGCGCGCACCTGGGCTGCCCGGTCCGCTACATCCAGGCCTCGCAGAAGTTCGTCTGCCCCTGCCACGGCGGCGTCTACGACTCCCAGGGGAAGGTCGAGGGCGGCCCGCCGGTGCGCCCGCTCGACCGCTTCTATACGCGGGTCACAGGCGGCCGGGTGGAGGTCGGCTCGCGCTTCTCGCTCAACTCGCAGCTCGAGCGCTTCTCGCCGCGTGACCCGTCGAACCACCTGGACGGGCTGTGGCAGTACCTCTATCCGGCGAGGCCGACAACATGACGCCCCCGCTGCCCAAGGCGCTCAGGCGCACGCCGCCGCGACCGGGCGAGAATGATGGGCGTAACGGCCGCCGCAACGGGCCGAACGGGGCGCCGGCCACGAAGCCGACTCCGAAGGAGCAGGCGGTCGAGGGCGTCGCCGGCGTCGTCGGCTGGCTCGACACCCGCACCGGCGCCAGCCCCTTCCTGCGCGGCTTCCTCTACCGCAAGGTCCCGAAGGGCACCAACTGGTACTACACGCTCGGCTCGGCCACGATGTTCGCCTTCCTGTCCCAGGCGGTGACCGGCGTATTCCTGGCCATGTACTACGAGCCGGACCCGACGCGCGCCTACGAGTCCGCCTCGCGCATCACCAACGACGTCTTCCTGGGCGAGTTCGTCCGTGGCATGCACCGCTGGGGCTCGACCGTGATGATCATCCTGATCTTCCTCCACATGGGGAGAACGTTCTTCTTCGGCGCGTACAAGTACCCGCGCGAGCTGAACTGGATCATTGGCGTCGTCCTGGTCGTGCTGACGCTGATGATGGGCCTCACCGGCTACCTGCTTCCATTCGATCAGCGCTCGTTCTGGGCGACGGTCGTGGCGGTGAACCTGAACGCCTCGGGGCCGATTGTGGGGCCCTATCTCGCCGACTTCCTCAGGGTCGGCTCGGAGTTCGGCCCCACGACGATCTCGCGCTTCTACTCGCTGCACATGCTCGCCGTCCCGGGCCTGATCGCGGCGCTGATCGGCGCGCACCTTTACCTCGTGGCGAAGCTGGGCACGACGGCCCCGCCGTGGCTGAAGGCCGAGAAGAAGGATCTCCTGCGAGAGGAGGTCTGACCGGTGGACGCACGCGAGCGAGAGCAGTACCTCCGCGAGTACTCGATCCTGAAGAACCAGGGCAAGCCCTTCTTCCCCTACGCGATCGCGAAGGACGGCGCCATGGCGTGCGTCACGCTCGGCGTGATCATCACGATGGCGATCCTGTTCGGGGCCGAACTGGGGCCGAAGGCGGACCCGACGACCACCACCTACACGCCGCGTCCCGAGTGGTACTTCTTCTTCCTGTTCGAGCTGCTCCGCGTGGTGAAGCCGCCCGCGCTCGTCTTCTTGGCGACGGTGGGCATCCCAACGATTTGCCTCGTCCTGCTGCTGCTCCTGCCGTTCATCGATCGCGGCCCGGAGCGGAACCCGCTGCGGCGCCCGATTGCCACCACCGCCGGTATCGCGACGATCGCCGCGATGGCCTACCTGAGCGTCCTCGGCGCTACGGCGGGCTCGCCCACCGAGATCGACCAGCCAGCGCCACCGGGGCTCAAACGCGGCCAGGAGGTGATGGCCTCGTCCGGCTGCCTGGGCTGCCACAAGGTCGGCGAGAACGGCAACACGCTGGGGCCGAATCTGTCCAACGTCGGCGACAGGCTCGGCATGGCCGCGATCGCGCGCACGCTCGTGAACCCAACCCCTCCGATGCCGCCGTACACGACGCTGCAGAAGGAGAATCCCGAGCAGTTCAACCAGCTGGTCCGGTACGTCGCATCGCTGCGAAGCGACTAATGCCTTCGTGACTGCCGGCACGCCCGCGTCGGGCACGCTTCCCGACACGCAGGTGAAGGCGATGTTCGACCGCATCGCGCGCGTCTACGACCGCATGAACTCGGTCATGACCGCCGGGATGCACCACCGCTGGCGCGAGCGCGCCGCCGATCTCGCTCAGGTGGGCCCGGGCTCGACCGCCCTCGACGTCGCCACCGGCACGGGCGACCTGGCGATCGAGCTGGCGCGGCGGGGGGCGGAGGTGACGGGGTCGGACTTCGCCCCGGCCATGCTGGAGATCGCCCGGACGAAGGCGCCGGGGCTCACCTTCGAGGAGGGCGACGCGCTGAACCTGGCGCACCCGGGCGAGACCTTCGACGCGGCCACCGTCGGGTTCGGCGCGCGTAACTTCGCCGACCTGGACCAAGGGCTCCGCGAGATGGCGCGTGTGGTCAGGCCGGGCGGCCGGGTTGTCGTGCTCGAGATAACCACGCCTCAGAAGCCGCCGCTCTCGTGGTTCTTCAGGGCCTGGTTCGACCACGTCGTGCCGGCGCTCGGGAGGCTGGCGGGCGATCCCGACGCGTACACGTACCTGCCGAGCAGCGTCCGCCGCTTCCCCGGCCCCGAGGAGCTCGCGAGCAGAATGGCCGCAGCGGGCCTCACCGACGTGCGCTGGATCCTGACCGCGGGAGGAATCATCGCGATCCACTCGGGCACCAGGCCGAGATCATGAGCAACACGGCACAGGCACAGTTGGGTGCCGTCCTGACCGCCGGCGGGGCGGAGCTCGCGAAGCAGCTGGAACGCACCGAGGAGCGCCTCGCCGCGGTGGCCGCGGGCCACGGCGAGGAGCTCGGCCCCCACGCCGGCGGCACGCTCGCCGCCGGCGGGAAGCGGCTGCGGCCCGTCCTGGTGTTCCTGTCCGCCGCGCGGCTTGACGAGCGGCTGGTCGCGGCGGGCGCCGCCGTCGAGCTCCTCCACACGGCCACGTTGGTCCACGACGACGTGCTCGACGCCGCCGAGCTGCGCAGGGGGCGTCCGACGGTGTTCGCGCAGGGCGGGCGCGCGGCGGCCACGGCCACCGGCGACCTGCTCTTCTCACGCGCCTTCGCCGAGCTGGCCGCGACGGGGAGCGAGGAGGCCGTCGCGGCACTGTCGGCCGCCTCCTCCGCGCTCGCGCGAGGCGAGCTCATGCAGCGCGCCGACGCTTGGAGTGAGGACGTGACCCCAGACCGCTACCTCGAGCGCTGCCGCCTGAAGACGGCCAGCCTCTTCGAGGCGTCATGCCGACTGGGTGCGCTGTTCGGAGGTCGCCCCGAGGACGCCGACTCGCTCGGGAGCTTCGGGGAGCGCCTGGGGGTGGCGTTCCAGATGCTCGACGACGTGCTGGACGTGGCGGGGCCGCCGGAGCGCACCGGCAAGCCGCGCGGCGCGGACATACTCGACGGCACCGTGACCCTGCCGCTGATACTGGCGCGCCGCAGCGACCCGTCGCTTGACGGCGTGGTCAGGTGTGCGGAGGAGGCGGCGGCGGTGTGCGACCGGATCGCCGCCACGGGCGCGCTGGACGAGGCGCGCGAGCAGGCGCTCACGCACGTGGGCGAGGCGAAGCGGGCTCTGGAAGAGCTCGACCTCTCCGAGCAACGGATGCGCGCGCTCCACCTGGTGGCGGACGGCGTCGTGAAGCGCTACGCCTAGCGGCGAGGCGGCCTTAGAAGTCCTCTGGGAGGATGGCGCCGGCGTCGAGGGCGCCTACGAAGCGCTCGATCTCGTCGGCCATGTTGGCGCGCAGGACACGCTTGTAGTCGCGGGCCAGCAGGTCGGCGCCGCGGTCCAGCTCCTCGTCGAAGAGCTCGACGTTCTCCTGCGTGAAGACGCCCTCGCGAAACACGTCGCAGTTCGGGCAGTGGAGCAGCACGCTCCAGTTCTCCGGGCCCGCCTCCTCCCACTGCACGGGGTAGACCAGATCCGAGTCGCACTCCACGCAGACGTGCAGGTCCTGCTGATGCTGAGCGGGCGGATGCGGCAGTGCTGACGGGTCGCTGCCGGCTGCCATCCGCGGGTCGTCGGCGAAGTAGACGACCTCGATCGTCTTGCCACTCGGAAGCGTCACTCGCTTCGTGTAGTGGGTGTTGTCGCCGTGGGGGTCCATCGCTTCCATCCTCTGCCTCTGTATCGGAAATGGCGCGATGAACTTGAAACGAATTTCACCGACTTTCCGGCTTGATCCTCGGACCGCCTTCATAGCGCGATTCCGTGGCTTCCACTTGGCCGTGGTAGTGGCTTCCCAGGTCCGGATGTCCATAGGGACGCTCTGCAGCTTGATCGAGCGCCATAAAGGAGAGCTGAGCGATGGGCTTGCCCGGCCACAGGACGATCGGGACGCGGGTGAGGTTCGTGATCTCGAGCGTCAGCGTCCCGCTGAAGCCGGGATCGACGAACCCCGCAGTAGCGTGCACGATCAGTCCCAGCCGGCCGAGGCTCGACTTGCCCTCGATGCGGGCCACGATGTCGTCGGGCAGCTCGACCCACTCGACGGTGGTGCCGAGCACGAACTCACCCGGGTGGATGACGAAGCTGGCGTCGTCGTCGATCTGCACGTGCTCTGTCACGCCTGAGGGCGGCTGTGCAAGATCTATCGCCGGCAGCCGATGATTATGGAAGACCCGGAACGAGGTGCCGAGCTTCAGGTCGACGCTGGCCGGCTGGACCATCGCCGGGTCCCACGGCTGGATCTTGAGCCGTTTCTCCTCGACGAGGCGCCGGATCGTGCCGTCTGAGAGAACGGAAGTGATCACGCGGCCATAGTCGCAGCTACCATGGACTGAGCAATGTGGACCCCTGGACCCCTAGAGATCATCATCATCCTGGTCATCGTGCTGATCGTGTTCGGCCCGAAGCGCCTGCCCGACCTGGGCAAGTCGCTCGGCCGCGGGATGCGAGAGTTCAAGGACTCGGTCACCGGCAAGGACAAGGACGAGCTCCCGGAGGGCTCGGCCGAGAAGCCCGAGCCGACGACCGTCACGCCGGCCGGCGAGCAGAAGTCCTAGTCGCGGGAGCCGCGTAGCTCGTGCGGCGCATTCGGCCAATCGCGCATGACGACCGGCTGTCGGTGGTCGACCATCTCGACGAGCTTCGCAGCCGCCTAGTTATCAGCGTCATGGCGTTCGTGGTCGCGTGGGCGCTCACGACGTGGCAGAACGACCTGGTTCTCAACATCATGAACTCGCCGCTGCCGACCGACGACTCGACCGGGAAGCAGATCGAGCCGCTCACCCTGGGGCCGGCCGAGGCATTCACGACCACGCTGATGAACGCCGCCTACTTCGCGCTCATCATCTCGGCGCCCGTGATCCTCTACGAGCTCTACGCCTTCATCCTGCCGGCCTTCAGCCCGAAGGAGCGCCGCGTGGCCACGCCGCTGCTCGTCCTCGTGCCGTTCCTCTTCATCGCCGGCGTCGTTTTCTGCTACTTCGTCGTGCTCGGCCCGGCCCTGCACTTCCTCCTGAACTTCAACTCGGACGAGTTCAACACTCAGGTGCGCGCCAAGGACTACTACTCGTTTGTCAGCCTCCTGATGATCGCGATGGGCCTTGGCTTCCAGATTCCTGTGGGGATTTTGGCGGCGTGCAAGATCGGCTTAACGAGCGCCGAGAAGCTCCGCAAGAACCGCCGATACGCGATTGTGGTCATCGTCGTCCTCGCGTCACTCCTTCCGACGCTCGACCCGGTGACGCTGCTCCTCGAGTCGCTTCCGTTCTATCTCTTGTACGAGCTCAGCATCCTGCTCGCTGCCCGCTGGGGCAGGCCGGAGTACAGCGTGAGCGACGAGCCCGCGGCTGAGGGTCTCTAGCTAGCCTACGGCGCGCATGCTGTTTGACCTGAGAGGACGCCGCCGGAGGGCGGTTCAGGCGACCTACCTCTTGCTGGCCCTGCTGATGGGCGGCGGTCTCGTGCTGTTCGGAGTCGGCGGCGACGTGTCGGGCGGCCTCCTGGACGCCTTCAAGGGCGGCGGCGGGCCTAGCGCAGGCAGCGCGTTCCAGGACCGGATCGACAAGCAGGAGGAACGGCTGCAGGCGAACCCGCAGAATCAGGTGATCCTGGCGAGCCTCGTGCGCGACTACTACTCGCTCGCGACCAGCCAGCGCGAGACGGGCACGGCCGGCTTTCCGCCCGACGCCAAAGACGATCTCGGCAAGGCGGGAGAGTACTGGCAGCGCTACTCGGCGGTGACGGACAAGCCCAGTCCGGATGTGGCGGGTTACGCGCTGCAGGTCTACGACGCGGGCGGGCTCAACAAGCCGAAGGAGGCTCAGAAGGCGGCCGCGATCCTCGCCGAAGACGCCAACGACACACCGTCCTACCTCCGCCTGGTTTCATACGCGGCACGTGCCGAGGACACGCGAACCGCCGACCTTGCGGGACAGAAGGCCGTGGACCTGGCGCCGAAGGACCAGAAGAAGCTGATCAAGAAGCAGGTCGAGGCCCTGAAGAAGGCCCCACAGCAGCAGCAACCGAGTGGCTGACATACCCTACGGGCACCATTGGCCCTCCCGGGACACGGACTAGGCAGGGAGAACTTTGAACTTCCACATCGAAGACGAAGCGATAGACGACACCACTCACGTCATCGAGCTCGGCGGTGAGGTAGACCTCTATACGGCGCCCGAGTTCAAGGAGCGCATGGTTGAGCTGATCGAGTCGGGCAAGAAGCAGATCGTGGTCGACCTCTCCAAGGCGACCTTCATCGACTCCACGACTCTCGGCGTCCTCGTCGGCGGTGTGAAGCGTCTGCGGCCTGCCGGGGGCGCGCTCGCGCTGGTCTGCACAGACGAAAACATCACCAAGATCTTCGAGATAACGGGACTGGACCGAGTCTTCCCGATTCACTCCTCCCGCGAGGAGGCGCTGGACGCGGTCAGCTCAGGCGCGACTGACTAGACTCGCTTGTCCGGGCGTGAGCGCCCCTCCCGGGCCGTTAGCTCAATTGGCAGAGCAGGAGACTCTTAATCTCAAGGTTGTAGGTTCGATTCCTACACGGCCCATGTCAGACGAGCTGTGCAGCGGCGAGGCCGTTCGGGCTGGCTGTCAGTAGCGCCTCGCGGTCGAACGAGAAGAGGCGCAGGTCCGTCTGGCCGCGGACGGTGGCGGTGCGGGGAATGCTGTGCAGAAGCGCGATCTCGCCGAAGTGATCGCTCGGCGCGAGCGTGCGGATGAGGCGCTCTCCCGAGTAGACGGCGGCCTCTCCCTCGAGCAGCACGTAGCAGCAGTCCGCCGGCTGCCCTTCGCTGACGACCTCCTCGCCGGCTGGAACCGCGCGCTCGTGACCGAGCGCCACGAGCTCCTCGAGTGTCTGCTGCTCCAGACCGTTCAGGAAGGGCACGACCCGGAGCACCTCGGCCGGCTCCGCCGACGCCTCGGGCAAGCCACGGCCGAGCTCAGGGGCCGCGCCGCTCGGATCGCCGGTCGCGGCGGCGAGAAACGGCGCGCGGTCGAGTGCCTGAAGGCACAGCGGTGTGCGCGCCCGTACCGTCGCCGCGCGTGGAACGGAACGCAGCAGCGCCTTCTCGCCGAAGGAGCAACCGGGGCCCAACGTCGCTACATGCCAACCATCGACCAGCACGTCGGCCATCCCGTCCTGGACGAGGAACCACCGTCGCGCGTCGGGATCGTCCTGGCGAACCACGTCGGCGCCGGCCGGCACCTCCACGGGGACGAGCGCGGCCGCGGCCTGTTCAAGCGCGTCGACCGTGAGCGTGCCGAACAGAGGAACGCGCCCGAGGCGCTCGACGCGCTCGACCCGCTGTGCGGCGACCCCGTCGATCCGGCGCAGGCCGCGGAATTCCGCGGCGAGCAGGGCGAACGGCACGAGGCCCGCGCAGATGATCGCGCCGCGCACGCCGAATATCCCGACCAGGGCCGGCGCCGCCAGCGCCCCGCCGCCGCTGAGGCCGGTCTTGAGGCTCTCCTGATATCCCACCACGCGCGCGATCCCGCGACCCGAGACGATTCGGAACAGCAGCGAGCACACGGTGGCGTCGGCGAACGCCGTCCCCAGGCCCCACACTACGAGCAGGCCGAACATGAAGACGGGCACCGGCACCGCCGCGATGAAGAGGAGCGGAGCCCCGGAGAGCACGAGCGCCCCGGCGAGCGGCCAAAGCAGCTTTCGGCGGCTTACGAGCACGCTGCTCGCCGGAAGCGCAACCAATGTCCCGATCCCCGCGGCGGCCATCATCACGCCGACCGCCGACTCCTCCAGCCCCATCAGGTCGAGCGCCACAACCGTCGCCAGCGCCAACCACAGACCGCGCACGAACGACCGGACTCCCGACACCGAGATCACGCGGGCAACACCTGCGTCCAGCCTGCCGCCGTCGCGCTCGCGTGCCTTCGCAGGGCCGCTCTGCGCGCCGGCTGCATGCGCGCGCCTGACGGCGGGGATCACGGCACAGCCCGCAACCGCGATCGCAATGGCTGCGATCAGGAACGTGGCCGCGGCGCCCGCAAGGTCAATGAGCAGGCCGCCCGCGAGCGCGCCGGGGACCTGGCTGACTCCCTTGATGTTGCTCAGCCGGGCGGCAGCTGCCGTGAGCTCCGACGGCGTCCTGACAAGCGCCGGCAGGAGTCGCGCCTGCGCCGGCCGGTACAGCATCATCACGACGGCGTCGACCATCGCCAAGACCAGCACCACGGCGAAGGGCGCGCCGGCAAGCAGCGCTGCGGCCATGGCCGCGAGCGCGAGCACCCTTGCGGCAGTGCCGCCTAGGAGTGCAAGTCCGGGCCGGGCACGGGCCGCCACCCGCCCGCCGACGATTCCCGCGACCGCGGACGGGATGACGCGTGCCCCCGCAAGGCCGGCCCCGAGCGCACCCGCTGCGAGGAAGCCGTAGATCGCGAGCGCCGTGGTGACCGCATACTCGGCCAGCGAGAGCACGGCAAACGCCAGCATGAGCGAGCGCACACCCGGAGCGGCGGCGGGGAAGCGCGAGCGAATTCGCAGGCCGGGCCAACCCCTCTTCAGCGCGCGCGCGGACATCGCGTGTAGAAGATCGCAACCCGCTGACACTTCACTGACGTTCCGCTGACATCCGTGGCACCTGGCTGTTCGCCGATGCGCACAGCTTCCTGTGGGGGAATCGGTGCAAAAAGGTGTACAGGAGGTAATCCCACGAACCCTTGCCGGGCTGCCGCGTTGGAGCTACTGCCGGACTCCTTGATCACAGCGCGAGAGAGAACAAACGCTGTCTTCGCGGCTCGCCCCCACCCACAACCCGCTCCCCATCACCTCGTCGGCACGAGGCGTGGGCCCGCGGGTCGCTGCGATCGGTGGCGCGAGGCCGGCAGTGTCCGGCAAGTTCCTCTCTCTTGACGGCGAGAAGCTCTGGGTGCGCGGGGTCACGTATGGGAGCTTTCGGCCGCGCGCCGACGGAGAGGCGTTCCCGGACGACGAGGTCGTTGAGTGCGACTTCGCGGCGATCGCAGCCGCTGGCCTGAACGCGGTCCGCACCTACACGGTTCCGCCGCTGCGCCTGCTTGAGACGGCCGCCCACCACGGCCTCCGCGTGATGGTCGGCCTGCCCTGGGAGCAGCACGTCGCGTTCCTGGACGATCCGGATCGCACGCGTTCGATCGAGCGCCGGGTGAGGGCCGGCGTGCGGGCGTGCGCGGGCCACCCGGCCGTCCTCTGCTTTGCGATCGGGAACGAGATCCCCGCGCCGATCGTTCGCTGGCACGGGCGTCGCCGCGTCGAGCGGTTCATCGAGCGCCTTTATCGGGCCGCCAAGAGCGAGGACCCTGACGCGCTCGTCACCTACGTCAACTTCCCCTCGACCGAGTACTTGGACTTGCCGTTCGTGGACCTCTGCTGCTTCAACGTCTACCTCGAGGAACGGGAACGCCTCGAGTCCTACCTCGCTCGTCTGCACAACCTCGCAGGCAATAGGCCTCTCCTGCTGGCCGAGATCGGGCTGGACAGTCGTCGAAATGGCGAAGACGGCCAGGCGCAGATGCTCGATTGGCATGTGCGTACGGCGGCCGCCGCCGGCTGCGCCGGCGCCTTCGCGTTCGCCTGGACGGACGAGTGGCATCGCGGCGGTCACGACGTCGAGGACTGGGACTTCGGCCTCACCCGCCGCGACAGGAGCCCGAAGCCGGCGCTGATGGCGGTCGGTGACGCTTTCCGCGACCTCCCGCCGCGCCCTGATTCGACCTGGCCGCGGGTCTCGGTTGTGGTGTGTAGTTGCAACGGCGCAGACAGGCTCCGCGACTGCTTCGACGGCCTGATGGAGCTCGACTACCCGAACCACGAGATCATCGTGGTGGACGACGGCTCGACGGATGAGACCGCGGGGCTTGCGAGTGCCTACCCCTTCACCGTTATCCAGACCGCGAACCGCGGGTTGAGCAGCGCGCGCAACACCGGCCTCGCAGCGGCCACGGGCGAGATCGTCGCGTACCTGGACGACGACGCTCGACCGGACCCGGACTGGCTGACCTATCTGGCGCACACCTTCATGACCAGCGACTACGCGGGCGTGGGAGGTCCCAACATCGCCCCCGGAGGGGACGGCGCAGTCGCCGACTGCGTGGCGAACACGCCCGGTGGTCCGAAGCACATCCTGCTGACCGACACGGAGGCGGAGCACATCCCCGGCTGCAACATGGCGTTCCGCAAGGAGAGCCTCGAGGCGGTCGGCGGCTTCGACCCTCAGTTCCGGGTCGCCGGGGATGACGTGGATATCTGCTGGCGCCTCAGGCAGCAAGGCCGGCGGCTCGGCTTCGCTCCTGCGGCGATGGTGTGGCACCACGCCCGCAAGTCGCTTCGCGCCTTCTGGAGGCAACAGCGCGGATACGGCAAGGCGGAGGCGCTGCTCGAGCGCAAGTGGCCGGAGAAGTACAACGCGGCCGGCGACGCGCGGTGGGGAGGCCATCTGTATGGCAGCGGGCCCTTGCACGCCGCGCTTCCGAAGCGCCCGCGTATCTACTACGGCACTTGGGGCACGAGCCCCTTCCAGCAGCTCTACCGCCCTGCCGACGGCGCACTCCGCTCAGCCCCGCTCATGCCGGAGTGGTATCTCCTGCTTGCGTCACTCGTCGGCCTGTCCGCACTGGGTGTGGTCTGGCGGCCGTTCTTCCTGGTGCTCCCGCTGCTCGTGGCCGGAATCGCGGTGGTGATCGCTCAAGCGGTGCGCGGCGCGCGTCGAGCACGCTTCGAGGCGTCCGCAGGCAAGGGGCGGGCGCTCCGCCTCCGAGCGCTGACGGCCGGCCTGTATGTCGCCCAGCCCATTGCAAGGCTCGTCGGCCGCCTACGTCACGGACTCACTCCGTGGCGGCGCCGGAGCGGGGTCGGCGGGCTCTTCCTGCGGCCGCGAACGGTCGCCGTCTGGAGCGAGGAGTGGCGGTCGGTCGACGAGTGGCTGGCTGGCATCGAGGCGAGGCTGCTCGGCCGGGGCGTATCGGCACGCCGCGCCCGAGAGCACGACCGATGGGACATGGAGATACGCGGAGGCGTGTTCGGGCGAGTACGTGTGAGAGCGGCGGTGGAGGAGCATGGCGCGGGTCGCCAGCTGGGGCGCTTCCGGCTGGTTGCCGCGCCCGCTTACCTCGGTATGGCGATCACGCTCACCGTGATCGCGCTCGCCGCGTGCGCTGCCGCGGCTGCGGCCTCGGCGCCGGCCGCTGCTGCCGCGTTCGCCGTCGCTGGTCTCCTGATCGCGGGCCGGCTGGCGCTCGAGCTATCCACCGGCGCGGCGGCGCTCACTGCCGCAATCGGGAACGACGGGCGTCCGTACGAGCAGGACAACAGCCTGGCGGCCGAACGCTCTCCGGAGCCCACGAACCTGGTTGCCGAAGTCAGGCGGCCCCGCGAAGCCCGAAGGCGTCTGGGCGGCAGGCACCGCGCGCCTCGGATCCGCACATGGGCACGCGTGGCGGCCGAGACGCGGGGACTACGACTGCATCTCCTCTTGCTCCTCACCCTGAGCGCGCTTGTCAGCGGCCTCGTTCTGCTCGTTCCGGTCCCACTCAAGATCGCCGTCGACACAGTCCTCGGCTCGCACCCTGTGCCGGCACCACTCGAAGCCCTGCTCCCGGACGGGGCGACGAGCTCCGATTCCGCCGTGTTGATCAGCCTCGCGATTCTCTTCTTGCTTGTAACTCTGCTGATGCAGCTCGTCGAGCTCGCGTTGCTCGTCCTGAGCGCGTTCACGGGACAGAAGCTCTCGCTCCGTTTCAGAAGCAAGCTGTTCGCTCACGTCCAGCGGCTGTCCTTCTCCTACCACGACACGCGCGGGACGCTTGACTCCAATTACCGGATTCAATGGGATGCGCCGGCCCTGCAGTACATCGCGGTCGACGGCTCAGTCCCGCTCGTCTCGGCGGCTCTGACGGTCGCAGGGATGCTCGTCGTCACCTTCGTCATCGACTGGCAGCTCGCCGTCGTGGCGGTGACGATCACGCCGGTTCTCATCGCGGTCCTGCACATCTACGGTTCCGCGCTGCGCCGCCAATGGCACGAGGCGAAGGCGTTGGAGAGTTCCGCGTTCGCCGCCGTCCAAGAGGCGCTCGGAGCTCTTCGCGTGGTCAAGGCATTCGGGAGCGAGGACCGTGAGACGGCCCGCTTCGTCGGACGTTCGAGGCAGAGCATGCGGGCAAACGTCCGCGTGGCAGTCACCGAGGGCCTGCTGACCATGGCCGTCGGCCTGACCATCGGTATCGGCACTGCGCTCGTGCTCTACATCGGAGTGCGACGCGTGCAGGCAGGGAGCCTCACGCTCGGGGAACTTCTGGTCGTTATGACCTATCTCACGCAGCTCTACGAGCCACTGCGCACGATCGCGAAGAAGATCGGCGACCTGCAGGCGTCCGTCGCGAGTGCCGAGCGCGTCTTTGCCGTACTGGACGAGTCTCCCGATTTGCTCGACCGGCCAGGCGCACGGCCGCTGCGTCGAGCGGCGGGCGCGGTGGAATTCCGCAACGTGACATTCGGGTACCAGGAAGGGCGACCCGTGCTCAGCGACTTTTCGCTTGAAGTCCCGGTGGGGACGAGTGTCGGGATCGCCGGCGTTACCGGCGCCGGCAAGACCACACTGGCCGGGCTTGTGACGCGTTTCTACGACCCGTGCTCAGGACAGGTCCTGCTCGACTCGGTGGATCTGCGCGACTACCGGCTCGCAGATTTGCGGAACCAATTCGCGATCGTGCTGCAGGAGCCGGTCCTGTTCTCGGCAAGCATCGGAGAGAACATCCGCTACGGCCGGGTAGGCGCCAGCGGGGATGAGGTGGTGGCCGCGGCGAAGGCGGCGAACGTGCATGAGTTCATCTTGGGCCTGCCTGAGGGCTACGAGACCCCCGTAGGGGAGCGCGGCATGCGGCTCTCGGGTGGCGAGCGTCAGCGTATAGCCGTCGCGCGCGCGTTCCTGAAGGACGCTCCCCTTCTCATCCTCGACGAGCCGACCAGCTCAGTCGACGCCGAAACGGAGACGGCCATCATGGAGGCGATGCACCGGCTCATGGTCGGGCGGACGACCTTCATGATCACGCATCGCGTTAGCACGCTGGATTACTGCAACGCGCGTATCGTGCTCACGGACGGTCATATCGCGGAACGGCAGTACGCAAGCTGAATCCACAGCACATCACGCCCGCCCGAGCCAGGAGTCCTCGAGCAGTGAGAAGAGCGACTCGCTCGGACCCGAGAGCGACCGCTCCTCGACCTCGTCCGGCGCGCACGCGCTGACCGAGCGGTGCCAGGTGATAGCGCGGGCGACCTTCCCGACGCGGCAGGCGAGCTCGAGCGTCTCGACGAGCTGCGCGTGTGGCGCCAAGTCGGCGAAAGGGCGTCAGGTAGGCGTCCCGGAGCCGCAGCCGCTCGGCGTCCTCCATCGGCACCCAGCCGAGCGCGAGCATGCTGGCGAACGGGTGTGCAACGAGGCTGTCTCCCCACAGTCGTAAAAGCGCACGTCGCCGCCGTGGCCGAGGAAGTTCCACGCGCTGGCCCAGGGCCGCAGGCTGCGCTGCTCCATGTCGCCGGTGCGCGTCAGCCCGGCTTCCGCGAGGCGCTCGTCGACCCATGCCGTCGCGCCGGCGATCCAGCTCTCCGACGACCAGATTGCGACACCGTGCTCGAATGTCTCCCCGCTCACCGGCCTGCCAAGATAGGCGGCCATGTCCGACGAGGTCGCTGCTCCCACGACAACTGCCGAGCTCGCTTGTGTCGATGGCAGCTTCATGCCGGTGCACGAGGCGACAATTCCGGCCACCGATGAGGGCCTGCTCAGGGGCGACGGAGCCTTTGAGGTCATCCGGGTCTACGACGGGCGCCCGTTCGCGCTCGCGGACCATCTCGACCGGCTCGAGCGTTCGGCGGCGAACCTTCGGCTCGAAGATGTGCCGCGCAGCGAGCTGGAGAGCGAGATTCCCGAGCTACTCTCGGAACGCGGCGGAGGCGAGTTCGACGGCTGCCTGCGCGTCGTCCTGACCCGCGGCGGGCATCGCCTGCTTCTCACCGAGCCGCTGCCGGCGACGCCGGAGCGGGTCCGGCTCGGCGTAGTGGAGTACGCGCCCACGCGGGTTCTGGACGGGGTCAAGTCGCTTTCGTACGGAGCGAACATGCTCTGCAGCCGCCTGGCGCGAGAGCGCGGCTTCGACGAAGCGCTGCTCGTGACTCCCCATGGACGGGTGCTCGAGGCGCCCACCTCGTCGATCTTCTGGGTGGACGCCGGCGGCGCCCTCAACACCCCCCCGCTGAGCGAGCACATCCTGGCGTCGATCACCCGCCGGCTCGTCACCGAGGTCGCCGGCGTGAGCGAGCAGCCCTGCACCATGGACGACCTGCGCGCGGCGCGCGAGGCGTTTCTCGCCTCGACGACCCGCGAGGCCCAGTCCATCGCGGCGATCGAGGACCTGGAGCTCCCGGAGGGTGAGCGCACGCGCGAGGTCGCCGCGGCGCTGCGTGGGCGCATCGACGAGGAGCTGGCAGCCGGCTGATCGTCACGGTCATCGGCAACCGTCCGCAGTTCGTGAAGGCGGCTGCAGTCTCCCGTCGGCTCCGCGAGCAGTTTGACGAGATCATCGTCCACACCGGACAGCACTACGACGATGAGCTCTCTCGCGTGTTCTTCGAGGAGCTCGACGTCCCTGCGCCCGCGCACGAGCTGAATGCCGGCGGGGGAAGCAACACCGCCCAGACGGCTCGCATCCTGGCCGCGCTCGAGCCGCTGCTCGACGAGCTCGACACCACGATGGTGCTCGTTTACGGCGATACCAACTCCACGCTGGCCGGGGCCCTGGCGGCGTCGCAGGCGCGGATCCCGGTCGGCCATGTGGAGGCGGGCATGCGCTCGTTCGACCGCGCGATGCCCGAGGAGCTCAATCGCGTGCTCACGGACCACGCCAGCGACGTGCTGCTGTGCTCGACCGAGACGGCAGTCGCAAACCTCGAGCGCGAGGGCGCGGCGGGGGAGGCTCACCTGGTGGGGGATGTGATGGCCGACGTGTTGCTGGCCTTCCGCGACATCGCGGAGGAGCGCTCCACGATCCTCGAGGACCATAGGCTCGGGCCCGGGGAGTACTTCGCGCTCACGGCACATCGGCCCGGAAACGTGGACGATCCGGAGCGGCTCGCGCGGCTGGTCGGGCTGGTGGAGGCGCTGCCGCGCCGCGTGGTCTTTCCGGTGCACTTCCGCACCGAGGCGCGTCTGAGAGACGCCGGCCTCTTCGACCGGCTCGAGCAGGCGGATCACGTGCTGCTCAGACCGCCGCTCGGCTATCTGGACTTCCTGAAGCTCGCGCGCCACTCGCGCGCCGTGCTCACGGACTCCGGTGGCGTCCAAAAGGAGGCGTATCTGCTCGGCGTCCAGTGCGTGACGATGCGCGACACAACCGAGTGGGTTGAGACGGTGGAGAACGGCTGGAACGTCCTCGTGGACCTCGATCGCGAGGCCGCGCTGACGGCCCTGGAGCGGAATCCCCCGGCGGAGCGGCCGGAGCTGTACGGCGGTGGCCACGCCGCAGAACGCGTTTGCGACGTTCTCGGGGCCTACACTCAGCGCCTATGAAGATCGGAGTGCGCGAGGCGCCGCTCGTAGTCCACGTTCGTGGTGTGACCCGAGGCATCGAGGCCCCGAACCTCGTGCGTCTGTGACGACGGTCGGGGTCGTAGGCCTCGGCTATTGGGGCCCGAACCTCGCCCGCAATTTCGACCGGCTCCCCGACGCAGAGCTCGCCTGGCTGTGCGACTACTCCGATGAGGCGCGAGGGCGCTGGGGGCGCGCCTTCCCGTCGGCGCGCAGCACCAGTCGGCTCGACGACCTGCTGGAGGACGACTCGCTCGACGCCGTCGCGGTTGCCACTCCGGTTCCGACCCATGCCGAGCTGGCCATGCGCGTGCTGAGCGCCCGGAAGCACTGCTTCGTTGAGAAGCCGCTTGCGCGGTCCGAGAAGGAGGCGGAGGAGGTCATCGAGACGGCCCGCGCGGCGGAGCGGTTGCTCATGGTCGGTCACCTGCTCGAATACCACCCGGGGATCCAGCGCCTGGCCGAGCTGGTGCGCTCCGGGGAGCTCGGCGACCTTCGCTACATCTACTCGAACCGCCTCAATCTGGGCAAGCACCGCCAGGACGAGAACGCGCTCTGGTCCCTCGGCGCGCACGACCTGTCGGTGATCCTCATGCTCGCCGGCGAGGAGCCGTACGAGTGGACCGCGATGGGTGAGAGCTACGTGAAGCCCGGGGTCGAGGACGTGGTTTTCGCCCTGATGCGCTTCCACTCCGGGCTGATCGCCCACATGCACCTCTCCTGGCTCGATCCACACAAGGAGCGCCGCTTCACGGTCGTCGGGTCGAAGCGCATGGCGACCTTCGACGACATGGAGCTCGAGCGCAAGCTCAGCGTCTACGACAAGGGCTTCGACGAGGACTACTCCTCATACGGCGAGTACATCGCCCGCTCGGGTGACGTCTTCTCGCCGCGCGTACCGAATGAGGAGCCTCTGCGGCTGGAGTGCAGGCACTTTCTCGACTGCATCAGGGACGGAACAGAGCCGCGCTCGGGCGCGGAGTCGGCCCTGCGGGTGGTGCGTGTGCTCGAGGGGCTTCAGCGTTCGCTGATGGAGACGTCGTTTGTCGCCAAGCGCTGAGCTCCGGCCGTCGGAGCGCGCCCCCGGCCTGCTGCTCGGCACCGGGATCGAGCTGGCGGACGACGTGGAGCTTGGCGCGAATGTGATCGTGCACGCCGGCACCCGGATCGGCGCGGGCGCTCGGCTGCAGGACGGCTGTGTCGTAGGGAAGCCGCGGTCGATGCGAGCCGGGTCGAGCTCTGCAGGCGGCGAGCCGCCCGGGCCAGCCGAGGTCGGCGCCGAGGCAACCGTCGGCGCCGGCGCCGTGGTCGTAGTGGGCGCCAGGATCGGCGAGCGCTGTGTCATTGCCGACCAGGCGCACGTGCGTGAGCGGAGCGAGATCGGGAAGGAGTCCCTGGTGGGGCGCGGAGCGTCGGTCGAGAACGACGTGCAAATAGGGGCGCGGGTCCGGATCCAGACCGGCGCCTATGTGACGGCGTGGTCGGTCGTCGAGGACGAGGTGTTCATCGCGCCTGGGGTGATCTTCACGAACGATCCGACCGCGGGGCGGCGGCCGGACGACATGGAGCTGCGCGGGCCGACCCTGCGGCGGGCGTGCCGTATCGGCGGCGGCGCCGTGATCCTGCCGGGAGTGGAGATCGGCGCCGACGCGTTCGTGGCGGCGGGCGCGGTCGTGACCCGCGACGTGCCTCCCGGAGCAGTTGTCATGGGAGTGCCCGCGCGGGCGGTGTCGGAGTGAGGCGCCGGCGCCGGCGCGCGTTGGCGCCGGGGCGCGGCACAGCCGCCCTCGGCGCGGCGGCAACGGCTGCGCTCGGCGCCGTCC
>JBKPME010000009.1:0-19428 GCA_046731915.1 Actinomycetota bacterium
TCGGGAGGCTGCCGCCCGGCGCCGCGCTGCCGTCCGAGCGCGAATTGGCCGAGCGCTACGGGCTGGCGCGCATGACCGTGCGCACCGAGATCGAGCGGCTGACCGCGGAGGGATCCGTGTACCGGCTGCACGGACGCGGCTCGTTCGTAGCCGAGCCGCGGATTGCGCAGGCCGGCGCCCTCACCTCCTTCACGGAGGACATGCTCGCGCGCGGGCAGGCGCCGGGCTCGATCGTCGTCTCCAGCGAAGTGGTCGCTGCCGACGGCTTCCTGGCGGCGGCGCTCGAGGTGAAGCCTGGCGACAGCTGCTTCCGGCTGGATCGGGTGCGCACCGCGGACGGGCGGCCGATGGCGATCGAGCAGGTCTACCTCTCGCTGCAGCGCTTCGACGGCATCGATCGGATCGACTTCACGGACACGTCGCTGTTCGAGGTGCTGGCGGACGCCTTCGGCGTCGCCCTCGGCGAGGCGGAGCAGCGCGTCGTGGCGGTCGACATCGAGGCGGACGACGCGCCGCTGCTCGGTGTGCCCGAGGGCGCGCCGGGCCTTCGCTTCCATACCGTCACGCGCGACCGCGACGGCATTCCCGTCCTCTACGCGGTCTCGCTCTACCCGGGCGATCGCTACGAGATCGCCCTGCGCCAGGTACGCGAATGAGCGCGCTGGGCGCACGGATGGAGGCCGACATGCGGGAGCAGCCCGATGTGCTCCGGGCGCTGGCAGCGCAGCCACGGCCAGAGCTCGGGCCGCCCCCTGACGCGATCGTCATAGTCGCGCGCGGCTCGTCTGACTACGCGGCGATCTTCGGGCGCTACCTGATGGAGGCCGCAACCGGGCGGCCTGTCGCGCTGGCCGCGCCGAGCCTCCAAACGCTCTACGGGGTGGAGCCGCGGCTCGAGGGCTGGCTCGCGGTCGGCATCAGCCAGTCCGGGCGTACGCCGGAGATCAGGACGGTGCTCGAGTCCTATGGCCGCGCCCGCGCTCGCACGCTGGCAATCACGAACGACGCCGACAGCCCGCTCGCTCGTTCGGCGGACTGCTCGCTCGCGCTCTCGGCCGGCGAGGAGGCCGCCGTGCCCGCGACGAAGACCTTCACCGCGCAGCTGGCCGCGCTCGCGCTCGTCGCCGAGGCGCTCGGCCCGGTGCCGTGGACGGAGGCGGACTGGGAGCTCGTGCCGCCGGCCGTCGAAGGCCTGCTCGGCGACTTCGACTCTGCCGAGCGAGCGGCCGCGCGGCTCGACGGGGCGGACGAGCTCGTCGCGCTCGGGCGCGGCTATCTGATGCCCGTGGCCCTCGAGGCCGCGCTGAAGCTCCGGGAGGCGGCGCGGCTACGGGCCGAGGGTTGGTCCGCGGCTGACTTCCGCCACGGCCCCGTGACCGTCGCAGGGCCGAACCTGCCGGTGCTCGCTGTGCGTGCCGCCGGGCCGGCCGCGTCCGATGTGGACGAGCTCGGGCGCGAGGCGGCGGCGCGCGGCGCGGTCGTCCTGCGCGTCGCCGACGACGAGGACGCGGATCTGGCCTACCCGGGTGATCTTGCCGAGCCGCTGCGCGCGCTGCCGGCTGCCGTGCGCGCCCAGCAGCTCGCGCTGGCCGTCGCGAGGCGGCGCGGACGCGACCCCGACTCGCCGCCCGGCCTGCGGAAGGTCACGCCGACGCGCTGAGCGCCTCGCGGCCGCTCACGAGCGTGCGAAGCACACGAAGACCGTCGTCCAGGACCGCCACGTGAGCGGGCATGCCCGGCTCGAGCCGACCGAGGTCGTCGCGCCCCAGGAGGCGCGCCGGCGCGCTCGACGCTGCGTGCACCGCGTCGGTCCAGTCGGCGCCGCTGGCGACGAGGTTGTGGACCGCCTCGTCCATCGTCAGCACACTGCCTGCGAGGGTCCCGTCGGGCAGGCGGACCGCGCCGTCCCGCAGCCGCACGGGACGCCCGCCGAGCTCGTATTCGCCGGGGTCGAGCATGGCCGCCTCGATCGCGTCCGTTACGAGGCAGAAGCGCTCGCGCGAGGCGAGGAACGCGCCGAAGGCGGACTCCGGCGCGAGATGAACACCGTCGACGATCGCCTGGACGGTCACCTCGGGCCGGACGAGCGCAACACCGCCGAGTCCGGGATCGCGCGCGCGCCAGCGCCGATGCGCGTTGTGCACGTGCGTGATGGCACGCGCGCCGCGATCGAAGGCGGCGTGCCCCTGGTCCGCGTCGGCATCCGAGTGACCGCAGGAGACGAGGACGTCGCGAGCGACGAGCCAGTCGATCAGCTCGAGCGCACCCGGCAGCTCGGGCGCGAGCGTCATCGTCGTGACGCGGCCGGATCCGAGAAGGCGCTCCGCCAGCGCGAGGTCCGGAAGGCGCAGGTGCTCGGGAGCGTGCGCGCCGGGCCATTCCGGCGAGAGGAACGGTCCCTCCAGGTGCGCCCCGAGCACGAGCGGCAGCCCGTTGGCCGCACCCTCCGCCCCAGCCGCGTCCGCGGCCCGGAGCGGCTCGTCGTAGGCGCTCTCATCTGACGACACGAACGTCGGCTGGTAAGCGACCACGCCCGTGCTCGCGAGCGCCTCGCCGGCTCGCCGGTACGCCTCCGGTTCGGCGGTGAGGAAGTCGATCCCAGCGACCCCGTTGATGTGGAGATCCACGAAGCCCGGGACAGCGATTCCCTCGGAGCCGGCGGGCGAGACGCCCAGCCGCGCGATTACTCCGTCCTCGATGTCGACGTCCCCGGCGATCAGCTCGCCGCCGGCGAGCGCAGCCTTGACGCCCAGCCGCACGCACGCACCTCCGGTCTAGACCAGTCACTCTACCGCTGACCCGGGCGAGCGCGGGTCTCATCCAGCCCGCACCGCGCTGATCTGCGCTCTTGCGGTTTGAGCGATCGTGCTTTCTGGATTGACTTGGCCAAACGAAAAAGGAAACCTTCGTGAACCACCGTCGGAAACTCCTCTGGATAGCGGCGACGGCCCTGATCTCGCTGTTCGCGTTCGTGTCCACGGGGCAGACGTTTTCCCCGTGCCGGAGCCCGATCCGTCGTGTCCGCCCGTGCAGAACACGATCTACGGCACGGACTCAAACGACACGCTCTCCGGCACGTCCGCCAACGACGTGATGTTCGCCGGCGAGGGTGACGACGTGTTCGACGGCGCCGCCGGCGACGACTGTCTGATCATGGGCAAGGGGAACGACCGCGCGGGCGGCAACGAGGGTTCCGACCGCGAAATCGGCGAGGACGGCGACGATCTCCTCGGCGGTGACGCGGGCGACGACCGGCTGAGTGGCCAGGACGGGGCCGACCTGCTCAGCGGCGGCGCCGATGACGACCGGCTGATCGGGGGTATCGGCAACGACCGGGTCCGGGGCGGCGATGGTGAAGACAACGGCAGCGGCGGCACGGGCGATGACTCGCTCAGCACGGGCGGCGGTGCGGACCGCGGCAGCGGAGGTCCGGGCACCGACAGCGTGTCCGGTGGCCCGCAGGACGACCGCGTCAGCGGTGGCGGCGGCAACGACACGGTGAAGGGTGGCTCGGGCAACGATCGCGTCGCCGGCAACGCCGGCCGGGACACGCTGTCCGGCGGCGGCGGCCGTGACCGCCTGGTCGCCCGCGGTGGCGGTGCGGACAGCGTGGATTGTGGCGCCGGCAAGGACGTCGCCGTCGTCGATGCGACCGACACCGCCTCGGACAACTGCGAGATCGTCCGAGTCGGGTAGCGGTCGCCTAAGAGACAGCCAGCAGCCCGGCCGGCTTCAGCCCGACCTCGACCTCGGAGAACTCGCCGATGTAGTCACCGTCGACCTGAACGGGGAAGGGGCGGTCGTCGATTGCCTCGACTCGAGCCTCGCCGAGCTCGAGCAGCGGCTCGATTTGGCGGTGACGCATCACCGTCCGGGCGCTGCCGGAGAGAAGGCGTGGGACGAGAGTGGGGAGCTCGAGCGCGTTCGCCCGCTTCAGCACCCCGATCGACAGCGAACCCATGTTGAGGCCCGCCGGCTCCACCACGCGGATCGGGCGCTTCCGGAAGTAGGTGAACGGGTCCGAGTTCTGGACTACCGCGGTGACGCCCTCCTGGACTCGGTCGCCGGCGATCACGCGCACGCGTGGCGGGTTTACCAGGTAGCGGCTCGTAAAGATCGCCACCGCGCAGGCGCTGTAGTACCACGCTCCGAAGCGGGCCTTGCGGTAAGGGTGGCGGTCTACGCGCCGTACGACCGAGGCGTCGAGGCCGGCGCCCGCGGCGAAAATGAAGTGGCGCTCGTTCACGCGACCGAGGTCGACGCGGAAAGGCACGAACTCGTCCGCCATCCGAAGCAGATGCTCGGTGGCGTCCACGACATCGTTCGGGATCCCGAGCGTACGGGCCCAGACGTTGGTGGAGCCGCCGGGCAGCGCCGTGAGCGGCGTGCGCGAGCCGACCAGGCCGTTGGCTGCCTCGTTCACCGTGCCGTCGCCGCCGAAGGCGACGACCACGTCGTAGCCCTCGCTCGCAGCCTCCCGGCAGATCTGGACGGCGTGGCCGCGCTCCTGCGTGTCGATGGCCTCGACGGCATAGCGCGAGCCGAGCGCGTAGACCACAAGATTCCGCAGCCGGTCGGACACCGTCGTGGCATACGGATTGACGATCACGAGCATCCGCCGCTTCGGCGTACGCTCCGGCAATAGGCGCTCGGCGAGACCCTCAGCGCGCTCGAGGGCAATTTCCGTGGCCACGAGCAGAGAACCCTACTCGGGAACCTCGGTTACTCTTGGGACAGGATGCCGCACTGGAACTGCGAGCGCTGCGGGACCAGGTTCTATAGCGCTGCGAGGAAGTTGAAGCGCGAGACCTGCCCGGAGTGCCAGGGGCGTCTTGTGCCCGAGCGCTCAAGTCGGTTTGCCGGCGACCCTTCGGTCGAGGTCGCGGGGCAGAGCGCCGATCTTGGCGAGGCCGACGTGCGCAAGCGGCGCTAGCCCCAAACGCGCGGACCTAGTCAGTTTTTCAGGCGTTACTCATTTGCGGACCTGGGCACGCTTTTGAGAATCGCTCAGGTGGCGAGCGATCGATGGAGTGGATCCGACGAGTGACGCGATGACAAGGAACGTCACGCTGCATATCGACGAGTTCGGCCAGCAGTCGCTGGACCGGCTGGTTGACAAGGGGGACAGCTCGCTTGCGAGCGCGGTTCGAACGGCCACGCTCTATTATCTCGGCGAGCGCGACGAGCAGCGGCCCGCATGGCGCGCGCCTCGGTTCCAGCGGAAGCAGACCTCCTGTTCGGGTCTACGGGTCGCTTTCGACGAGGAAACCTGGACCGCCCTAGAGCTCGAGGCACGTCGGCAGAACGTCGAACCATCCGAGCTCGTTATGCATGCGCTGCTGTACTTCCTATCGGATTTCGACAGCGGGCGAGTGGCCGAGGTGCTCAGCGAGCGACTGCAAGGCGGCGAGTAGTCGGGGGTAACCAAGCACTGTCGCGCGATCCGCGAACTCGAGGTACTGTGGCCTGTGTCCGAGAGACCATCCGGCGGCGGTCCCGAAACGCCGTTACCACTCGGAGGGAGAGCGGGTGAATTACTCGAAGCGCCCCCACTCAGCCGAGACGAAGCTTGGCGGCGCGCGACTCAGGCGCTCGAGTCGGCGCGTGAGGGCCGCGGATCCGTCGTCCTGATCCGCGGGCCGGCGGGACTTGGGAAGTCCACCCTGCTCGGAGCTCTCCGGGACCGTGCCACCGGCCTCGGGATGGACACTCTCTCTGCGAGCGGGCGATGGGGAGAGCAGGGGTTCAGTTTCGGCGTCGTCGTGGAGTTGCTCGACTCCAGGCTGGAGGACGCGGAGCAGGCGGAGCATGACCCCTTTCTCGCGCAGGTCGCGAGCGAGGCAGTCCCGATCTTCACTCCAGGCGAGCGCGAAATCGAGCCGAGCTTCGACGTGCTCCACGGTCTTTACCGGGTCTGTACGGCCTTGTCCGAGACGCGGCCACTGGCGCTCCTCGTCGATGACATCGACCTAGTCGACGAACCGAGCCTCAAATTCCTCAGGTATCTCATCGAGCGGCTGGAGGAACGCCGTATCGCCGTGGTTCTGGCCTCTGGCTCGATTGCGCATCGACTCGCGCATCCAGAGGTTGACGAGCTGACCTGGCACCACGACACCGTCCGACTAGGGCTCGCGCCGTTCACCGAGCACGAGAGCGGAGCTCGGGTCCGGACCGTGTGGAGCGACGCGACCGACGAGGACTGCCGCGCGCTCCACGAGGAAACCGCCGGCAACCCCTTCCTAGTCGACCTGCTGGCCGCGGAACGCCGGAGCCCGGGTGGCGACGCAACTCCGAGCATCGCGGCATGGGCTCGGCGCCGCGCAGGGCGGTTGCATCGGACAGCACCGGCACTGTTGACGGCGGTTGCGGTGCTTGGTCCTAACTGCCAGATGCGCCACGCTGCCGCCGTCGCGGGCTGCGACTCAGATATCGCTGGCGATGTGCTCGACCTGCTCTCCGAGGTTGGACTGCTAAAGCAGGGAGCCGGCCTGTCGTTCGAGCAGCCCGCGGTCGCGAATGCGGTGGCCGCGAGCCTGGACTCGGGGGAACGGGCAGCGGCACACCTTGCCGCCGCCCGCCTGCTGGGGAGCGAGCTCGCGCCGCCGGAGACGGTGGGGCAGCATCTCCTGGAAGCCCCTCGCCGCGGCAGCAACTGGGCGGTCCAGTGGCTCTGCCGAGCTGCGTCGATCGCACTCAGCCGTGGCGCCCCCCGCGACGCTGTCCTTTACCTCCGGCGTGCGCTCGCCGAGCCGCCGATCGGACGCCAGCGTTCTCATGTCGTGCTCGAGCTCGGCCGCGCAGAGGCATTGGCGGGCGACCCGCAGGCGGCGGTGAGGCTCAGCGAGGCAGCTCGCTGGGGATCAGAGGCGAATGACGAGCCGGCCCAGGCGTTGCCCACGGCCCGGGCGCTGTTCGTGCTTGGCCGGCCAGACGAGGCGATGGCTGTATTCGCACGGGCTCTGCGAAACAGGGAAGAGCTCAGCCCCGAGCTCGCTGGGCGCCTCGAGGCTGGCCATGCCGCGGCTCGATGGCTTCTGCAGCTCCGGGAGGGCGGCGTCATCGCAGAACCTCCGCCCGAGAGCGCGGACACGGCTGGCAATCGCAGTCTGCTTGCCCTTCACGCCATGGACCGCGCGATTCGCGGCACTGATTGCACCGAGGTACGTGAGCTCGCGGAGCGAGCGCTCGCTCGCGGCGCGCTACTCGAGGACGAGACGGCCGATGGACTCATCTACTACTTGGCTGTTGGAGCGCTGGTCATCGCCGAGGAGCTGCAAACCGCGGAGGCCGCGCTCACAGCCGCGGTCGAGGAGGCTCAGGCGCGGGGATCAGTGCTCGGTTTCGCGACGGCCTCGCACGTCCGTGCGATGGCAATCCTGATGAGAGGCAGGGTGCTCGACGCCGCCACGGATGCGCAGAATGCCCTCGCCGCTGAGCCGGGGGGCTGGCGCCTGGGTCTCGGCGGTGCACGCCTCGTCCTGGCCTTCAGCGCGCTGGAGACCGGCGACGTCGTCATGGCCGAGCGTCATCTGGGCGACGCCGAGGCCCTGATGGCGAAGGATCACCCGCTCAGACCGCCACTCCTCCTGGGACGTGGTTCCGTCGCGCTGACCCGCGACCAGCCGGCCGCCGCGCTCGAGTACTTGCTGACATGCGGCGAGCTCGCCGCGGAGGCTGGCCATGTCAACCCTGCGGTCGCTCCGTGGCGCGCGCTGGCGGCGATGGCTTGCGCCGCAATGGGCGACCGGACGGAGGGCACCCGGCTCGCGGAGGAGGCGCTCTCAAGGGCACAGACCTTCGGCGCGCCCGCCCCGATCGGAAGGGCGCTGCGGGCACTGGCAGTGAATGCGGACCCGGAGCGCGAGCTCGAGGCGCTCGAGGAGGCCGTCCGAGTGGTGCGCGGATCTCAGGTCCTCTTGGAGCGGACGCGCGTCTGGGTCGACTTCGGAGCCGCGTTGCGTCGCTCCGGCCGGCCGCGGGAAGCGCGTGATCCGCTCCGCGAAGGCCTGGAGCTGGCGGAGGCCTGCGGCGCCCGCGCGCTCGCCGATCGAGCAATGACCGAGACCATCGCGGCAGGGGCTCGACCGAGGCGGACGGCTCTCACGGGCCCGGACTCGCTGACGACGCGCGAGCGCCAGGTGGCGACACTCGCTGCCGAGGGCCTCTCGAACCGCGAGATCGCCAACGAGCTCGTCGTTACGGTAAAAACCGTCGAGTTCCACCTGAAGCACTCCTATCGGAAGCTCGGAGTGCGGTCGCGCCACAGCCTCCGGGAGGCCCTCAGTCAGGGCGCCTGAGCATCGCCAGAGCTCGAGTATTCGGCCGAGAGGACGACTAACATCACGTGATCCGCCGAGTTCCTCGAGCGCGGCGGGAGGTCCGTCGGAACAAAGACCGTCGACGTCGAGCTCAGCCCCGAGCTGTGGGTTGCGCTCGAGCGCTCAGCCGAGGAGCAAGCTGCCCCGTTGCAGCTCGTCGTTCTTCACGCGGCGATGTGCTACGCCGGGCAGCAGAGCCGCTAGCCGGCGGCGGCAATCACCGGTGCTGCCTCCAGCTCCCTGAGTGCAGCCTGCAGCGCGCCGCGGCCGCGATGATGCAGGCCGTGGATCGAGCCCTCGGTCTTGCCGAGCCGCTCGGCGATCTCACCGGGCGTCAGACCAGCCACATGGCGCAACACGAGCACCTCGCGCTGGTCGTGCGGAAGGCGCCGAAGTGCCTCTCGCAAACACTGGGAGCGCTCGAAGCCAACCTGCTCGTGGCCCTCGTCATCGACGCGCACCTCCTCGAACGGGATCTGGCGGCGCGCGCGGACATGGTCGAGCGCCGCGTTCCGGGCCACGCGAAGGATCCACGCCGCGAACGGCACGTCGCGCCGCTCATAACGCTGAATCGCCGTCATCAGCCTCCCGAACAGATTCTGCGTTACGTCCTCGGCCGCGTGCGAGTCCCGAACGATGCTGTTCACGAATCCGTAGACGTCATCCGCGAAGCGGACATAGAGAAAATGCAGAGCGTCCACGTCGCCCTGCTTCGCTCGTGCGATTGCCCGCTCGAGGAGCTGATCTCCGTGGGGCGGCGGAAAATCCGAAGCCCGGATGAAGCGGGCGGTAGGTGAGCCTTCTGAGTCGTTATCGACCGCCTGGGACACTTCGGTCATCAAGATCTCCGCAGTAGGTATTTGAGAGGCCTGCTTTCTGATGAGACAGAGCAGGGGGGCGTCAGGTGACCCTAAGCGGCCTTTGGCTGTACTGCACTAGGGTGATGGCCCTAGTTTTTCGAAGCATGCACCCGCAGAGGGCACAGGGCATCCACCCTTATGGGTTGGGGGCGCCGCTAGACGGGACACGGTGGCCGACGGCTCCTCATGTCCTCGGGCGCGCGTGCCCACGAGAAGAACGCATCGACCGGCCCCTTCCTTGCGCAGCCCGCCGTTCCCCATTCGCACGCTGGATCGCAGCAGGCTCATCGGCTGCTCGGGGAGCCTTGATGGTGGGGATTAATAGGAAACGAGCCGTAAGTTGCGCGAAAACCGGACCACACCTAGTCTCACTTCGTGGAGGGTCCGTCATATACGGGCCTGGACTCGCCGGTTGTAGCTCGAGTCGCAGCAAACGGGGCTCGCATTGCTCTGATCGAGCGAGACGAGCCCTGGAAGCTTGCGTCGCATGCCATCGGCGCGGCGCGTGCTGGCGCTGGCGCGGTCGTCCTCTTCGAGGGAGCCTGCGGCCTGGGCAAGACCGGACTCATGGCTGCGATACGCGCCCTCGCCCAGGAGAGCGGCATGCAGCTGCTCAGCGCAGCCGGCCGCCGGCAGGAGACGAAACTCTCGTTCGGCGTGGTGCTGCAGCTCTTCGACCGCCACCTTCGAGTCCCCGACCCACCCGAACCGTTCGCGCACCCGCCGGTCGGAATCAGTCGCTACACGTCGATCACCGCTATTCACAGCTTCTACCGCGTATGCGAGGACCTAGCGGAGACCACCCCTCTCGTCTTCGTCGTCGACGATGCCGACCTCGCCGACGAGCAAAGTCTCAGCTTTCTGCTCTTCCTGACTGAGCGCCTCACAGAGCTTCCAATAGCTGTATTCCTTACGGCGGGAACCGTCGCGCCGCGGCGGGCGCCAGCCCTCTTGGCAGAGATTGCCCGCCATCGGTCCACGACGCGATATCGGCTGAAGCCGCTCAGCTCTCGAGGCACCGCGAGGCGGGTGGAAAAGACGACCTTGTCGGCCACGGCGCAGGCGGCGGTCGAGGAGATCCACCGGGCGAGTGGCGGGATTCCGTTCATCGTCGATTCGCTCGCCAGGGCTTTGGCAGAGGCAGAGGGCGGTGGGAAGAACGGCTCAGCGACGACGGTTGGTGGTGTCACGTCGCCCGGGATCGCGGAGTGGGCCCTTGTGCGAGCGCGGGAGTTGGACCCGGGCGCACCGGCGCTCCTGACCTCGATCGCGGTCCTCGGCCCCAACTGCGAGCTCAGACACGCGTGTGCGCTCGCAAGGCTCGACCCCGAGATGGCAGGTGAGATGGTCGACGCGCTGACTGAGGTCGAGATACTGGCCCGGACAGAACGCCTCGGCTTCGCCCAGCCGGCCGTGGCGACTGAAATCGAGCGAGCGCAGACGCCGAGAGAGCGGAGTGCTTCCAACCTGCGCGCCGCGCGGATGCTGGCGGACGACGGCGAGCCACCTGAGCGCGTCGCCGACCATCTCCTGTTGGCCACGCGCATTGGGAGCGCCTCGACGGTTGAGGCGTTGTCAATGGCCGCGGCGGTGTCGCTCGGGCGAGCGAAGCCGTGCGCCGCCGTTCAATACCTCAGACGCGCTCTCGAGGAGCCGCCGCCGCGGCAGCTTCGCGCGCAGGTGATCCTCGAGCTCGGGCGCGCGGAGGCGATCGCCGGCGAGCCCCAGGCCGCTCTACGCCTCGCCGATGGCGTGGCGAAACTCGTCGACGGACACCAGGATCCGCGCGAGGCGCTTGCAGCCGGCCAGACTCTGCTCGCCCTTGGACGCTACGCCGAGGCCCTGCCCGCGCTCGAGCGCGGAATGAACGCGAACGGTGATACCGATGCCGAAACCGCCGCCGGGCTCACGGCCGCCCACGCCACCGCGATGTGGCTCTCCAGCCTGTCGAATGGGCGTCCGTACATTCTCGCGCCTCCGCCTGTCGCCGCCGACACGGCTGCAGACCGGGCGCTGCTCGCGTTGCACGCGGTCGAAGCTGCGCTTCGCGGCAAACCGGCCGCGGAGGTATGCCAGCTGGCAGAGCGTGCGCTCGCACGGGGGCGGCTCCTCGAGGAGGAGACCTCAGACGGCCTCACGTACTACCTCGCAACAGCGGCGCTCGCTTATGCCGGCGATCTCCAGATGGCCGAGGTCGCGCTCACCGCCGCGGTACACGACGCCCAGTGCCGCGGATCGCTCCTCGGCTTCGCAACAGCGTCGCACGCCCGCGCAAGAGCAATCCTCCGGCGCGGACGTCTCCTCGATGCCGCGCTTGACGCTCGCCAAGCACTCGCGATGGAGCGCGACGGCTGGCGGAGCGGCGTCGGGGACGGGCGTACGGTTCTCGCGCACACGTTGATCCAGCGCGGCGATCTCGAAGGCGCGCGGCGACAGCTGGACGCGGCCGAGGCGACCACATCGAAGACCGACCCATTTCGGCTTTTGCTACAGACGGCCCGAGGGCGCTTGGCGCTGCACAGCGGCGATGCCGAACGGGCGCTCGAGTTGTTCATGGCAGGCGGGCGGCTCGCCGAGCGCGTGGGCATCGCCAATCCGGCGGTCGTGGCCTGGCGCGCGGACGCAGGTCTCGCCACGGCGGTAATCGGAGACTTGAGCGAGGCGGAGACGCTAATCGAGAGCGAGCTCGCGCTCGCCAACGAGTTCGGCGAGCCGGGGGCAATTGGCCGCGCCCTGCGCGCGCTGGGGTCGGTTCACCCGCCGGGGCGCGCGCTGGAGACGTTTGAGGCCGCAGTCGAAAAGCTTGAAGACTCGCAGGCCGCCCTGGAGCGGGCGGGCGCCCTGGTCGACTTCGGAGCTGCACTGCGCCGCTCTGGGAGGCGCCGCGATTCGCGGGAACCCCTTAAGGCGGGCTTGGATCTCGCGGAGCGCTGCGGCGCGACCGTGCTCGCGGCACGCGCCCGCGGGGAGGCCAAGGCCGCCGGAGCGCGCCCGCGTCGTACCGCGCTGCACGGTCACGAGGCGCTCACTGCCCGCGAGCGGCAGGTCTCCGTGCTCGCCGCGGCAGGGCTGTCGAACCGTGAGATCGCGGAGCAGCTGGTCGTGACCGTGAAGACGGTGGAATGGCATCTCCAGCACAGCTACGTCAAGCTCGGCGTGACGTCTCGAAAAGAGCTTGGGGGCAAGCTCGGGGACGCTGAGTCGAGCTAAGCGCTCGAGGCCACGGGACCGGCTTCCATCTCGCGAAGCGCGACCTGGAGCGCCAAGCGGCCACGATGGTGAAGACCGTGAACGGAGCCTTCCGTCTTGCCGAGCCGGTCCGCGATCTCCACCGGAGAGAGTCCGACCACGTGGCGCAGGACAAGCACCTCTCGCTGCCCGGGCGGCAGTAGGGTGAGGGCATCGCGCAGCGCACGCACGCGATCGGTGGCGAGCTCCCGATCCATCGCGTTCTCCGTACGAACGTTCTCGACGGGAATCTGGCGACGTGCACGCAGGTAGTCGAGGGCGGCGTTCCGAGCCACGCGGAGGATCCAGGCAGCAAAGGGGACTTCGCGGGGCTCGTATTTCTGGATCGCGGTGCCGAGCTTCGCGAAAACGTTCTGCGTGATGTCTTCAGCCCCAGGGGTGTCATGCACGATGCTGCGCACGTAGCCGAACACGTCATTCGCGAAGCGCACGTAGAGAAAGTGCATCGCGCTCGTGTCGCCGGTTTTCGCGCGGGCCACCGCCTGCGCGACGAGTTCCGGCGCAGCACGTCGTTCGGCCGTGGCGATGAAGTGCGGCATGACGGGTGAATCCCCTCTCGGGCTGTGCACGGTGTGCACGTGTGGGGCAAGGGAGCGGGACTTGAGTGACCCTATGCGCGCCATCCGATCGCCGCACTAGGGAGAGAACCCCAGACTTTTCGCAGTTTCCGACTGAAAAACGAACGGTTTTGGGTAGGGGCCATCCCGTTCGGGGCTTTGCACTCACCCATCGGTGCGTGGCGCGCAGTGGCAAGTGACGCCACTCACACGCTCGTCGTAACAGGTGCCGCTTCCAGGTCGCGGAGGGCGGTGCAGAGGGTCTTTCGCCCGCGATGGTGCAGCCCGTGAACGGCGCTCTCCGTCTTGCCAAGCCGGTCGGCGATCTCGCGCGGCGTGAGGCCCGCGACGTGACGGAGCACTAGAACCTCACGCTGCTCGAACGGAACCTGGCCGAGCGCTTCCCGGAGTGAACGGGAGCGCTCGGAGTCCTCATCCTCGCACCCCTCGTCGCTGGTGCGCACTTGCTCGAAAGGAATCAGCCGGCGGGCCCGCAGATGGTCGAGAGCGGCGTTTCGAGCGACACGGGTGAGCCACGCCGCGAATGGCGCCTCGCGCTGCTCGTAACGTTGAATCTTGGTGAGCAGATTGGAGAACAGCGTCTGCGTGATGTCCTCGGCTTCGTGCTGGTCATGGACGATGCTTTGGATATAGCCGCAGACATCATCCGCTAGGCGGACGTAGAGGAGATGCAGGGCGGAGGTGTCACCCTCCTTCGCTCGAGCAATCGCTCGCGCGAGCAGCGGGGTCTCCTTCACCGGGGTAGGCGTCTGGCGTGCGAATCGCTTGCCCAGCGCACCGGCGCTGGAGTCGACGCCGAAGTCTCCGGGGGCTGCGACGCTCATATCCTCTCCATCAAGGCGTGGGGTACAGGAACGACGCTAATGGCGTTGCCCGCCGGTCGCACCGGGGGCGTCACCCTAGTTTTTTGCAAATGCAGTACGAAATTCGTACGAGGCACCGCGCGTACGCAACTCCTGACAGGAAGTACGGCCGCCCGGGCGCTCTCCTCACTCAGCTCAGCGATATGGTGGCGCCCTCGCCGACCTGCAGCCGCAAGGCGCGAGGAAGCCTGAAGTCACGGAATATCTTGGCGTCGCGGCCCACGACGCACGCCTCCATCCGATCCATCAGATACGTGATCGACGCGCCCGCGAGGACCACCGAGTGCTCGATCTCGGCGCCTTCGATCACGACCCGCTCACCGATCGAGCTGTAAGGCCCGACATACGCGTGTCGCAGGTGCGCGTACGGACCGATTATCGCCGGGCCCCGTACCGTGCTCGACTCGATCCGCGCTGTGGGGTGGGCCACGACAGCGCCCTGTATGTCGGACTTAGCCACTTGTGCGTTCGCGAAATCCGGTCGTAGCTGCTCCAGCGCGAAGCGATTGCCGTCTAGCAGCGCGGGCGCACCCCCTCTAAACCGCCACCACTTGCGGACATGACAGGTACGCACCGTCCCCCCCAACTCGCGCAACCTGGCTGCAACCTGCTCGAGCCCTCGCGCGCCGGGCGGGTCGAGCGTGCTCAGTGCCTCCAGTGCACCTGCGCCCAGCACGGCTACCCCGGCGGAGGCCCCACGTCCGAAATGAACACGCCTCTTGGCGCGTTCGAGACGGAGGCCGAGATCGACGACGCGATCACCTTCAGGCGCGACGGCGTCCTGCACCAGGACCAGAGCGTCGAGGTCCTCTACGAAGCCGTCCGCCATGAGGGCGCGGAGATCCTCTTTGGCGAGGCTATCCGCCAGATGGAGCACGAAAGGCTCGCCCTCCAAGAGGCCGGCAATCGCTGCCAGTGTGTCACGCGGCTGCTCGATCGGAAGCTGCACGAGCCACTCGACCGCGATGTCCGAGCGAGGAGGTCCTGCAGCGAGCCGTGCCTCGCTCGCCATAGCCTCGGGTACGACCACGACCGCAGCCTGCACTCCGGCTGCGGCGAGCCAGTCGAGCGCATGTCGCAAGAGCGAGCGGTTTCCGAGTGACAGAAACGGAGGCGACGGCAGACCTATGCGCGGCTCGCTTCGCGCCCCAGCGCAGAGTCGAGGCCCGGGATTCCCGGCGTGGGTAAGGACCACGGCCTTGCTGACGACCACATGCCACCAACGAGTGGCCAGGTCGCGATCTCTCTCAGGCGATATCGGACAAAGTCGGAACTTCGGACGAATTTGTTTGCACCGACGATGCGGCTCAGCCATGTAGGTCACACGTGAGGCGAGCGGGACTCCGCGCGTTACCTGAGTGATGGGTCCGACGAACGACGCTCCCTACCGAATGATCAACGATGTCGCGTTTGGCGCCCGCGTCGTTGTCTACTCCTTCGTAAACCTCTACGGCTGCCGCATCGGCTCGGACAGTCGAGTCGGTACTTTCGTCGAGATCCAGGGCGGCGCTGAAATCGGGTCTCGCTGCAAGATCCAGAGTCATACCTTCATCTGCAGCGGTGTCCGCATTGGTAACGGGGTGTTCGTTGGTCACGGCGTGACCTTCATCAACGACCGCCATCCCCGAGCGGCACGAGACGACGGCGCTCTTCAGACCGACGCCGACTGGCAGCTGATGGAGACGGTGGTACAGGACGGCGCGTCGATTGGCTCCGGCGCGACAGTCCTGTGCGGCGTGCGCATCGGCGAGCGCGCGCAGGTAGGCGCCGGCGCGGTCGTCACGAAGGATGTGCCCGCAGACGCGACCGTGGTCGGCAATCCAGCCGCGGCGATCACTAGGAACACTTCAGTCTGAGTCGGCCTCGTGGGCCAACTGGCCGACGGCGGCACGTGACGCAAGCCCAGCGCCCCCCCGGCCGTTTGTCCAATGTGGAAGGAGCCGCCGCGCTCGATAGAAATGGCCCGCGCCTCGACCTGGGGCCGGTCACAGTAGTCGCGACAAAGGAGCATCAGCTCGCCGTGCGGCGCGTGTCGGCGACCGTAGCGGCTGGCGGTCTTGGCTGGCCGCTCCTCGCGGACGGCATCGAGGAGACATCCGTAACCGTAGGCGGCCGCGAGACGATCGTGATCTTCGCTTGCGACGTGTCCGACCCGGTGCAACTCGCGTCCTTGCGTCGACTGCGTAAGTTGATACGGAACGTCGCCCTCGTCGTCCTGGCTCCAAGCACAGACGCGAGCGGCGTTCGGAGAGCGCTTGATGCGGGTGCCGACGGGCTTGTGTTCGAGTCCGAACTGGAGACCTCCCTCATCCCGTCGATCGCTGCAGTAGCGGCCGGCCAGGCAGCAGTCCCGCGGCGGGTGCGAGGCGGACTTCACAAGCCCGCTTTCTCCAATCGGGAGCGGCAGGTGCTCGACCATGTGGCGGCAGGGCTTACCAACAGCGAGATCGCGGAATCGCTGTTCCTCTCGGAGAGCACCGTGAAGAGCCACCTTTCATCTGCCTTCGCGAAGCTGGGGGTCCGCTCCCGCAAGGAGGCAGCCGCGCTGGTCCTGGACCCGGATCAGGGGCCGGCCATGGGCCTGCTTTGCAGTAGTACGCCCACCCTTGCCCCCGCGCAGATGCAGGCTGGACAGTGACCTCCTCCTCACACGGCGGAGGTGGCCAGTTGGGGATCGTCGGAAACGGGACCCGTGTGGCTCCTGCGGACAACGGCCACGCCGAAATTCCCCTGACGCGGCTGGACAACGCGGACCCCGAATTGCTCGAGGAGCTGATGCTCACGATCGAGCGCGTGGCCTACGCGGGTGCGTTCACGCTTGGCGAGGAGGTCGAGCAGTTCGAGCGCGATTTCGCCGATTACTGCGGCACGGATTACGCGGTCGGGGTCTCCTCGGGGACGGATGCGCTGGCTCTAGCCCTCAAGGCCCTCGGAGTAGGCCCGGCCGACGAGGTAATCGTCCCCTCGAACTCGTTCATAGCTACCGCCGAGGCGGTGACTTTGGCCGGGGGACGGGCACGGCTGGTGGACGTCGATCCCAGGACTCACGTGCTTACGGCGGAGATCGTCGAGCGGAACCTGTCCGCGCGCACACGCTGCGTAGTTCCCGTCCATCTGTATGGCAGGACCGTCGAACTCGAGCCAATCGTCCGACTGGCGCATGAGAACGGGGTGGCCGTGCTGGAGGACGCCTGTCAGGCGCACGGCGCTATTTACCGAGACGCGCGAGCCGGCGCTATCGGTGACGCGGGCTGCTTCAGTTTCTACCCCGCCAAGAACCTCGGGGCATGGGGCGACGGCGGCGCGGTGGTCACGAACGATGCCCACGTCGCCGAGCGCATCAGGTTGATGCGTTCGCATGGCGAGCGGCCTCGTTATACCCACCGGATGCCTGGCGGCACCTGGCGCCTTCATGCCGTTCAGGCCGCCGTGTTGCGCGTGAAGCTGCGACGTCTCGAGGGCTGGAACGCGGAGAGGCGGCGCCTAGGCGCCGCCCTCCGCGACGAGCTCGTCGGTTGCCCGGGAATTAAGCCGCCCGCGCCCGCGTCGGATGACGGGGACCACGTCTTCCACCTCTTTGCGATCGAGACAGCCAACCGTGAGCGGCTGCGGGCGGAGCTGGCCGCACGCGGCATTGCCACTGCTGTGCACTATCCGGTTCCGATCCACCTTCAGGACGCCTACGCCCACCTGGGGATAGCAGCCGGTGACCTCCCGGTCGCCGAGCGTCTAGCCGCGAGGGTCTGCTCGCTCCCGCTGTTTCCCGGGATGACCGATGCCCAGCTTGATCATGTCGTCCAGACGATTTGGGCCGTACGCGATACGGCAGTCCCATGACCACGAATCCCTTGAGGGCCGCAGCGTGCTTATCACGGGCGGAGGAGGCCAGTTGGCGTCGGACCTCGCGGAGCAGCTGCGGGATCTCTGTGTGGTAAGCGCACCCGGCCGCGACGAATTGGACATCACCGACCAGGAGGCGGTAGACGCGGAATTCGCACGGCTCAAGCCGGCCATCGTGTTCAACTGGTGCGGTATTCCACAACCTCGAAGTCTGCGAACGTCAGGAAGGCCGCTCGTTTGAAGTGAACACGCGCGCAGTGAAGCGCCTTGCTGCGAGCTGCGCCGACGGCAAGGCCACCCTGGTGCATCTCAGTACGAACTACATCCTCGGCGGCGAGGGTGACCGGGCATATTCGGAACGGGACACGCCCCGTCCGCGCAGCGTCTACGTCATCTCGAGACTGGCCGGTGAGCACGCGGCGACCGCGTACCTCTCCAAAGGCGGGAACTTCGTCCAGCGCATGCTGGCACGAGCACGTGAGCAGGGGAGCGCTCCGTAATGGTCTCCGACCAGCGACTGACTCCTACCTACACGCTCGACCTCGCTGGGCTTTGATCACCGCGGTGGTTCTTGGCCTCCGAGGAGGTCTTCACATCACGACCTCCGGCTTCTGCTCCTGGCATGAGTTCACGGTGGCAATCCTTGAGATCGCCGGCTTGGACGTACCGGTTGAGCCGATCGAGAGCGTGCGGAGCCAGGTGGTGCCGCTCAACGGACAGCTGTCATGTGAGCTCGCCCGCGACGCGGGAATCCCGACGCTCCGACCTTGGAGGAGTGCGCTCCAGGACTGCATGACGAGCGCCGGGCTGGCGGGCGTCGCCCTGCCGTCGCCCGCGTCTCACCGGGTTGACCGCGCTGCAGGCGGCCAGCTCGCGGCCGCTGGTAGGGCGATCCAAGACGAAACTAAGCGTGAGTGGAGCGAGTCGAGCAAGACTTACTTTTGCATTGCTAGCGAATGGCAGCTCGGCCTCAATCTCTCGGAGGAGCAGCGAGCCCGCGTCGCGCTTCGATGGACCAGCTCCAAACCGTCGGGCCCGGCGATGGCAGCATCTGGGTCCATGAAGGAGATCCCCGCATTGCACACCGCGTTTAATCGGACCAGCGGGGAGACGGTGATCGTCGCGACGTTCTTCGAAGCGCCCGAGCAAGGGCCGTTGGTCATCCCTGCGCAGGCGCCTTCGGACTGCAACATCTGAACTAGCCGGGCCGGTCAAGGGGGCATTTGAGGGGTTGTGCGGGGGCGCGTCGACGTGGACGCGCTCCCGCCGGACCGCCCCAGCCGCCACCTCCGCCCGCGTGATCGTTAAGCCGGACCTGCTGTGCGGCGGTTGCGGCGAGCGAGCCTAAACGATGAGTTCGTACATCCTGACGAGCTCGCTGCCAGTAGGCACCTACTGGTCGTATGTGATCCGCATGAAGTCGCCGCTGGCGACGAAGTTCGTTCCCCTGGTACAGCGCACGCGGACCTGCACTTCGCCGTCGCCCGAGGTTCCACTGACATAGTCGGCGGCTGCGCCAGTCGGCACGAGATTGGCCAGTGCAACCTCCGTGGTACCGACCGAACCTGAGTTGAGCTGGACCCAGCTGCTGGTGGTCCAACGCCAGATATGAACCGTCTGAGTGCAGGAGACAGAGTTCCTGCCGGTGTACGAAACGCGAAGGTTGCTGAGAGCGTTCGTGACACCCGTGAAGCTGCCGTACCAAGCGGTTGTGCGTGTT
>JBKPME010000010.1:0-18869 GCA_046731915.1 Actinomycetota bacterium
CCCGTGGAGTCCCTGGTCGGGGGCTGACCAGGGATCACACGGGCGCGAAGGAGCAACTGACGCGACAGGCTGCCGCCAATGCCAACCGACCGTTGGAGGTCAGCATGAGCACCGACGTAGGCAGCGCCGGTTCGGCGGAGACGGTGGAACCGAGCACGATCGACATGAACCTCGAAGTCGTGACGTTGCCCGTATCGGACGTCGATCGCGCGAAGAGCTTCTACCAGAGCCTTGGATGGCGGTTCGACATCGACCTGGTCGTCAGCGACGAGGTCCGGACGGTGCAGTTCACGCCGCCTCACTCGGGCTGCTCTATCCAGTTCGGCAAGGGCCGCATCACGGCCGAGCCGGGATCTGCCCAGGACATGTTCCTCGTGGTCCAGGACATCGACACCGCCCGGAACGACCTGATCAGCCGCGGCGCCGAGGTCAGCGAGGTGCAGGAGGCGCGGCCCCCGGGCTTCGACGGGCCGGAGGAGGAACGCTCCTACTTCGCGCGCGCGTCGTTCAGCGACCCCGACGGGAACCGTTGGGTGCTGCAAGAGATCACCACCCGGCTGCCCGGCCGGGAGTGGGAGGATTGACATGGACGTCGCCTCTCTCTCGGAGCTGTTGCACGAGACCTCGATACGTCATGGTTCGTTCGAGGCGGTCGCCCCACCGCACGACTGGTGGGATTGGTACGCGGCGTACATGGACGCTCGCCAGAGCGGAAGCGCTCCAGACGATGCCTCCGCCGCCGCTGATCGTTACATGGCCGAGGTCAAGGACGTTGTGGTGTCGGCGTGAGCGCATTCAACGGCACGGGTTCGGGCGCCTGGGCCGAGTCCTGGACACACCTCAGAGTCGATCGGCCTAGCCGCAGCTACAGCCGGGTGACGTTCGACCACCCTCCGATCAACACGATCACAGCGACGACGGTCGTGGAGCTGGCCGAGCTCGTCGGGTTGATCGAGGAGGACCCGGACCTCAACGTGGTCGTCTTCGACAGCGCCAACTCGGACTTCTACCTGGCCCACTACGACGTCGAGCACGACCCGGGCAGAACCGCGGCATTGGGGGTCGGTCCGACCGGAATGCACGCCTGGCTCGACCTTCTCGTGCGTCTGTCCCGCGCGCCGGTCGTCAGCATCGCCTCGATCCGAGGACGCGCCCGCGGCGCCGGAAGCGAGTTCGTGCTCGCCTGCGACCTGCGCTTCGCCTCACGCGAGAACGCGTTGCTAGGCCAGTTCGAGGTCGGCGCGGGTGTCGTCCCAGGGGGCGGCCCGATGGCGCGGCTCTCGCGTCTGGTCGGCCGTGGCAGGGCGCTCGAGATCCTCCTGGTCGCCGACGATGTCGACGGGCCACGCGCCGAGCAGTACGGCTACGTCAATCGAGTGATCGCCGACGACCGGCTCGACGAAGAGGTCGATCAGATGGCCTGCCGCGTTGCGCGGTTCGACCACGACGCGATCGCGCGGACGAAATCCTATGTGGACCGGGTGACGCTGCCCCCCGACAGCGAGTTTCCGCCCGCCCTGGTTGATTTCTTCGAGATGCTCGGGCGCCCGGAGCAGCAGGCGCAGTCGGCCCGGCTCGAGGCGCTGGGGCTCAACGTCGACAGCGACCTCGAGCGATCCCTCGGCCGGCGCGTCGTCGAGGCACTTCCAGACGCCTGAGCGCCGCTCATGCCTGGGCCGGCAGCGGCGTCATAGAGGCGACCACGTCAATCACCGGATAGGCGACGAGCAGGACGCCCACGCCGACGGTTAGGGAGTCCTACACGGCCGCGAAGGCGGCGGTCCAGGCGATAGCGACGAGGCCACGTGAGGAAGAGGTGCATGGTCCTTGCTTCGCGGAGTGATGCGGTTGCTTCGGTGGTCTCATCGGGTTCCTCCGCCGCCGTTCCTGGCTTCGATCGCCTTGATGCTGTTGACGAACGCCGTCTCGAGGCGGCTCTTGCCGACGCTCCCCAGGACAAGCCCCAGGAACCGTCCCTTGAGATTCTTGCCCTCGCGGACTACGACGTAGTCGATGTCGGTCGTGCCGTCAGGGTTGCGTGTGAAGTTGTAGGTGTGGCCTGAGTCGCCGCCCCACGCGTTCGAGTCGGTCGTCTTCACAACGACGTGGTTGGGATCGGACCAGTAGTAGTGCTCGCGCTCCCACACGCCTCCCGAACCCTCTGTTACATCCGCCTCGGTGGGACCCTGGTCGTGCACCTTGAGGTAATCGTCGGTGCTGTTCCCGAAGAGCTCCGAGCGGCCCGGCCCGAAGTCGGTGAGACCGGCGATGTACTGCTCGGGCGTCGCGGTAGTCGTCTCGTGAAGGTGGATCGTCGACATGCGTACCTCCTGGGTTGCCGTTTGAACGGTCGCGCGTCACGCCCCACTTCGCGCCCGTGCAGTCCCCGGTCAGTCCCCGGGGATGGACCGGGGCGTTCACGGGCGCGAGCGGTCCCCTACGTGAGCGATGGTGCCTTCGCACAACTGTCGATGGAGGTGACAATGAGCACGACGGCCACGAGCACCGCGCTCACGGCGGAGAACCGCTCGCTCGAGATCGATGGAGCTACGCTCCGCTATCGCCGCTTCGGCGACGGCGGAAGCGGGGCGCCGCCGCTGCTCTGTCTACAGCACTTCCGGGGGAACCTCGACAACTGGGACCCCGCCCTGGTCGATCCGCTCGCGGTCGACCGCGAGGTCATCCTTCTCGACAACCGTGGCGTGGGCGGCTCGACCGGTGTCGTTCCCGACAACGTCGAGGACATGGCCCGCGATGCCTTGCGCTTCGTCGACGCGCTCGAGCTCGCACAGGTGGACCTGCTGGGGTTCTCGCTCGGCGGCTTTGTCGCGCAGGAGATTGCGCTCGTCCGGCCGCGGCTGGTTCGCAGGCTCGTGCTCGCGGGCACGGCCCCCCGGGGCGCGCCGGGAATACATCGCTGGTCCGACGAGGTCTACGCGCTCGCCACCCCGGACGTGCCCAACCCCGAGGGCTTCGTCCGGCTCTTCTTCTCGGGCCCGGAGGAAACCCGCGCGAGGGGCATGGAGTACTTCGCGCGCATCTCCGCGAGGTCGGCCGATCCCGACGAGCAAACCGACCTCGCCGCCCGCGACGCGCAGCTGGAGGCGATCACGCGTTGGGGGATCCCCGACCCGTCGAAGCTGGCCCGCCTCGACGGCATCACCCAGCCGACGCTGGTCGCAGGCGGCGACAACGACATGATGATGCTCACCGAGAACAGCCGGCTGCTGGCCCAGCATCTGCCCGACGCGCGGCTGAGCATCTATCCGGACTCCGGCCACGGATTCCTCGACCAGTACCCCGAGCAGTTCGGCCAGGACGTCCGGGACTTTCTCGACAACGATTGAATGGCCGCCCCACAAGTCAAATTCCGTACCGTCGACGGAGTCCGGATCCGGTACGCAGACAGCGATGGCTCGCGGGAGCCGACGGTCCTGCTTACCAGCCCCTGGCCGGAGAGCGTGTACGCGTTCACGCCGATGTGGGCCACCCTCGGCGAGCACGCCCGCCTGTTCGCCGTCGACCTGCCCGGCTTCGGCGCATCCGAAGCCCGAGACGACCTCTTCTCGCCGCGAGCGATGGGCGAGTTCCTGGCGGAGCTCATCGCCGAGGCTGACCTCGGCACGCCTCACGTCGTCGCGCCCGACGTCGGGACATCGGCCGCCCTCTTTGCTGCGGCGGCACATCCGGAGCGGATCGCGAGCGTGGTCGTTGGCACCGGAGGAGCCGCTGTCCCGCTGCAGCTCGGCGAGCCGCTCGCGTCGTGGGTGCTCGACCCCGACCTCGATAAGTACCGCCAGATGGAACCGCGCGCGATCGTCGGCGCGGCGATCGACACGAACGCGGGCGGCGTACCCGACGACATTCGCGCGGACTACCTCGACTGCTACGACGGCGACCGCTTCGTCGAGTCGATGCGCTACGTGCGCCGCTATCCGCAGGAGCTGCCCGAGCTTGCGGAGCTGCTGTCCCAAATCACCACACCGGTGACGATCATCAATGGCCGCCACGACCGCGTTGTTCCGCTCGCGAACGCCGAGTTTCTCGACGAGCGGCTGCCCACCAGCCGCCTCGCGATCATCGATGCCGGCCACTTCATCTGGGAGGAGGCGCCGGCGGAGTACGCCTCAATCGTCCTGGACTCGATTGCGCGTAGCTAGGACTCGACGTCGACGGCGACCTCGAGCGGTCCTTCGGGCGGCGCGTCGTCGAACCGATTCGCCACGCTGGGTAGCGCGTCGGCCAGCTCCCGGCGGGAACGGATCCCGAGCTTTCCGAAAACCTTGTGCAGGTGCCACTCGACCGTGCGCGGGCTGAGGAACAGGCGCGCGCCGATCTCGGGGTTGGATAGGCCGCCCCGGGCGAGCTGGGCGATCTGCCGTTCCTGATCGGTGAGGTCGTCACGCGTCTCCGCGCTACGTTTTCTCACCTTGCCGCCGGTGGCCGAGAGCTCGCTCCGCGCGCGCTCCGCGAAAGCCTCCATCCCGATGCCGACGAGCATGTCGTAGGCCACACGCAGCTGTTCGCGCGCTTCGACACGTCGGTTCTCCCGGCGGAGCCACTCGCCGTAGAGCAAATGCGCGCGTGCGCGCTCGGGACGCAGCTGCGTGCGGTCCAGGCGCTCGATCGCCTCCCGGAACAGGCGCTCCGCCTCCTTGCCCTCAGCCAGCAGCGCGCTCGAGCGCGCGACGATCCCGAGCCCCCAGTCGGTGGGGCTGGCGCGCGCATGTTCGGCGAGTCGCATGAGAGCGGTACGTGCCATTTCCCTCTCCCCGCTCCTGCCGGCGGCCTCGATCAGCTCGCTCAGCGCCCAGGCGGAGACGAACAGCTCGGGTGCGTCGTCGCTCGCATCCCTCGCCGCCGCCAGTGCCTCGTCGTAGCGGCCGAGGCCGTTGAGCAGAATCGCGCTCGCCCAGCGCGCGTACTGGACCGCGGTCCCCTGTCCCCCGGCAATGGCGTCCCTGATGGTGGTGTCGATCAGCACCGAAGCCTCGGCTTCGCGGCCCTGCAAGCCGGCGAGCACGAGCGCGCCATACGGCAGGACGGCCGTGCCGGTGGCCTCTACGACTGCGTCGGCCTCGGCGATCACGAGCGACGCCTTCCCGAACTCTCCGCTCAGCGCGACAGCCTGGGCCAGGACGTTGGCGCCCACGGCCAGCACGGCCAGCGCACCCAAGTCTCGGGCGACTTCGACCTCGCGGTCGGCAATCGCCAAACAGGTCTCGAAATCCCACACGGTCACGGCAGCCGCCGTCGCCAGCCATCCCCAACGGAGCACCTCCTCGAGCGAGACTTCGTCGCCGGCGAAGCCGGTCGCTGCGCGCTGGAGAACCGGCGCCGCTTCGGCGCGTCCATCGGTGAACAGCAGCGCGAACCCGTCTAGCAGGAGATCGGATGGGCGCGGATCGCCCGCCGGTCGTGGCGCGTCCCGGGCTTCGCGGGAGACGTCGCCCAGGCCACCGTTGTTCGCGAACCTGCCGGCGAACAGCGCCGCGCTCCACGCGTCCAGATACGTCTCCCGCGCGAGCTCCGGATCGAGCGGCTCGAGCGTCTTGGCCGCCCGCAGCAGCAGCGGTGGCGCATCGCTGCCGCGGCTCTGGGCATAGGCCGCCTCGGCGCGCAGAAGATCCACACGGGCGCGTTGCAGTTCGTCGGGCGACCCGGCCTCCGCCATCCCCAGTAGCCCGTGAGCCACCGCGAACGCTCCCGCCTCCAGGCTGGCATTGGCGGCAGCGAGCGCCCGGTTCACGCGGCGCGCCATATCGCCTGTCAGGGCCACGGCCCGCTGAAGGAACGCCGCCGCCGCGGCGAACCCCCCACGCGCCTGCGCTCGCCCTGCTGAGCGCTCCAGCTCCAACGCGACCTCCTCGTCAGGCCCTTGAGCCGCTGCAGCGAGATGCCATGCCCTGCGGTCCGGGTCGGCCTCCCGGTCGGTTGCATCTGCCAGCGCCAGGTGCACCGCCCGGCGGTCCCGGGCGGAGGCCGCCCGGTATATCGCCGAGCGCACCAGCGGATGGCGGAACATGATCCGTTCGCTGATCGTCAGCAGCCCCGCATCCTCGGCGGAAACGGCCGCCGCGGTACCCACGCCGAGCGGCCCGGCCGCGCGCCAGATCAGCAGCGGATCGCCAACCGGTTCCGCTGCCGCAACGAGCAGCAGCATTCGTGTGTCGTCCGGAAGCGTGTCGAGACGGCGCAGGTAGCTCTGCTCGATGCGCCCCGGCAGCGCGTGGGCGGCCAGCAGTCCGAACCCGCCCGCCAACTCGGTCGCGGTCAATCCGCGTGGCAGCTCGAGGAGCGCGAGCGGATTGCCCCGGGTCTCGGCCACGATCCGGTCGCGAACCTGTTCGTCGAGACCCCCGGGGATCCCCGACGCGAGCAGCGCGCGCGCATCCTCGTCGCCCAGCCCCTCGACGGCGAGCTCCGGCAGCCCACCAAGCTCCTGCACGTCGCACGGCTCGCGAACCGCGAACACCATCGCGACCGGCTCGGCCTCGAGGCGACGTGCGACGAACGACAGGACCTGGGCGGATTCGCGGTCGAGCCACTGCACGTCGTCGATCACACAGACGAGCGGCCGCTTCTCGGCAGCGTCGGACAGCAGGCTGAGCGCAGCGAGACCAAGCAGGAAGCGATCCGGAGCAGGTCCCTCGGACAGCCCAAACGCCAGCCGCAGCGCGCGCTGTTGCGGGGGCGGGAGATGGTCGACCCGCTCGAGCATCGATGCCCCCACGAGCTGTTGCAGCCCAGCCAGCGGCAGCTCCATCTCCGACTCGACGCCACCCGCGCGCGCGACCCGACATCCCGACGCGCGGTCCGCGAGGTAGTCCAGCAGTACGGACTTCCCCACACCTGGCTCCCCGCGAAGGACCAGGACCGAGCTTCGGCCAGACCGAACCTCTTCGACGACTCGGTCGAGCGCAACGCCTTCGGCGCGGCGGCCTCGCAGCCGGGGCGCGCTCTGGTCACCAGGCATGCCGCTGATCACCCGAAATCTCCCACGCTTTCCATCAAAACGAGGCAGCGCGACCGGGACCACGAGGTCGCGCTACTGCTGGGGGCTGGGTTGTTTGTGGGGCCGATACCGTCCCCAAGCTCGGGAGGCAGGACCAATCCTCTCAGCCGCAGGTGAAGAAATGCTGAATTCTTGAAATCGAGCGCCGCGGCGTGGCGGCCGGCCACGTACGAGGCCAGCCGTCAGGACTTGGCGGCTGAGCGTCGCACGGCTCCCTCCACCTGCAAATCGCCTACGCCCGCAGCCCCGCGGCTTCGAGGGCCTCTCCCTCGTCTAGGTAGCCGCGAACTCGCCTGATTTTCCCGCCGTCTATCTCGAAAACGTGAAAGACGCGCATCTCGACCGGCACCCCTCCAGCCTGGCCGCGTCCATGGGCCCGCACACGGACGAGCATGTACTCGCCAGCGTCGGTGAACTCTTGCGGCTCGAAACCGAACTCTTCGCCGCCCACTTCGATGACGGACTCGATCCACTTCCGCAACCCCCTGTGGCCCCTGTAGATGGCCGTATCAGGCACGCTCGCGAGTTCATGCAGCTCCGCGTCCAGGTGGTAGGTGGCGATCCAACCAGCGATATCGCCGCTGTTCAGCGCGTCATACCCAGCAGATAGGAGCGCCATGTCCTCCTCCGACATCGGCTACTCCGACAGCCCCACGGCTTCGAGGGCCTGCTGCGCGTCGTTGAACCACCGAAAGCGCACCGCCTTGCCACCCCGAATCGTCCAGATGTCCGCATGCGGCACGACCATCTCGACGCCGCTTGCCCGGGCTCGCCCGTGCATAGTGCCGACCACCACAACCTCATCGCCCACCTCGATGAATCGCTCCGCCTCGACGTAGACGCCCTCCCACACGTCCACGACCCGCAGAAAAGAGTCAGGGGTATGGCGCCTCCCTGGCTCGATCGCCTCGTCCGGATTGATGTACTCGATGTCTGGGTCCATGAACTCGCGACCCAGGCGACCACTGCGCCAAGCCTCGTAGATCTGTTGAACGATCTCCACGTTTTCCTGCGACATCGCCCGCTCAGTATCCCCCGCGCACCCTCGCCCGCCCCCGGTCGGGGAACGTCCCCTTCCGCCACCCTCAAGACCTCGGGCCCACCGAAGTGGTCGACGACGACCCGCTTCATCGTCTTTCGTTGGTTTGCTGACACGGTCACTCGCAGGCTCCTTTCGCTGACAGGCGCCGCGGGGCGGCGTCGGCCGTCCGAAGGGGACTGCCGGTACCAATCCGCAGTGGAGGGCGACGTGCTTGGGGAACCCTCCGGGTTGGAGGGGGAGGGCTGCACGCCGCCCAAATCAAACAACGCAGGCGACGCAGCCGAATTGCGCATGAGCCCGGCCGGACAGTCAAGAACTGTGCGGTCGGTCGTTCCACCTCGATACCGCTGCCCTTCCCCCAGCCGACGAGTCGACCGGTGACGACGACCGGGTCCCCAGCATCGAGGGTCTCCTCCCACGCTTCCTCTGTAGCGGCGACCATCCGTCGAAGACCCTCGCTCCCGCCGAAGGTTTGGGGTTGATCACGTTCCGCGTCGCGTCGACGACGACCTCTTGGTCCAAGAACGTCAAGTCTCCTTCGCCGTCACCAGCGGCCATCGCCGCCAGCACGCCCCCGCACAACCTCCACGTTCTCCTGTTACATCGTCTAGTCCCGCCGCCCCACGGGTCTGGGGAGTTTCAGTACCACTTCCCTCGCGCGAAACCGCCGAACGCAACGAGTCCGACCAAGGTGATGATCAGCCCGAGCAAGAAGCTCCACAAGATCATCACGACGATCCCGACGATCACGATTACGCCGCCGGTCGATATCCCGGCGATTCCACCACCCCGACGTTCCGGTGTTGCCACGATTTTCTCCTTCCGCATCGGACGTCTGCCGCCCAGTATCCATCCATCCCGACCAGAGGGGCAACCCGCGACAGCGTGGAACCGCCGGGGTGGGACTTGGCGCGCGCCGTATTTGTGGAATGGCACATGGGACAGGCCTCTGAGACCTTCGACAGGCACCACGAGGATGTCTTGGATGCGCTGTGTGCGGGGGCTTCACTCCAGGATGCGGCCCACCAGGGTCGGCTGCTCAAGACGTACGTTGACGCGCTGGCCGGCGCGCAGACGCCACGATCCTGAAGGGCCTTATGCGGCGTTCGCGGAGGCGCTCGACAGCCGTCGCGTGCCCGCGGCGCCGGGCGGGCGGGGTGCTGGACCGCGAGGAGGTCCTGCTGCTGCTCAGTGCGGCCGCGCGGGCTGGGGAATGTGCCGGCGATGAGGGAGCTGCTGGCCTGGCACGAACGGCAGCACAGCAGCTGGAAGCCGCCGAACGCGCTCGACGGGTTCGACGTGCTGGCGGCGCGTAGCGACAACTCAGGACCTGTCTGGAGCCCCCGCCCGCGCTGTGAATTTCGGCCCGGTAGAGGTCGAGGCAATCCTCGTGGATCTGCTCCGGCCGAGTCTGCTGAGGCCGACGCCTGCCGCCTGGGGCGTCGGCGGGCCATTGAGCAGTCGGCGCCCAGCCCAAAAGAGGAGGGCGTAGCGGGCGCTACGCACGGCTCGGCACCCGCATCGGGCTGCGCGCTGAGATGACGACCACGAACCCGTTGCCGGCCTTCCGGTCGGGATCGCGGTGGCCCACGACCTCGAGGCCCAGGTAGTCGCAGAGCTCGAGGAAGCTCTCGCAGGTCCAGACGCTCCAGTGCTTGTCCTCGTCGGACGAGAACCCGGTCTCGTGGCGCTCGACCAGCTCGCCGAGCGGCGTGAGCGGCCGGTCGCGGTCGAAGGTCCGGTCGCGGTGCGGGAGGATCAGCACGACGTACTCGCGCGCGACCCGCATCCACTCGGCGACCGCGGCGATCGGCTCCGGGATGTGCTCGAGCACGTGCGAGGCGAGCACGAAGTCCACGCTCTTGTCCTCGAGCGGAAGCACGTGCCCGTCGGCGACGACGTCGACCGGCTTCGCACGGCCCCAGACCTTGCGCTCGTACTGCTTGTAGACCGTGTCCATCGAGTCGTAGCGGTCGACGTTGAGGGCGTCGAGCCCGAAGTCGTTGTGGGCGGCGCCGCCGATCTCGACCCCCTTGAGGCCGCCGAGGTAGGAGCGCACGAAGCGGACGAGCGTGCGGCGCCGGATCCGGTCCCGGAGGCCGGCGGGCGGCACGAGCAGCTGCAGCCGGGCTCGCAGCACGGCACCGTGCTCGCGCAGTCGTTCCCCCAGCACTGGCGGGACGCTACCGAAACCCGCGCCGAGCTCGCGGGCCTTCGGCATGATGTCCGCGATGACGACCGCGGAGGGCCCGCGCTGGGCCTCGGTTGCCTCACCGCCGGAGGACGGGCGGGTCAAGTTCCACCTCGGGCGGCTGCGCCGGATGCTGGCGCTGGCAGGCACGCCGCCGCGCCGAGGCAGAGGCCGGCTCCGACCTCGAGCAGCGCTTCGGGAGCGCTGCAGGCAGCTCGAGGAGCCCACCGTGCTCGAGCTGGGGACGCAGTCGATCCCCGGCCGCTCGACGATGCAGCGAACACCCGACAGGTTCGCTTCAGCAGCTCTCTTGAAGTAACGCGTTGGTCCGGTCTTGCGGCTTACGCGATCGACGCCACGAGGACGACCGCGTAGACGACGACCATGATCAGGCAGCCGATCACGATGCATGCCGCAGCGCCGGCGCCGTCGAGGTCGATCAACTCCTCGGGCGGGGCGGCACCGTCAACGTCGCGGTCCAAGCCACCGGCGAGGAGCTCAAGCCGGTGGTTCACTTGACTTCGCATGCGGCGAATGTACGGCGGGGCAGGAGCCTCGATGTAGTCGTGAGGTTGTGAAGCCGTGAACAGGCTGTATCCAGCCCTTCAAGGTCACGATGCAGAACGCCGGACCCTGCTCGACGCGTATGCGTGTCGACCCGCCGCGGCGGGCGCGACCCGGACCGCCAAACGGTCCCCGCTGTCGGGGTCGCCGAGCACCGGCCCGCGCACCTCCGCCTTGGTGCCGACGCGACGCTCTGCTCGCTCACCACGCCGGACCAGCTGCGCCGCCTCCCAGCCCGCCAGCTCGCCGCGCTCGGCGAGAAACCGGACCCGTTCGAGCTCCCTGGGCAGGCCGCCGTCCAGGTCGGGCCGCTTCGCATGAACCGCCAGTACGCCCACGGCATCACGTTCGTGCTTGGCGCCCAGCATTTGGACGACGAGCTGAGTGCGCCTGTTCGGGATCGACGCTCTCAACATGCGGGTCAGGTGGGGGCGGCTCGTGCTCCTGCCCCGGCTGCGGTGTCGGGACGGGTTCGCACTTAAGCCACAACCAGGGGCCCAGGGCTGTGGCGGGGTCGGATTCAGCTGTACAGAGCCAAATCAGTTCGCCTCGATCGGGTCAGTTTCGCTCAAATTGGTAGCTCAAATTGGTAGCTCGCCGATTGCTAGTCGGCCGGTTCGCTCGCGAACGGCATCCGCACCTTGTAAACGCCGTCCGATGTGGTGATGCGGGTGTTGTGGTTGCCGCGCTGGAGGACGCGGAGCATCGCCCGGTTGTCCGTCAGGACCTCGGCGGTGAACCCGCGCACATTCCGCTCGCAGGCGTACTCGACCATCCGCTCGTGGAGTCTGCTCCCGAGGCCTGCTCCCTGCCAGTCCGGGTCGACCAAGTAGGCGACCTCGGCGAGGCCGCCGGCGACCACGAAGTAGCAGCTGGTGGCAACGACGCGCTCGTGCTCGAGTGGCCCGACGACGGCGGCGAACGCCATGTTGTGCTCGTAGTCGACGCTGACCAAGTTCTGCGCGGCGACGTCGTCGAGCTCGGTCAGCAGGTGGAAGAAGCGCGTGTACACGTCCTTCTGCGGCATCCGGTAGAAGAGCTGCTGGAGCGGGCGGAAGTCGCCCGTGCGGGTCGGCCGGATGCGTACCTGGCGGCCGTCGCGCAGGCGTACGTCGCGCTCCTCGACGACCGGGTAGGCCGCTTGCCGGCGCAGCTGTTGCTGCGGGACGATCAGTCCGAGCTCGCGCGCGGCCGCGTACAGGTCGGCGCGGTCGTCAGGATGCGCTATTTCGATCAGGTCGACCGCGCGCTCGCTGAGGGAACGGCCGAACAGGTAGGCGACGCCGTACTCGGTGACGACCCAATGGGCGTCGGCGCGCGTGATCGCGACGGCCTGGCCCGGCTCCAGCTGCGGGCGGATCGCAGGCTGTCCGGCCGGCGTCCGCGACGCGAGGCAGATGATCGCCTTGCCCCCTTCGGACGCAAGCGCGCCGCGGTGGAAGGCCGGACCGGTCGAGACCCCGCCGTAAGGCTCACCGTCGAGCGACTCCGTGCAGACCTGGCCGCCGAGGTCGACGGCAAAGGCCTGAGTGACCGAGACCATGCGCGGCTGTGCTGCGATCACCGCGGGGTCGCAGACGTGCTCGATCGGGTGGAACGCGAAGCGCTCGTCGTCGTCGACGAGGTCGTAGAGGCGGCGCGTGCCCATCGCCCAGCTTGTGACGACCCGGCCGGTGATGACGCCCGCGGCGATCAGGTCGACGAGCGGCTCGGTGATCACGTCCGAGTGGATCGCGAGGTCGCGGTGGTCGGTCAGGTGCGCCAGCATCTGGTTCGCGACTCGCCCGACGCCGACCTGGAGGGTCGAGCCGTCTTCGATCAGGCGCGCGACGTACGCGGCGATCTTGTCCGCTACGCCATCCGCCGGCTCGTGGACGTACTCGCCCAGTGGCCGGTCGACGGCGACGAGCCGGTCGATTCGATCGAGCGGGATGCCGCTGTCGCCGCGCGTGCGCGGCATCGCCGGGTTGACCTCGGCTATCACGCACCCGGCGGCGAGCGCGGCCGCTCGCGTGACGTCGACCGAGATGCCGAGGCTGCACATTCCGTCCGTGTCCGGCGGGGCGACCTGGATCAGGGCCACATCCACGGGCATGCGGCCGTTGGTCAGCAGGGCCGGCGCGTCCGCGAGCGAGAGCGGCAGGTACTCGAGCTGGGCGGGCGCGCGCGCTCCTCTGATGTCCTTGCCGACGAAGAAGAAGCGGTGCCGGTAATGCGTGCTGGAGGGTGCGATCCGCTCTGTCAGGTAGTGCGTGAGGACGACCCCGGCCGGCGGCTTGTCGAGCCGCTCGAGTGCGTCCACGAGCGTCTGCGGGGTTGCGCAGGCTGTACCGACGAAGACGTCATCGCCGGGAAGGACCGCCGATACCGCCTCCGCCGCCGAGGTGGCGCGCGCCTGCCATTGCGGGGGGTCGGCGATGTTCAAATACATGGTTCGTCGTCGAGGTCGGCGTCACGGGAGCCGGCAAGGCGCCGGTGGTCGGTCGCGTTTGCTGTGCCGAGCAGTCCGTCGAGCGCCACGATCAGTCCGAGCCAGCCCGAGAACGATCTCGGTTGTCCCACGCCGTCGCCGACCTGGCCACGGAGTTGGTCGTCCCTGACGACGACGTCGAGCGCGAGGTGAAAGCTTTGCGAGGTCACGCAGAAGAGGATCCGGCGATCGCGGGTGGCGCACATCGTGGGCACCCCTAGACGTGACCCCCAAAGTTTCAATCCTTGGGGGTGAAGTTTGGGGGTCGCCACGATGCGCGGCTGGTGCGGTCGCGCGATGCTCGCCGAGGCAAATGGACAGAACGGAGGAGCTGGCAATGACCGCAGTAGCCACAGAAGCCATGTTGCGGATCGGTGATACCGCGCCGGACTTCGAAGCGGAGACGTCGGATGGCTCAGTCCGTTTCCATGAGTGGATAGGTGACTCGTGGGCGGTGTTGTTCTCGCACCCCAAGGACTTCACTCCCGTCTGCACGACCGAGCTCGGGTACATGGCAAAGGTCAAGTCCGAGTTCGACCGGCGGAACGTGAAGATCATCGGCCTCTCGGTGGACCCGGCCGGCGTCCACAAGAAGTGGGCGAAGGACATCGAGGAGACGCAGGGCCAGGCGCCCAACTACCCGATCATCGGAGACGCGGACTACAAGGTCTCGAAGCTGTACGGGATGTTGCCCGCGAGCACCGAGGGGGACGCTGCGGCGCGAACGCCCGCCGACAACCAGACGGTCCGCAACGTCTACGTGATCGGGCCGGACAAGAAGGTAAAGCTGATCCTCGTCTATCCGATGACGACGGGACGCAACTTCGACGAGGTGCTGCGAGTGATCGACTCGCTGCAGCTGACGGCCGAGCACAAGGTTTCCACCCCGGTCAACTGGCAGCAGGGCGAGGACGTGATCATCGCCGGCTCGGTCTCCGACGAGCAGGCGAGGGAGCTCTTCGGAAATTGGGAGGCGCCGCGGCCCTACATCCGGGTCGTGCCGCAGCCGCACTGACAAGAAAGGATTCCGCAATGAGCATCCGCGTTGGAGAGCCCGTTCCTGATCACGCCGTGCAGGCCTATGTCCGTGGCAAGGGCTCGCCGAGCGAGTTCGAGCTGTCGAGCCATCGCGGCAGGTGGGTCGTGCTGTTTTTCTATCCGCGCGACTTCACGTTCATCTGTCCGACCGAGCTGGCGGCGTTCGCGGAGCGGCACGAGGACTTCCTCGCGGAGCGCGCGGTCGTGATCGGGGCGAGCACGGACAGCTACTTCAGCCACAAGGCCTGGTTCGAGTCGGACCCGCGCCTGGCCGGCGTCGACTACCCGGTGATCGCCGACACGGCGCACGAGCTGAGCCGCTCCTTCGAGGTGCTGCTCGACGACGGCGCCACGCATCGCGCGACCTTCGTCGTCGACCCGGAGGGCACGCTGCTGCACATGAGCGTCAACGAGCACGACGTGGGGCGCTCAGTCGAGGAGGTGCTGCGCATCCTGCGCGCCTTCCGCACGGGGGCGCTGTGCCCGGTCGACTGGGCGCCCGGCACGGCGACGCTGACGAGCGACGACGACTGGCTCGAGAAGGTGTTCCCCGATCTCGCCGGCCCGGACCTCGAGTCGCTCGCTGACGAGGCCGAGAAGCTGACGTTCGTCGACGGCGACACGATCGTCGCCGAGGGCGACAGCGCGGACCGCTTCTACGTGATCGCGCATGGCGAGGTCGCGATCACTCGCCGCACGCCCGAGGGCGAGGAGATCGAGCTCGCGACCCTGGGCCCCGGCCAGTTCTTCGGCGAGGTCGGAATCCTCGCGGAGACGCGGCGCACGGCCACCGTGACTGCGATCGGCGACGTCGAGCTGCTCGCGCTCAGCTGGAAGGAGTTCCAGGAGACGCTCGAGCGCTCGGACCAGACCGAACGCGATTTCTCCGAGATCGCCCAAGAGCGGCTGGCGCACGCCGGCTGAGCTGAGCACCGCCCCCGTGCTGAATGCTGGGCTCGAAACAACCTTCAGTACGGAGAAGCTTGCAAATGACAACCACGGCGAAGACCCAGGTGGACCAGCAGGAACTCTGGCACGAGCGCCCCGCCGGCGGTTTGGTCGACCCCGCATTGCTCGGCAAGCCGTGGCGCGAGGTTCTGCGGCTGATCGACGAGGGTCGCGCGCCGCAACCGCCGATAGCTCACTTCTCCGGTCGGCGGCTGATCGATCTCGCGGACGGGGGTGCGACGCTCTCCATTCCAGCCAGCGACTGGTTCCGCGGCCCCAACGGTCGGATCGACAGCGGCATGCTCGCGTTTCTGGCCGACATGACGCACTTCTACGCTGTGCTCTCGACGCTGCCCGCCGGCGCCGCCTGCACGACGGCCGAGCTCTCGATCACGTTTTTCGGCCAGCCGCCGGATGCCGAGGGCGTGGTCAGAGCCTCGAGCGAGGTGATCTACGCGGACGAGCGCAACGCGCTCGCGCTGGCGTGCGTTCGCGACAATCAAGGTCGGCAGGTCGCCTACAGCACCTCGCGTTATTTCGTCTTTCCGCCGAACACCTATACGCCGCGGCGCGGCGCCGAGGCGTCGGCGACCGCGGTGCGGTCATCGCTTCCCGATCCCGTCTTTCGCACGCCTGAGTGCGCGTTCTCGCCGCTCGATGAGCACACGCTCGAGCGCGTCAGCGGCCTCGAGCTCTTGAAGGCGGAGCTGGCCGGCGATCGCATGAGCCCGCCGATCGATCGCCTCACGGGCATCCGGCTCGCGCACGCCGGCGACGGCCACGTCGTCTTCACGCTGCCCGCGCATCAGTGGCTGCGACAGGAGAACGGGACGGTCTTCGGGGGCGTGATCGCGTTGTTGGCGAAGAGCGCCACAGCCGGCGCCGCGCAGGCCGCGGCGGGTGCCGGCACCCGCTTCAGGGCGCTCGATCTCAAGGTGAACTTCCTCCGTGCCGTCGACGCCGATGGCACGGAACTTCGGGCGGAAGGCAAGGTGCGTCATCGCGGCCGACGGCTCGTGATCGCCGATACTACGGTGACCCACGGAGGGCGCACGGTGGCGACCGCGACCGGCACTACAGGCGTGACGCCGCCTCGTGCCGCAGCGGCGCTGAACAAGAGGAGTCTCCAATGACCATCCGCGTTGGCGAACCAATCCCCGACCGCCGCGCCAACGCGCGCGGCGTCGAGATCGCCGCGCGCGACCTCTGGCGGACCGTTAAGGGCGGCAAGCACGTGCTGCACGACGTCTCGCTCACGATACGTCCGCGCGAGCTCGTGGCCGTGGTCGGCGGCAGCGGGGCGGGCAAGACGACGCTCCTCGAGGCTCTGGCGGGCGTCCAGCCCGCCGAGCGAGGCGAGGTCCGCTTTGACGGCGTCGACCTGTACGGCAATCTCGACGACTTCCGCCGGCTGCTCGGCTACGTCCCACAGGACGACATCATCCACGCGGATCTGCCCGTCGAGCGGACGCTGCGCTACGCGGCCGAGCTGCGTTTGCCGAGCCTCTCCTCGGCCGGGATCGACACGGCCGTGGCCGGTGCGCTGGCGGCGCTGAACCTGTCCGAGCGGGCCGGTGTCCGGGTCGGTGCCCTGTCTGGCGGCCAGCGCAAGCGCGCAAGCATCGCCGTCGAGTTGTTGACGAGCCCGCAGGTCTTCTTCCTGGACGAGCCGACCTCGGGGTTGGACCCGGCGAGTTCCGCCGAGCTGCTGCGGCTGCTGCGCGGCCTCGCAGACGCCGGCTCGACGGTCGTCTTCACGACGCACTCGGTCCAGGACCTCGCGGACTGCGACCGCGTGGCGTTCCTCGCCCGGGACGGACACCTCGCGTTCTTCGGGACGATCGCCGAGGCGCTCGAGTACTTCGCCGTCGAGCGCGTCGAGGAGATCTACGAGCGGCTGGCCTGGGAGCTGTCGCCGGCGGAGTGGGCGCAGCGGTTCGAGGCGCATCGTGCCGACCGCGGCGCCGTCGCGTCGGAGCCGGCGACGCCGCATCGCCGCGATGGCGTCGGCTTCACACGCGAGCTTGCGGTGCTGACGCGACGAACGCTCGAGACGATGGTGCGCAACCGTCTCACCATGGCGATCCTGATCGGGTCGCCGGCTCTGGTCGTCGCGATGTTCGCCGTCCTCTTCCGACCCGGCGCGTTCGACCTGAACAGCCCGAACCCGAGCGCGATCGCGATGATCCTCTTCTGGGTCACGTTCGGGGCGTTCTTCTTCGGCCTGACCTATGGGCTGCTCCAGATCGTCACCGAGTGGCCGATCGTGCGCCGCGAGCACCTGGTCGGACAGCGCATCAGCGCGTACCTGCTGTCGAAGATCGCCGTGCTGCTTCCGTTCCTGGTCTTCGTCGTGGTGTTGATGCTCGCGGTGCTGCGCGTGCTCGATCGGATGCCGGCCGCCAACGCCACCACGTACCTGACGGTTGGCATCTCGCTCACGCTCACCGCGGCCGCCGCGCTGACGCTCGGGCTGCTCACCTCCGCGGCCGTCAGCAACCCCGCGCAGGCGACGCTCGCGCTCCCGATGCTCTGCTTCCCGGCGGTCCTCTTCTCGGGAGCGATCCTGCCGGTGAACGTGATGGCGGGGGCCGGAGCTGCGTTCAGCACAATCATCCCCGACCGCTGGGCGTTCGAGGCGCTCGGTCACGACCTCGGCGTACGCCACATCCTCGCTGACGGCGGGTCGCCGCTCGGCCCCCCGCTGCTCGAGGCCTACGGCGACGCCGGCACCCAGGCGACGGGGGTCTACTGGGTCTACCTGGCGGCGTTCACGGTCGTCTTCTTCGCGGGCGCATGGGTGGTGCTCGAGCGGCGCTGCCGTCAGAGCTCGCGCTGATCCCGGAACTACACGAAACCCGGCGCGGCGGGCCGGGCGCCGGATGGCGGCCGGGAGCCACGCCCGGTAGCCTCACCCTAGGCAGAGATGGTGGCCCCGGGTGACCAGGCTCCTGCTGCGTCATTGCCGCCGAGCGGCGAGGATCTGCTGCTGGAGCGCGAGCGTCAGCTGCGCGTCCTGGAGGGGCTGGTGCAGCGGGCAGCCGACGGCGATGCCGTCCTCGCCCTTGTAGAGGGCCCGGCGGGTATCGGGAAGAGCCGGCTGCTCGCGTCGGCTCGTGAGATGGCGGGCGCTGCCGGGTTTCGGGTCCTCACAGCAACAGGGAGCGACCTCGAGCAGGAGTTCGCGTTCGGCGTCGTCCGCCAGCTGTTCGAGCCGCTCTTGGCCGATCCAGCTGAGCGGGCGCGGTGGCTGGCGGGCGCGGCAGAGCCGGCAGCCCGGGCGTTCGGCCCTCCCAGCAACGGTGGCGCGGCCGGCGAGGTTTCCTTTGACGTCCTGTACGGCCTGTTCTGGCTTACCGCGAGCATCGCCGCCGACCAGCCGCTGCTGCTCTCGATCGACGACCTGCACTGGTGTGACCAGGCGTCGCTCCGGTTTGTCGCCTACCTCGAGCGTAGGCTGGAGGGTCTGCAGGTCTTGATAGCGGGCGCCGCTCGCCCTGCCGAGCAGCGCACGGACACCAGGCTGCTTTCGGAGATCGCGAGCGACCCCGCCGCCGTGACGATCCGTCCGGTCGCACTGAGCGAGGCTGCTGTCGCGGAG
>JBKPME010000011.1:0-10173 GCA_046731915.1 Actinomycetota bacterium
CGCCTGGACGGCGCCACGCGCGGCCAGGGTCGCGAGAAGGGCCCGCGAGGCGGTGCCCAGGACCAGAACCGTCCCGAGAGGCCGGCGACGCTGAGGCCCGCGCCGCCCGAGCGGCCGACGCCGCAGGAGAAGGCCGTTCAGCCGAGCATCCAGGAGTCCGGCGCGCCAGTGCCGGTTCCCGACGCTACGCCGGAAGCCTCTCCCGAGACCTCGGCGCCCGGCCAGGTCAAGCTGCCGGAATAACGCTCGCGGGTAGCGTCCCGCGCGTGCCCAGCATCGACGAGCTCGAGATCGCCGACGAGCCGTCCGCCTGGAGTGCCGCTGGCTTCGATGTGGCGGAGGGCGTGTGTCAGGTCGCCCGCGTCCGCCTCCGCCTGGTCGGGAAGCGCGTCCGGCGAGGCATAGTGGGCTGGACGCTCGGCGACGAGCCCACCGGAGGGGCCGCCCCGACGCACCCGAACGGCGCGGTGCAGGTCGACCACGTGGTCATGCTCTCGCCGGATCTCGACAGGACCGTGGGGGAGCTCGAATCGCAGGGCTTCGACCTCCGGCGGCGGCGCGAAGGCCCGACGCCCGGCGGCTCCACGCGTCAAGCGTTCTTCCGCGCCGGCGAGCCCATACTCGAGCTCGTGCAGGCGCCGGAGGGCGCGAGCGTCGCACGGGATCCCGGCGGTCCCGCGCGGCTCTGGGGCCTCGCGTTCACCGTCGAAGACATGGAGCGCACGGCCCAGGCGCTCGGCGAACTGCTCGGTCGCCCGCGGGACGCCGTTCAGCCCGGCCGCCGCATCGCCACGCTGCGGCCCGAGGCAGGGCTCGGCCCCGCAGTCGCGTTCATGACGTCCGGGGCACGTGCGATATAGAGGGGCGCCTCTATGGCGGACCTCCCGCACATACGGCTCTACCGGGTCGGCACGGCGATTGCGCTGATCGTGGCGCCGCTCCTCTTCCTCGCCGACAACCTGATCCACCCGAAGGAGGTCGGGCGCGGCAACGAGCTCGAGCAGGTGGCTCTGATCGCCGCCGCCTACACGCGCTGGCAGGCCGCCCACGTGATCGGCTTCGTCGCGATCCTAGCGTTCGCCCCCGCCGTGCTTGGGCTCGCCTTTCTGGTGCGGCGTCGACAGCCCGGCTACGGGCTGCTGGCGGGTGCGCTGGCGCTGGCCGGCCTGCTCGGCCTGGCGGCCGTCATCACGATCGACGGGTTCGCGTGGGGTATCGCCGGTGAGCTGTCTGCGAACTCGCCGCTCGGCCCGGCCGGCGCCGCCGAGGTGCTGAGCGACCTCCAGGGCTCCGAGTGGTCGCTCGTCTACTACCTCACACCGCTCGGCTTCATCGTCGGCATGGTGATGCTGGCGGTCGGCGTCGCCCGCCAGGGCGCCGTTCCCGTGTGGGCGGGCGCATTGCTGGCGCTCGCCGTGCTAATGGTGGGCACCGAGACCGCAATCGTGTCGAACGCGTACTTCATCGCGGGAGCGGCGGTGTTCCTGGCCGGCGGGATCGCGGTGGCGGTGCCGCTGCTGCAGATGAGCGATGGGGACTTTGCCAAGGGGCTTTCCTCCAGCGAACGACAGCGGTGAAGGAGGCGGCCGATCGGTAAGCGTCCTGCTTTAGCCCCGTATAGGGGCACTAAGCAGGATTCTTGCCCCGAAGGACGGCCGATCCCTATCCCTCAATGCTGCCGTTCGGGAAGCGCGTACTGCCGCACCTCATCCATCACACACAGCCCTCCTATCTCCACGAACCCATCCGCGCCCAGGCGGGCGAGGATGCGCGAGCCGCGGCCCTGGCGGATGTCGATCGCGCGACCGGTGTGGGCGCATAGCTTGGTCGCCGCGGATCCGGTGGCTTCGTCCTCCGGGATCCCGATTCCCACTGGAAAGACGCGCGCCCGGATAGTTCCGGCCTCCTCGTCGATCCAGGACCAGGCTGCCACCAGTTCGTGACCGCCGGGCGGACCGTCGAGCGCCTCGACCTCGCTCGGAGACCCGAGCTGCACGAGCTCGAAGGCCGGTCCCCAGGCCGGGCGAGCGGCCACGAAAACCGCCCCGCCCTCGCGCCGGACGGCGACCTCGCCCGCCGGAGTTAGCAGCGCCTCGACGCCGTCCAGCAGCCACGCGGCGCCGACGGCGGGGTGCCCTGCGAAGTCGAGCTCCAAGACGGGCGTGAAGATGCGCACCTCGCCGCGAGCCGGGTCGTCCACGAACACGGTCTCGCTCAAGCCGAGGTCGGCCGCCACCGCCTGGCGGCGCTCCCGCGGTACCTCCGCGCCGTGCGCGAAGACGCCTAGCGGGTTGCCGTGTGAGCCGTCTTCGGAGCAGAAGACGCGCAGGAGCTGCAGCTGAGGCACACCCCTCAACGCTACGCTCCCGGACTTCGATGCGACGCCCACGAACGTGCGGCCGCCTTCTGAGTGTGGCCGCCCACATCCCGCTCGCGCCGACTTTCCAGGCCGCCGGGCGGATCGCCGAGCATGCGACCGAACGCGCCGCCGCGCATCCCGCGGCGCTGTTCCCGCTGCTTGCGCGGCCGGACTGGGGAGAGTCCGACGCTCGTTTCGGCGCCTACCGCGCCGGCCACATGCACGAGGGGCAGGACGTGTTCGCCAGGGCCGGCACGCCGCTCGTCGCCGTGCGCAACGGCCGGGTCGTCGAGATGGGCGACGATGGTGGGCGCGGCAACTACATCGCGGTCTGGAGCAGGGACGCGCACAGCACATTCATGTACCTCCACATGCTCCGGCCTTCCCGCTTCCACCCCGGCGACAGAGTCCGGGTGGGCCAGCGGGTGGGCGCCGTGGGGTGTACAGGGTCGTGCTGGGGCGATCACCTCCACTTCGAAGTGCGCCGCGGCCGCGGGACCTCCGGTAGCCCGCACGACCCGCTGCCGCTGCTCAGACGGCTGGCTGCTCGCCGCGCCGCGCGGGAGTAGCCTGCGCGCCGTGGACCAGATGGAGCTGCGCAACCGGCTCGTGATGGCGACGCAGATGTGGAAGGAGGCGACCACCGAGCCACTACCGCGCATGGCGCCTGGGCAGCCCGCCGAGCAGCTGTCGGCATTCGAGTTGAAGCTGATCGACATGCTGTGCGCGCAGGCGACCGCCGAGACCGCGCGCGACATCGCGGACAAGACCTGGGACCTGGTTCACGACCGCAGCGACGACGATCGCGTGAAGCGCCGTGTCGTGGAGTGCCACGAGGCGCTCGCACGACTTTCGGCCCGAGGCAGCGGCGGCGGCTTTTAGGCTTTCCCCAGGGTGAGGAAGCTCCCGGGGCTATTCGACGCTCGCGTCAAAGCACGCTCGATCGCCTACCTCTTCGCGGCCGGAGCGACGCTTGGCCTGCTCACGCTCGCCTTCCCGCACGGTGAGGAGGTCCGCGACATACCCCTGATCATCCTCGCGGCGGTCGCGTACACGATCGCCGCGGCGGTCTGGCTGCTCGCGGAGCGCGCTCGAGATTGGCACATCCACGCCCTGCTGGCCAGCGGCACGGTGATCATCAGCCTCGCGAACTACTACGCCGGGCCGTCGACGCTTTATCCGCTGCTCTACACGTGGGCGGCCCTGTACGGGTTCTACTTCTTCCCGCTGCGCGAGGCGGCCGCGCAGATGGTGTTCATCGCCGTCTCCTACGCCGTCGTGCTGGCCGTCCAGGACGCCGACATGGCCGTCGGGAGCTGGCTGCTGGCGGTGGGAACGCCGCTGCTCGCCGGCCTCTTGATCTCGCAGCTGCTCGCGCGGCTCCAGCGCCAGGCGCGCGAGCTGACGCAGTCCGAGGAGCGCACCCGCCTTGTCCTCGATACGGCACCGGACGCGTTCATCACGCTCGACCATGAGGGCTACATCACCACCTGGAACGCCGCGGCCGAGCGGCTCTTCGGCTGGACGAACGTTGAGGCGATCGGGAAGACGATGCGGGACCTGATCATCCCGCCGGAGTTCCGGGACCGCCACGACGCGCGCCGGCAGGGGCTGATCGACACCGATGCGCCGCTCGCTACGGAGCACTTTCAGGGCGAGTTCCAGCGCCGCGACGGCCTTCGCTTCCCGGGCGAGGCCACGGTCTCGAAGGTCGAGGCGAGCGGAGCGGTGTTCGTGTCCGGCTTCATCACGGACATGACCGAGCAGCTGCGCCGCCAGGCCGAGCGCGAGGCGCTGCTGCGCGAGCAGGCGGCGCGCGCCGAGGCGGAGCGGGTGGCTGAGATCGTGGCCGGCATGCAGGCACTCGTCGACGCGGCGCTCGCCCACCGGAGCCTCGACGCCATCCTACGCGACCTCGTGGCGCAGGTGCGCGGCGTGCTCGATGCGGGGGAGGCGGCGATCTACCTCTCGGACGAGAGCGGGCAGCTGACCGTCGGCGCCTCGAGTCCTGGCAGGCACGCCGGCGGTGAGGAGTTCGCAGCGCGCGTAGCGGAGTCGCGCGAGGCGATCCTCGCGGAGGACGACTCGCTCATCGGTGTGCCGCTCCTCGCCGAGAGCAAGGTGACCGCCGTGCTGGTCGCGGGCGCGGAGCCGCCGCGCGAGTTCAGCGAGGAGGACCTCACGCTCGTGCGGCTCGCGGCCGAGCGGGTGGGCCTTGCGATCGCTCACGCGCGCGTCTACGAGCGCGAGCACCGGATCGCTGAGACGCTTCAGCGCAGCCTCCTGCCCGAGAGCGTGCCTGAGCTTCCCGGGCTCGATGTTGCCGCCAGCTACATCCCCGCCGCGTCGGAGGCCGAGGTGGGCGGCGACTGGTACGACGTGATCCCGATCGCGGGCGGCGCGGTGGGCCTCGTGATGGGGGACGTCGCCGGAAAGGGCCTCGCCGGAGCATCCATGGTCGGGCGCCTGCGGAGCGCGCTGCGTGCGTACGCGCTCGAGGGCCACGACGCCGGCCGAGTCGTCGAGCGCCTGAACCGGCTGCTCTGGACCGAGGCGGAGCAGAACCAGATGGCGACGATGCTGTACGTCATCGTCGACCCCGCGGCGAGCACGCTCAGGTGGGTCAACGCCGGCCATCCGCCGCCGCTCGTGATCGCTGGTCGCGAGCCCCGCTTCCTGGAGGGTGAGGCGTCGGTGCCGCTCGGCGTGCTCCCGTTCCCCACCTACGAAGAGGCGAGCGCGCCGCTGAACCCGGGCGACTCGATCCTGCTCTACACGGACGGCCTGGTCGAGCGGCCAGGCGAGCACCTCGACGACAGCCTTGCGCGGCTCGCCGCCAGTTTGGACGGGGCGCCAGAGGACCCGCGCCAACTGGTCGCTCACCTGGTCGCGACGCTGGTGCCGGAAGCCGGTCCGGCCGACGACGTGGCGCTCCTAACGCTCAAGAACCTCCCGGTGCCGGAGCAATTCAGCGAAGAGTTCGCGGCGCAGCCGGAGTCGCTCGCGCCGATCCGCAGCATGCTGCGCCGCTGGCTCCACCACGTCGGCGCAGACGAGCTGGAGATCGCCGAGATCACCACCGCGTGCGGCGAGGCGGCGACGAATGCGATCGAGCACGCGGGCACGGGCAACGGGGCGCGCTTCGAGGTTTCGGGCAGGCGGGACGGGGCCGAGATCGAGCTGGCAGTGCGCGACCACGGCTCATGGCGGAGCGAGCGCGAGGACGATCACGGTCGGGGCTTGGAGCTCATGCGGACGCTGATGGATACCGTTGCGGTCGAGCCGGGGCCTGAGGGCACCACCGTGAGCCTGCGGCGCCGGCTCGCGCAGCGGGGAGATGACGCGTGATAGACGACCTGATCGGCGTGGAGATCGAGCAGCGCGACGACGTTGTAGTCGCCCGGCTCAGCGGTGAGCTCGATATCTCAGTCGCCGAGAAGACCGGCCGGAAGATCGCGGACGCGGTGGCGAGCTCCGCGCTCGGCGTCGTGGTCGACATGAGCGGGCTCGAGTTCATGGACTCGAGCGGCGTGTCGATGCTGTTCTCCCTGGCGCGCCAGGTTGGGAGCCACAGGCAGCAGCTGCGCGTGGTGGCGCCGCCGGGACGACCGGTCTCGCGCGTGCTCCAGATCGTCGAGTTCGACCGCGCCGCGCCGGTCGACGTCGACGTGGACTCGGCCGTGTCCCAGCTCGCTACGCAGCGGGCGTCGCGGCAGCCTCGCGGATAAACCCGAGCACAGCAGCGTTGAACTCCTCGGCGCGCTCGAGCGTGAGGCCGTGCGGCGCGCTCGGGAACACCGTGAGCGTCGACCCGGGTATCAGCGAGGCGATTGCCCTCGACTTCCAGACCGGCAGGAGGATGTCGTACTCGCCGCCGATCACGTGCGTGGGCATGGTGAGCCCTGGGAGGCGGGCGCGCGTGTCGTGCCGGCCGCATGCGGCCAGCTGACGGGCGAACGCGTCCGGCGGCTGCGGATGCGGATTGTTGAGGACCGCCGTGCGCACGAACTCGACCATCTCGGCGTTCTCATAGAACGCCTCCGAGTGGTTCAGCAGCATCAGCTCGTCGATGTGCTGCTCGTGGCTGATCTGGCGTACGCGGGCGCCCCAGACCTCGGCCACTCGGCGGGCATAGGCGCCGCTGTCGTGGAACGTAACGGTGAGCGTGAGCGTGCGCACGCGCTCCGGTGCCGCGAGGGCGATCTCCTGGGCAATCGCCCCGCCCATCGATACGCCGAGCAGGTGGAAGCTGTCGAGCCCGAGCTCGTCCGCCAGGGCCAGCGCGTCGCGGGCCAAGTCGGCGATCTCGTAGTCGCCCTCCGCCATGGACGATTGGCCGGCGTCGCGATTGTCGAAGATCACCGTCTTGTGGGCCGCCGCGAATGCCTGGACCTGCGGGATCCACACGAGCGTGTCGCAGGCGAGCCCCGCGACGCACAGAAGCGGCTCGCCGTCCCCGTGCACCTCGTAGTAGAGCCGCTGACCGTTCACCTCTGCGATCGCCATGCCGGACAGCGTAGCCGCTTGCGAGGCGTCCTGGCTGGCCAGCCAACTTGATAGTCTCGCCCGGTGCCGGCGACGGCTGTGGTCACGGGTGTGGGACGCGGCCATCAACTGGTCAGGGCCAAGGCGATCGCGACCGCAATGGAGCGGCTGCTCACGCCGGACGAGGTGGCGGACAACGCGGTGGCGCTCGACTTGAAGCGCCTCGTGCGCGTGATCCCGCCCTGGCGCGGCGGGGCGCGCGCGGGCCTCGCGATCGCGGGCCGGTCCGGACTGCGCGCCGCGCCGCTCCTGCGAAGGCAGGGAGCCCGGCACCGGATAGCTTTTCAGTTGAAACAAACGGAGGAGCGAAGTGACGGAGACGACGACGGTATCCAGCACAGCCTCTGACGGCGCCGGTGAGGCGGCGCGCACGATTGAGGTGGAGAACCCTGCCACCGGCCATGTGATCGCAACCGTTTCGGTCGTGGCGCCGGACGATGTCGCGGGGCTCGTCGCGCGCGCCCGGCGCGCCCAGCTCGGCTGGGAAGCGCTCGGTTTCGACGGCCGCGCAGCGGTCATGAAGCGCTGCCAGAAGTGGCTCTCCGACAACACCGAGCGTGTGATCGAGACGATCGTCACGGAGACCGGCAAGGCGTATGAGGAGGCGCTGCTCGCTGAGGTCAGCTACGCGGAGGGTGCCTTCGCGTTCTGGGCGAAGAACGCCGAGAAGTACCTCGCCGACGAGCGTATGAAGACCGCTTCTCCCTTCGTGAAGGGCCGCAAGCTGATCGTCCGTCACGAGCCGGTCGGCGTCGTGGGCGTGATCGGGCCCTGGAACTACCCGCTTACCAACTCCTTCGGCGACTGCATCCCGGCGCTAATGGCAGGCAACGCGGTCCTGCTCAAGCCGTCGGAGGTCACGCCGCTCACCTCGATGCAGATGGGCGAGATGCTGCGCGAGTGCGGGTTGCCCGAGGACGTCTACCAAGTGGTTCCCGGCTACGGCGAGACGGCGCAGGCGCTGATCGACGAGGTGGACTTCGTCATGTTCACCGGTTCGACGGCAACCGGCCGGAAGGTGATGGAGCGCGCGGCGAAGACGCTCACGCCGGTGTCGCTCGAGCTGGGCGGCAAGGACCCGATGATCGTGTGCGCCGACGCCAGCATCGAGCGAGCCGCCAACGCGGCGGTCCACTACTCGATGCAGAACGCCGGGCAGACCTGCGTCTCCACGGAGCGCCTCTACGTGGAGGAGCCGATCTACGACGACTTCGTCAGGCTCGTGACGGATCGCGTCCGCGCGCTGCGCCAAGGCGTTCCGGGTGGCCCCGGCTCGACCGACCTCGGCGCCGTGATCAACCCGCCCCAGTCGGACATCGTGGAGCGGCAGGTGAAGGACGCCGTCGAGCACGGCGCGCGCGTGCTCGCGGGCGGCGGCAGGAGGGACGAGAACGGTCACTTCTTCGAGCCGACCGTCCTCGTCGACGTGGATCACACGATGGCGTGCATGCGCGAGGAGACCTTCGGGCCGACCGTGCCGATCATGAAGGTCCGCGACAGCGAGGAGGCCGTGCGGCTCGCGAACGACAGCCCGTATGGGCTCTCCGCGTCGGTGTGGACGAAGGACGCGGCGAAGGGCGAGCGGCTCGCGCGCCGGATCGAGGCGGGCGTGGTGACCGTGAACGACGCTCAGGTGAACTACGTCGCGCTCGAGCTGCCGATGGGCGGCTGGAAGCAGTCCGGGCTCGGCACGCGCCACGGTGTCGACGGCATCCGCAAGTACACGAAGACGCAGACCGTGCTCGTCACGAGCTTCGCCCCAATGAAGAAGGACCTCCACATGATGCCGTACACGTCACGCCGGACCGGCTTCGTGAAGCGGCTCCTGAAGCTCTTCTACGGGCGCTGAGGCGCCGGGCTGGGCCCCGCGCGGCTTGGCGCGGGCGCGCCTGCATCGCGGGACTAGGACGGGCCGCGCTGGGAAACCAGCGCGGTATGAACGTCACCATCATCGGCACCGGCAACATGGCGCGCGGCATCGGGAGCCGGGCGCTCGCGGGCGGTCACCGGCTTACGATCGTCGGCAAGGACAGAGAGCGTGCGGAGGCGGTCGCGAGCGAACTCCGCGAGGGGGGAGCCGACGGCGATGTCTCGACGGGTGTCTCAGGCGATCCGCTCGAGGGCGACGTCGTCGTGCTCGCCGTCTACTACCCGGACGCCCGTGAGGCGGTTGAGCAACAGCGCGACCAGCTCGCGGGCAAGGCGGTCGTAGACATCACGAACCCGGTCAACGACAGCCTCGACGGCCTCGTAGTTCCCCCGGACAGCTCAGCGACTCAGGAGCTCTCGGCACTCGCCCCGGATGCTCGCTTCGTCAAGGCCTTCAACACGACCTTCGCGAACACGCTGAAGGGCGGCGAGGTCGCGGGACAGCCGCTCGACGTGATGATTGCGGGCGACGATCGGGGGGCCAAGGAGGCGGTGGCCACGCTCGCCCGCGACGGCGGCCTCAACCCGATCGACACAGGCCCTCAGGAGCGCGCGCGGGAACTCGAGGCGCTCGGCCTGCTGCATATGACCGTGCAGAACTCGCTTGGAACCGGCTTCGCGAGCGCCGTCAAGATCATCCCTCCGGAGTGATAAGCCCGCAATTTGCAGGGTATGTGAAAGGGATAACGCCGTAAGGATCAAACGCCGATAGTGTCGTAACAGGCATGGAGCGGGCCCACATCGACATCACGAAGGACCTCGAGGACGAGCCCGTCGTGCACGCCGTCTTCGACCTCCGCGAGGAGGAGGTCGCAGCGTCGGCACACGCCGTGGCCGCGAGCGTCGCGGAGCGCTTCCGCAACGAGGAGCTGTCGGCCGATGATGTCGTCGAGTTTCGCGAGCTCACGGCCCTGGCGGATGAGCTGAGCGAACGGGTGGGGGGCGCCGGCACGATCGTGATGCGCCCCGCGCGCCTCAACGCTTACCGAAACGCGCTCATCACCTTCGTCGAGTCCCGCGACGAGGCCGACTGGATCCGTGACGAGGATCGCGAGCCGCTCGCGATCGCGCGCGGCCTCCTGTGGCCGCTCGACGACCTGGCCGCAGAGACCATGCAGGCGGCGCTGTCGGGCCACGCACCGCGCCACGCCTGAGCCGGACGCGTGGGTCCGGAGGGCGACAGCTGTGAGGGGCTCCCCCGAATCCGAGGACCGGTCCTGCTTAGGGGTTGGATAGCAACCCCTAACCAGGACGCTTCGCTTTCGTCGACCTCGTCAACGCCCTCGCCTGAGCGCGGCGCCGGCTACGGGTAGAGATCGCCGTCCTCGCCGATCACGAAG
>JBKPME010000012.1:0-18117 GCA_046731915.1 Actinomycetota bacterium
CCGCGATGGAGGTGACCGTGGACGCCGTGCAGGTCTACGGCGGCTACGGCTTCATCAAGGAGTACCCCGTCGAGAAGCTGATGCGCGACGCGAAGATCATGCAGCTCTACGAGGGCACGTCGCAGATCCAGCGGCTCGTCATCGCGCGCGAGGTGCTGATGCCGCGCCGCGTGGAGGAGCCGGCAGCGGCCGCTGCCTAGTTAGAGGTAACAATGTCCGCCAGGAATGGCGGACAAGAAGTCGCAGCGTGAGGCCGTCCGCGAGGCGGTCGCGCAGGCCGGGGGCATTGAGGAGGCCGTCGCCCCGCGGCGGCGGCCGCAGGATCCCTTCGCCGTTGAGCTTCGCCGTCGTCAGATCCTGCCTCTGCTGGTCCTGCATCTCATCAGTCAGGGACCGAGTTACGGGAACCAGTTGATGGAGAGGATCGGGGCGATGACGGCCGGTGTCTTGTCCGTCAATCCGAACACGATGTATCCGCTACTGCGGCAGTTGGAGTCCCGGGGCCTTGTTGAAGGTCAGTGGGAGCACCCAGAGAGACGGTCCCGCCGTTACTACTCGCTCACTGAAGAAGGGCGGGAGGAGTACGCGGGACTCGTCGAGGAGGTGCGCCCCTTCCTCGATGCGGTGAAAGGTTCGATCGACGAGATCGTGCAGGAGGTCTACGGGCGTTGAGACGGGCGGCTGCGCGTTCGTCCATGCCACTCACGCCCGCCGAAGCGCTTTCCCTGTGGTCCGACGTCGACCGCTGGCCCAGCTTCGTGGAGGGCTATGCGCGCACCCTCGAGCTCAGCGAGACCTGGCCAGAGCCCGGAGGCCGGGTCGTATGGGAATCCACCCCCGACGGCCGCGGCCGTGTGACCGAGAAAGTCACCGAGAACGAGCCCGACCGCTTCTCGACGCAGGTCTACGAGAAGGCACTGACAGGCACCCAGACCCTCCGGGCACTTCCGGCACCCGACGGCTCCGAAGTGGAACTGAGCCTCGAGTACACGCTCACGAAATACGGCCCCCTCGGCGCCGTGGCAGACGCCCTCTTCATCCGCCGAGCCCTCCGCGACGCCCTCCGCCGAACCCTCTACCGCTTCGGCATCGAAGCCGAAGAACAGGCCCGCCTGCGCTAAGCGTCCTACTTAATGCCGCGATACGCGGCCCTATGCGGGACGCTTCGCTGTGAAGAAGGTGTGGAGCTCTGTGAGCATGAGCTTCGGGTGCTCGTAGACGTCGCCGTAGGTGTAGCGGCGTAAGTCGTCGCCCCGGCCACGCGCCTCGCGCTCGCGGTGGCGGTCCCGCTCCCACGAGTGCCGTGAGTTATGAAATTGGTAGGAGTCCAGTTCAACGGTGAGACGGTGCTCGGGCCAGCGGCAATCAACTCGGCGGCCGCCGGCGGGGCGATTCGTGATCGGAAGCGGGAGCCGGTTATCGCGGAGAAGCTTCAGAAACCGGGCCTCGAGGCTGCTGAGTGTCACGTGGACGTCTCCCTCGATGATTCGGCGGAGCTTGCGAGCTGCCCGGCTCCTTGGGCGCCGATCAAGAACCTCAACGACCGCGTTGGGGGTGAGCCCATACCGCACCCCTCCCTCATGGCAGGCGCGAGCCAATGCACGCTCCGAGAGCAGACCGGCGACGTCGACGACCGTCCGCGCCACGCCGGTCACCGGGATCCCGCGGCGTACCGCGGCGTCGCGAGGATCGATGTTCCGGGATCGCTGCGTCCTGACCCCGTCGATGCGTCGTTGTTTAGGGCAGATCACTTCTGGTGGCGGAGCAGGCCCCTTTACAAGCCCCCACAAATATGCGGCCGCGAGGCCACTTAGAAGCGCGCCCTCGCCGGCGGCGAGGACCGCGGCCAGGTACGTCGCGTCGACGCTCGGCGCCCGATGACCGACCCGGTAGACGCCGGGATGCTCGCGCAACAGGTCCCCTCGCCGCAGTCTCAACGCGATTTCGTGGCGAGTCACTCCGGTTCCGAGCAGCTGTTGACGGGTCACGACACCGTGGGTAGCGCTGGCTATCACAGCCAGGTTTTCTTCGACCGTCCTATCTGGGGCTGCCATATGCGGCCCTAAGCAGGACGCTTTCGGGATTCGCCCCCGGCTCGGCTCGGGTCGTGGGGGCCTCCGATAGCCTCCGCCGCCATGTTCGTCTTCAAAGCCGCCGTTGTTGGGGCCGGCACTATGGGCGGAGAGGTCGCTCAGGTTGTTGCCTCGGCCGGCATTCCGGTTGTCCTCAAGGACGTCAAGCAGGAATTCGTTGACACGGGTCTCGAGAAGGCCCGGCAGGTGACCGAGGCGCAGCTCGGCAGCCTCGTCAAGAAGGAGAAGATCACCCAGGAGGACGCCGACTCCCAGCGCGAGGAGATTCTCGGGCGCATCACCGGCGTGACCGACTACGACAGGTTCGGCGACGTCGATTTCGTCATCGAGGCCGTGCCGGAGCGCATGGAGATAAAGCAGGCCGTCTTCGGCGAGCTCGATGAGGTCACGCCCGGGCACGCGATCCTTGCGTCCAACACCTCGTCGCTGTCGATCACCGAGATGGCCGAGGCGACGCTCCGGCCCGACAAGGTGGTCGGCTTCCACTTCTTCTGGCCGGCGTCGATGATGCGGCTGATCGAGGTGATCGAGGGAGACGAAACCTCGGACGAGACGCTCCAGGTGGCGTCGAACTTCGCCCAGGCGATCCGCAAGATGCCGGTGCGCTGCGGCGAGGTGCCCGGCTTCGTGGTCAACCGGATCCTGATCTCGGCGGCGTCGGAGGTCTGGCGCGCGACCGAGGAGGAGGAGCTCGATCCGCACGAGGTCGACAACGTCATCAAGGAGTCCGGCACGGTCCCCATGGGCCCGTTCTTCCTGGCGGACCTGTCAGGGCTCGACATCGCGCTCCACACGGCAGAGCACCTGCACGACTCGTATGGCGACCGCTACTACGTCTCGAAGCGCATGAAGGAGCTGGTGGAGGCCGGGAACCTCGGCCAGAAGACGGGGAGGGGCTTCTATGAGCACGGCTAGCGCGTCGGGCCTTCAGACGATCGTCGACCGGATGGGGCTCAAGACCCTGGTCGAGTCCTGTCTCGTGCTCGAGGAGGGCGTGGCCTCCGCGAAGGACATCGAGGTCGGGATGATGATGGGCGCGGGCATCCTCCCGGGCCCGTTCACGCGCGCCGACGAGGCGGGCCTGGACACGATCCTCGAGCAGCTGGAAAGCGCTCAAGCGGAATGGGGCGACGCCTTCGAGCCGCCCTCAGTGCTGAAGCGGTTGGTGGCACAAGATCGCCTGGGGAAAAAGACGGGCCAGGGCTTCTTCCCCTACCCGCAATCAGACGAAGGCGACCAGCGCGAGACCGTCCTCCTGGAGACCCGCGGCGACATCGCGATCGCATGGCTGAACCGGCCCCCGGCAAACCCGCTCTCACCCCAGGCCATTCGCGACCTCATCGACGTCTGGGAATCCGTCGACGGCAAAGCGCGCGCCTTCGTGCTCGCCTCGTCGAACATCTTCACGTTCAGCGCCGGCGCGGACATCAAGGAGTTCGGCAAGTCGGACGCGACGGAGGGCGCCCAGCTCGTCGAGGGCGCCCACCGCTTCATGCGCGGGATGGAGCAGTCCTCGACGGCCACGATCGCGGCGGTCAACTCGATCGCGTTCGGCGGCGGCTGCGAGATCGCTATGGCTTGCGACTTCCGGATCGCCGCCGAGTCGGCCACCTTCGGCCAGCCCGAGATCAACCTCGGCATCATCCCCGGCTTCGGCGGCACCCAGCGCCTCCCCCGGCTGGTGGGCGAGTCGAAGGCGCTCGAGATGAACCTGACCGGCGATCCCATCGACGCCTACGAGGCGCACCGCGTGGGGCTCGCCAACCAGGTGGTGCCGGACCACGAGCTGTTCGATACGGCGCTCCTGTGGGCGCGCAAGCTCTCCCAGCAGGCGCCGATCGCGATAGAGGAGATCAAGAAGCGCTCCGCGCAGCCCGATCTCGACGAGGGCCTTCGCACGGAAGCGGAGGGCTTTGCGCGCGCCTTCAGGTCCGAGGACGCACGCGAGGGCATCTCCGCCTTCCTGACCAGGCGGCGGCCCAAGTTCCAGGGCAAGTGACGGCCGTTTCCACCGAGGCGCGGCAGGTTGCGGACCTGCTGCGCCAGGCAGAGCGGGCGGTCGTGCTCACCGGCGCCGGCATCTCCGTGCCGTCGGGCATCCCCGACTTCCGCTCGCCCGGGACCGGGCTCTGGGAGAAGGTCGACCCAATGGAGGTCGCCCACATCGACGCCTGGCGGCGCGACCCCGACCGCTTCTGGAGCTTCTACTCCCAGCGCTTCGTGTCGCTGAGGGACAAGACCCCCAACGAGGCCCACCTCGCGCTCGCGGAGCTCGAGCGGCGCGGGCTCGTCCGGGCGGTCATCACGCAGAACGTCGACCGTCTGCACCGGCTCGCCGGGACCGAACGGCTCATCGAGGTGCACGGCTCGATCGACCGCAGCGTGTGCATGGAGTGCGGCGGCAAGGTCTCGCTCGAGCGTGTGATCGAGCTGCTTCGGACAGCCGACGGCGCGCCCCGGTGCGAGACATGCGTGGCCCCGCTGAAGCCGGACGTGGTGCTCTTCGGCGAGCTCTTGCCGGAGCGCGCCCTGGCCGAGGCGCAGGTGCTCGCGATGGACGCCGACCTGATGATCTGCGTGGGCTCCTCGCTCGAGGTCTACCCGGTGGCGGGCCTGCCCGCGATGACCCACGGAGCCGGCGGCCGCCTCGCACTGATCACACAGGGACCCACCGCGTACGACTCGGACGCGGAGGTGAAGCTCGACGGCGACGTGATAACCGAGCTGACCGCTGTCCTGGCCGCGCTCTAGCGCCCCAGCCGCCTCCTCTTCAGCGCCAGTTCCATAGCCGCCACGGCCTCCTCCAGCCCCGCCGGGCTGTCGCCCGGCAGCCCACCCCGCAGGGCGGCGTTGGCGGCAGCCGCCACTCGCTCTCGGTGAGCGGCCACCGCGTCCGAGTCGAGGGCCGCCAGCAGCGCCTCGATCGCCACCCGCGCCTGCAGGGCCGCCTCGGCCAGGCGGCCGGCGTCCAGGTCCGCCCGCGCGCGCAGCACGAGCTCCTCCGCCGGCAGCACCTCCTCGCGTCCGCCCAGCAGCGCCGCGAAGCGCTCCTCCGGCGCCTCCATCGAGCGCTTCGCCCGCCGGCGAGCAGTCCGAGGCAGCTCTACGCACTCCCCGTAACGCCCCTCAGCCACCGCCTCGCCGCTGCCGTAACCGATGCGCACCACGAGAGCTCGCTCCGCGGAGACCTCGGTGACGTACGGGTCGGCCGTCGCAACACGATGCGCGTGTACGGCTCGATTGAGCAAGAGGACCGCTGATTCGACCTCCTCGTCGAGGTCGGCCTGAGCCAGCCACTCCGCCGCCTCCGACTTCGAGGGGAAAGGAATGGCGCGCACGACCGTAGCTCGCGCCGTGGGCACCGGTTCGGGCTCCGCGGTCTCCACGGGCCGTGGCTTGTTCCGCGACAGGAGCCTCCGCTCGGGCGATCCGAGCGTCGACAGAACCAGCACGCTCTCGACGAGCGCGTCGGCCGACGGCCGCACCAGGTAGCGCCCGTCGGGAGGACCGAGCAGGAATCCGAACTCGAGCTGAACGAAGCCGAAGGGGCCTTCGGCGGCCGTCTTACTCGCCCACGTGGGCGTTGCTGGCGCGCTTCTTCTTCGCGGGCAGCGCGTACTTGGACGGCTTCGTCGGCACTACCGGGTTCTCGATGTCACCCAGGCGCGAGATCAGGTCGGACCACTGGCCGGGCTCGAGCACCGCGAGCGCCTGCTTGCCGAGCTTCTTGTTGGCGCCGAACAGCGGCTGGAAGCCCACGTGGATGTGGTCGTTGTGGTCGGCCATCGCCAGCGTCGCGCCGCCGATCTCGAACAGCGAGATGATCTGATGCGGCGCCATCGTGCCCTGCAGCTGCATGAGGCGGCGGACCGCCTGCTCCGTAATGCCTCCAGGCTCCTGATGGCCGAGCACCGGGATGCCGTTGATCGTCGCGACGTCCACGGCGTTCCCGGAGGAGTGCTCGGACACGTTGCCTGAGCTCGTGTAGAAGCCGTGGCCGCACTTCATCGAGGTCACGCCGGGGCGCAGGCCCGACTCGGCGAGATACGCCAGGGTGGCGAGCACGCGCCGGTCGATCTGGCCGGAGCGGATGTCGTCACGCCCGCACTCGTAGATGTCGATGCGCTCGTCGGAGAGGACCCGCTTCTCGAGGAGCGGCTTCGGCAGCAGCAGGATCTGGCCGATCGACATCGCGCCGGCGCCGTCCTTGCCGTACAGCACGTTGCGGCCGGAGGCGCGGTAGATCGCGGTCGCCTCGAGCAGCTTCCAGCCGTCGAGGATCGGCTTCGGGTCGATGTTCGGAGCGCCGCGCCCGGCGGGACGGATCGCGAAGTCGAGGTGCGCGGCCTGGCCCGGCATCGTGCGGCCGATGTGGCCGAGAACCGTCCCGCCGATGACGCGCGAGCCCTTCTTCAGCGGGCGCAACCGGACCTTCGACGGGTCGAGGCCGTAGGGGCGGGAGAAGTAGGCCTTGAAGGTCTCGTACTTGCCGCTCTTGCGCGCCTGCGCGTCCAGCTGCTGCTCGAGGCCGCCGGACTCGCGCGAGCCGCGCATGTCCGGATGCGCGAACAGGCGCTGCTTGATCGGCGCGGAGGCCTGCGCCCTGCTTGCCGGCGCATCACCGCCGCGATCGCGCTCCTTGACCTTGTCCGAGGAGTCGAGCTGGCGTCCCGCGGAGGCGGGCGCGTCCGGCTTCGGGTCGGACTTGTTGGCGGCGAGGGCGGTGGCGCTGCTCTTCGGGCCCGAGGCGTCTGCGTCGCGCTTCGGCACCGGGAAGAGCTTCGAGACCGTGCCGAGGTGTGCGTACGTGTAGCGGTTCCCGTAGACGTCCTGGAGTACCACGTGGCGGCCGAGCTTCTTGTTACGGCCGATCTTCTTGATGACGCCGTCGTTCACGGCCACAACCGGCGCGCCGACCTTGGAGTAGATGTCAATGCTGCGGCGCGAGTCGTCCGACTCCACGAGCTGAGCGGCGTTCTCGCCCCGCTTGACGCGCTTGAGCAGCTGCTGCTCGGCGATGTCGTCCGCATAACGCGCGCGCGCGAAGACGGGGAAGCGGCCCTCGGTCAGCCCCGTGAGGGAGCCGATCACGTCGGCCGGCACGCCCGCGATCAGGCGGGCGCGCAGGAGGACGGAGTCCACGTACCAGTCGGCGTGGTTGTAGGCGAAGATCGCGCGGCGGACGTCCTGCTCGTACCCGGCGGCCTTCAGGTAGCGCGCGGCGGCGAAGATCGCGTCGACCGGGTTGTACGGATCCTTGCGGCCGTCCTTGTTGGCGTCCGTCCCGTACATCTTCCAGGTGGAGGGCATGAACTGCATCCAGCCGAGGGCGCCGGCCGAGGACACGTTCAGGTTGCGCCCATAGTCCGTCTCGATCTCGTTGATCGCGGCGAGGACCTCCCAGCGGACGCCGTACTCGATGCCGGCGGCCTGGTAGATCGACAGCAGGAAGGGCGGAACGCGGAACTTTCGGATGATGAAGTTGGGGACCCCGGTGGCCGTGGAAGGGCCGGGCAGCACGTCGGTGAAGCCTGGGTTGCTCGGCGTGGGCGTGCCGTCGGGATTCCGGAGCGGCGAGCGCCGACCCGTGCGCTTCGCCCTGTCAGCCTCATGCTTCGCTCGAGCCTTTACGTCTTCGGGGGCGAGGTTGCGGCTCTGGCCGGTCCGGTCCTGGACGCGCCGGCCGGAGCTCGTCCGCTCCTGTGCCGACCCGCCGGTCGAGCCGGGGCCCTGGCTGCCGCCACCATCCGGAGCGGGCGCGGGCGACGTCGTCTCGGGCGGAGGCTTCGGGGCCGTCGGGGTGGTGGGGGTGGGGACGGTCGGGGTGGTGGGCGTCGTGGGCGGCGGCACCGGCGTGCCCGGCAGCTGGACGTCGCCCAGATTGGTGTTCGGGGGGACGTCGACCTGGACCGGCACGACTTCGCCCGAGGCGAGCTGCACATACACCGTCTGGGTCTGCGCGGACGCAGGGAAGGTAAGCGCGGTGAATGCGCCCGCGACAACGAGGCCTGCTACAAGCAGGAGCTTGACAACCCGCTTCTTCATCGGTGCTTTCTCAGGCTCTTTCTCGGGACGCCGCAGAAACCCGTGCGCGGTCGCGCGCGAGTTCTCACCACCTGCTGCTGGCTGAACGCTACTTGAGGGCTTTGTGCTCTGCAACGAGGAACCGTGGGGTCGGGACAGGCCGCTTGCTCGCACGTTGTATCGACCGGCTCTGCCCATAACTTCAACATCGCCCTCCCGGCGTCTGGACACCCCATTCGGCCGAGCCCCTGCCGTCCAGGTGACGGGATCGTTCCTACACGCCGCCTTACGAAACGTGAATAAAGTTCAAGTTGAGGGTTAGGGTGGGTCTGCGCATCGCAAATTGGGATGATTTGCGCCGCTGGTCGGCCGGCGCGTGCGATGCGCTCAGCTCGGGGTGATGTACCCTGCGGCCGGATGGCCGAGCCCGAGCAGGCCCAGAGCATTCGCGACCGGCTCTCCCGCCAGGGGGAGGAGGCGCTCGGCAAGCTCGCCGAGGAGGTCGTCTCGAACCCGGTGATCAACGCCGCGATCGCGCGTGCGCTTGAGGCACGCGAGAAGGCGGTGCTGGCGCAGGAGGCAGCCATGGGGGCGCTCAACCTGCCCTCCGCGTCGGACATCGAGCGCGTCACGCGACGCATACGGTCGGTGTCCCAGCGGCTCGAGGGGATCGAGGACGCCATCGACCGCCTCGAGGAGCGTGTGGCCGAGGCCGGAGGCCAGGTCGGCGACGACCGTCTCGGCCGGATCGAGTCGCGGCTCGACGAGATCACGCGCGACATCGCCGCTCTCGCCTCGCTGCTCGCCCCGGGTGGCGAGCCCATGCCGCGGGCGCAAGAGCGGCTCACCGTCACCGACTCCTGACGGCAGCGTAGCCCGCCTGGCCGACCCGCAGGCCGAGCTCCGTTAGCTCGTCCTGCGTCATGCGCCGAGCGCCGTTGGAAGAACGCATCGCTGCGCCGCGGGCACCGCCCGTGGCTTGCGCCACGGCCGCCACATCGCTCACGCCGACAACGCAGGCCGCGGCCACGCCGCGGCGAGCGGCCACCCGGAGGATCGTTGCCGCCTCCATCTCTACCGCGACCGCGCCGCGCTCGATCCATGAGGCCATGACCTCCTCGCGGGAGTCATAGAAGAGATCGCTGCTCGCGACCGTCGCGGGCCGAGCGCCCGCCTCGACGAGGCGGGCGAGCAGCTCGGCGTCGGGCTCGAGCGCACCGTTCGCGCCCAGCGCGGCGCTCGTGCCGTCCGCGGGAATCACAGCCTGGGCTGCGAGGAGCGTCCCGAGCGGGATGCCGGGATCGAACGCGCCGCAGGTCCCGATGCGCACCAGCCTGGTCGCTCCCAGTGCGATCAGCTCCTCCGTCACGATCGCGGCGCTCGGGCCTCCCATGCCCGTGGCCTGAACCGTCAGCAGCTCGCCGTCGGCGGCCTTGCCCGTGTAGCCCCATAGTCCGCGCGCGTGATTGAACATCCGCGGCGCCGGCTCGAGCAGAGCCTGGGCGACCGCAAGCGCCCGCCCCGGATCGCCCGGGAGCAGCACGCGCTCAGCCAGCTCGGCGGCCGGCCGAAGGTGATTGGGGCGGACCTCGTGCTGGAGCGACAAGGACGGCGGAGAGTAGTGGGCGGGATGCCCGCCCGGGGTAACCTCCGAAGGAGCTATGGCGAAGCCGACCGACAACCTCCGCGACGCGGTCGAGCGCACCGTCGAGGCAACGCTCGGCTCGGCCGGGCGGAGCCGCTCGGCCGCACAGGGTGCGCTCGATGACCTCGTCGACTCGGTGGATGAGCTCCGTAAGGGGGCCGAGGAGCGGCTCTCCCGCGGCCGCCGCTCTATGACAGAGGCCTTCGAGGGACGCCGCCCGGCGACCTACGACGACATCAAGGAGCTGCGCGCCGAGCTGCGCGCGGTCGGCCGTCGTCTCGACAAGATCGAGGAGCGGCTTCCGAAGAAGCGCAGCAGTAGCGGCGGCTCGAAGCGCAGCAGCAGCTCCGCGAGCCGCGGCAGCAAGTCCTAGTGGCCGGCCGCCGGGTGCTGATCACCGGCGTGGGCAGCCACGTGGGGAGCCTCCTCGCGCAGCGGCTGGAACGCGACCCGGACGTCGAGCACGTGGCCGGCCTCGACACCCGCCGCCCGAAGCTGGCTCTCGAGCGCACCGATTTCATCGAGGCGGACATCCGCGACCCTGAGATCGCGCGGCTGATCCCACGTACCGGCGCCGACACGCTCGTCCACGAGCAGATCGTGCGCCAGCCCGGGCCCGGGATGTCCCCTCGCGCGATGCACGACGTAAACGTGATCGGCACGCTCCAGCTGCTCGCCGCCTGCGAGCGCGTGCCGACGCTCCGCACGATCGTCGTGCGCGGCTCGGCGGGCATCTACGGTGCCGAGCCGCACGCACCGCAGTTCTTCGAGGAGGAGATGGCCCGGCTCTTCCCGCTCCGCACGCGCTTCCAGCGCGACGTCGCCGAGATCGAGAACTACTTCGACACCTACGCCCGGCGCCACACGGGCGTGAGCTGCACGATGCTCCGCTATCAGCCGGCAATCGGACCCGGCCTTCGCACCCAGATGACGCGCTACCTCTCCCAGCCCGTTTGTCCGACCTACATGGGCTTCGATCCGCGCATCCAGCTCGTCGACATCGAGGACGCCCTCGAAGCGCTCGTGGCCGCGGTGCGAAACCCGGTACGCGGGGCGGTGAACGTCGCCGGCCCGGGGACGATCGGGCTCGCGCGGATGGTCCGGCTAACGGGGCGGCGGGCGCTGCCGATCGCCTCGCCCCTGTTCGGAACGGTCACCTCGGCCGGCCAGCGGCTCGGGCTCGACGCGCAGTCCGACGACTTCCAGCGCCTCCTCCGCTACGGCCGCGGCGTTGACACCCGCAGGCTCGTCGAGGAGGTCGGCTACGCGCCCCGGCATTCGACGGTCGACGCGGTTCAGAACTGGGGCGCTCACGCGAAGGCGGCGGCGTGAACTCGGTCACCGCCATCGCCTTCATGCGCCGCCTGCGCGCCGCGCTCGACTCGGGGCTCGAGCTTCCCGAGGCGCTGACGCGCGGCGCGACGGCGCTCCCACGTGACGCGCAGGAGACGGTCAAGCGGATCGTCGACCGCCTGGAGGGCGACTACACCGAGGACGAATGGGGCTTCGACGAGGACTTCGCCGAGCTCGTGGAGCCGTTCTTCGCCTTCCTGTACGAGACCTGGTGGCGCGTAAAGGTGGTCGGAGCCGAGCGCGTGCCGGCGCACGGGCGCGCGCTCCTCACGGCGAACCACGCGGGGATCCTGCCCTGGGACGCCACCATGATCTCGGTAGCGCTGCTGCGCGAGCATCCGCTCCCGCGCTACCCGCGCTTCCTCGTCCTGAACTGGGCCTTCGACCTCCCCTGGGTGTCGGCGGCGATGAGGAAGGTGGGCGGCGTTGCCGCGTCGCCCTACAACGCGATGCGGCTCCTCGAGCAGGACCACCTCGTGGCCGTCTTCCCCGAGGGTGTCAAGGGCACCGGCAAGCCGTACTCGGAGCGCTACCGGCTACAGCGCTTCGGCCGCGGCGGCTTCGTCGAGATCGCCCTGCGCACCGGCGCCCCGATCGTTCCGGTTGCAGTGGTGGGCAGCGAGGAGATCTACCCGAAAATCGCGGAGCTGCCGGCCGTCGCGCGCCTGATCGGGGCCCCCTACTTCCCGGTCACGCCGACCTTCCCGTGGCTCGGCCCGTTCGGGGTCGTGCCGCTGCCGTCCAAGTGGCGGATCGAGTTCCTGGACCCGATCGGGACCGCCTCGTACGGTCCGGAGGGAGCGGACGACCGCGCGCTCGTGCTGGAGCTGTCCGAGCAGGTTCGAGACAGGATCCAGCAAGCGCTTTACACAAACCTCGTAAAGAGGGGATCTGCCTTCATCTAATCGGCCTCAGCGGCCGATATCGGAAGGTGATGCGTTACATCGCCGGCCTGCTGGCGGCCCTTGCGCTGTCACTCTTGCCCGGAGCAGCCCTCGCCGCTCCCGGTGACCCCTGGATCGCCTACGTGGCGAATTCGGTCGTGACAAAGCAGTCGGCACCGGCGCCGGTGATCTTGAGGGCCGACCCTGCGACCGGCGGCCTGGCCGAGGTCTCGCGAAACGGCGCGCAGGGCGAGCTGTTCCGCCACCCGTACGACATTGCGGTCGGTACGGACGGCAGCCTGCTCGTGGCGGACATGGGCGCGTACGCGACGAGTACGGACCATACGCCGGACGGTCGCATCATCCGCGTGGACCCCGTGAGCGGCCAGCAATCGGTGGTGACCCAGGGCGGCCATCTGGTCGACCCGGCCGGCCTCACGCTCGCCCCCGACGGGCTCATCTATGTGGTCGAGAACGTGGGTACCTCCGGCTCGCCGGGAGTGATCAGCGTGAACCCGGCGACGGGGGCGCAGGCGGTCGTGACCCAGGGCGGGGAGCTGTGCTACCCGTTCGGCATTGCGACGGGACCGGGCCGCTCGCTGCTCGTGACGAGCTACGGCGACTTCAGCGACGGCGCCACTGTCGTCAACTGCGTCCACGACTTCGGCGCGCTCATCCGGGTCGACCTCGCCACGAAGGCCCAGTCGATCCTGTCCCGCAACGCCCCCGAGTGGGGCAACCTGTTCCGCAACCCGCTGGGGGTGACCGTCGAGCCGGGCGGGCGCATCCTGGTCGTGAACCAGAACGGCGGCACCGCGCTCGTCGCGGTCGACCCCGCCACCGGCGTTCAGGACGCGGAGACGCCCAATACGAGCACGGACCGGATCGTCGTTCCGCAGCGCCCGGCTCTAACGCCGGACGGCGACGTCGTGGTGAGCGACTTCACGCTCGACGACCTCGAGGGCGGGCTCGTCCTCGTGAAGCCGTCGTCCGGGATGCAGAGCGTGCTGCGCCAGGATCGCGCGTTCTTCAACAACCCCCTCGGCGTCGCGGTGGTGTCGAACCGGGCGCCCGTGCCGGCATTTTCGGTCGCGCCGGCCGTGGTGGCCGGAGGGGGGCAGGTGAGCCTCGACGCATCGGCTTCGGCCGACCCCGAGGGTCTCGAGCTCCGCTACGAGTGGGACCTCGACGGCAACGGGAGCTTCGAGACCCCCGGCGCGACCACTCCCACCTTCACGCGCGCGTATACGGGCACGACGACGCTCACAGCGCACGTGCGCGTGAGCGACCCCCACGGCGCGTCCGCCGTCGCGGGCGCCGAGGTGCGGGTCGACTCGATCCGTCCTGTGATCGGCGCGTTGGCCGTTCGCCGCGCGGCCATCAGCTACCGCCTGACCGAGCCGGCCCGGGTGACCATTCAGCTGCAGCGGCTCGTGCGCAAGCGCTGGCGTCTGCTCCGCACGCTGCGCCAGGACGGCGCGGCCGGCAGGAACGTCCTGCGCACACGCGGGAGGGCGGGCGCCGCCAACCGCCAGCGGCGTGTGCGCTACCGCGCCCAGGCGTTCGCCGTCGACGCGGTCGGCAACCGCTCGCCCCTGGTCCGGCGGCGCGTCTCCGCGGCCGTCGCGAGGGAGCCCCGGCGGCGCTGATCCGCGACGCCTCGCGGCCTAGAAGTGCACGCCGCGCAGGAGGTACGCCATGGCGACCGCCTCCGTCGACATCTCGCCGTCGTCCTTCTTCTCGCCCGCCGGGGCGGGCTTCTTCTCCTCGCCCTCCTTCCTCTTCTTCGCCGCGGCCGAGTCCGGGAACAGGTTGTAGGCGGTGTTGAGGACGATGTCGACGGTCTTGGGCGAGACCGCGTAGAGCACCTCGCCGAAGGTGCCGAGCCGCGAGGCCATTCGCTTCGGCTTGTCGATCATCGCGTCGCAGAGCATCTGGGCGGCCTCGTCCGGTGTGAGCGTCGGGAAGGCCTTGTAGATGTCGGTCGGCTCGATCATCGGCGTGCGCACAAGCGGCATGTAGACGGTCGTGAACTTGACGTTGTCCTGGACCACCTCGGGCGCCGTGCAACGCGAGAAGGCGTCGAGGGCCGACTTCGAGGCCACGTACGCGGAGAAGCGCGGCGTGTTCGTCTGCACGCCGATCGAGCTCACATTGATGATGTGGCCCGACTTGCGCTCGCGCATCCCCGGGAGGAAGGCGAGGATCAGCTTCAGCGCGCCGAAGTAGTTCAGCTGCATCGTTCTCTCGAAGTCGTGGAAGCGGTCGTATGAGCGCTCCACGGAACGCCGGATCGAGCGGCCCGCGTTGTTGATCAGCACGTCGACGCCGCCGTGCTGCTCGAGCACCTCGTTGGCGAGGCGGTCGATGTCCTCGAGATCCGAGAGGTCGGCCGGGTGGACATGGGCGGTGCCGCCGAGCTCCTCGATCTCTGAGGCCAGTTCCTCCAGCTTCTCGCGCGTGCGCGAGACGAGCAGCAGCTCGCCGCCGGCCTCGCCGACCTTCTTCGCGGTCTCGAGTCCGATGCCGCTCGAGGCGCCGGTGATCATGACTTTCTTGCCCTTGATCGAGCTGGAGAGCGAGCGCTCGCGGAACAGGTCCGGGTCGAGGTTGCGCTCCCAGTAGTCCCACAGGCGCGGCGCGTAGGTGGACAGCGGGGGCACGGCGATGCCGGTACCGCTGAGGGCGCGCTGCGCGTCGCGCGCGTCGAACTGCGCCCTGAAATCGCGGTTCTCCATCGCGTCCGGCGGGATGCCGAGGTCATGGAAGAGCTGGTGGCGGATGCGCTTGACCGTGGGCAGTGCCTTGAGCCCGGCGCGCACCTGCCTCGGGACCACGTTCGTCATGTTCTGGTCGATCCGCATGACGAATTGGGGTGCGTGCGCGGCCTTGGCGAACTCGTTGAGCGCGCCGCCGACGCTCATCGGCTCCGGGTTCACCAGGTGGAACGTGTCGCTCGGCAGGTCGCTGTCGGGCAGGTGGCCGATGTGGTCCATCGCGCGTGCGACGAAATCCACCGGCACGAGGTTCGTCTGGCCGCCCTCGGGGCCCGCGAGCGGGAACCACTCCGGCAGCGCGTGGCGCAGCCTCTGGAGCAGCTTGAAGAAGTAGTAGGGACCGTCGATCTTGTCCATCTCGCCGGTCTCCGAGTGACCGACGACGATGCCAGGGCGGTAGACGATGGTTTTCGGCTCCGCTCCCTCGCGCACGAGCCGCTCGGCCTCATACTTCGTGCGGTGGTAGTGGTGGGGCAGCTTCTGCCCCTCGTCGAACATGTCCTCCTGGAAGACGCCCTTGTAGTTGCCGGCGACGGCGATCGAGCTCACGTGGTGAAAGCGCCCGACGTCGTGCCCGTTCGCGAACTCGATCACGTGCTTCGTGCCCTCGACGTTGGCGCGCTCCGAGCTCTCCTCGTCAGCCTCCACGTCGTAGACCGCCGCGAGGTGGAAGAGATGGTCGATCTTCTCGTCGAAGGCTTCGACACCGAGGCCGGGCTTCGAGAGGTCGCCGGTCACCGGCTGGATGCGTCCCTCGGAGGCGTCGAGGCGCTGGATCAGAGCGTCGAGCTTGCCGCGTGAGCCCTCTCGCACAAGCACGTAGATCCTGCCCTCGCGCTTCAGCAGCTCCGTCACGAGATGCCTGCCGATGAAGCCGGTCGCGCCGGTGACGAAGTAGTTCAAAGATCCTCCCAGGACGTGGTGGGCGGATCTTATGTTGACTCGCACGCCTGGGCGCGCGACACTTGTCACAAGGTCTGTAGAGACCGGCTGACGCCCACCGGCGTCACCGGCCTACGAGGCGGGCCGTGTGCCCGCATGCAGCGGCGGAGTGAACCCTTCCACTCCGCCGTTGCTCTGAAAGCCATCGCTGCGCACCGGGCACCGCCCGGTGCTTGCGCCCGGCGACATCGCTGCGCACCGGGCACCGCCCCCTGCTTGCGCCCGGCAACATCGCTGCGCACGGCACCTCGGTAAAACGTGGTGTGCCGTGGCCGAGAGCGTCTCACTGAAGGAAGCCGCCGAACGGGTCGGCGTATCTCCCGGAACCCTGCGCCGCTGGGCGCGCGAGGGCGTGATCCCGGAGGTCGACGGGACGGGCGAGTGGACCACCGCCGCGGTGGCGCACGCGCGCATCGTGGCGCGGCTACGCGACCGCGGGCACAAGCTCGAGCACATCAAGGAGGCCGGCCGGCAGGGCCGGTTGGCCTACGGCTACATCGAGGACATGTTCAGCGCCGACGAGCCGCGCCGCTCGCTGAATGAGGCGTCTAAGGAGACGGACCTCGAGCCGGCCCTGATCGAGCGCTTCTGGACCAGCCTCGGGCTGCCCGCCAGTGGGCTCGACGAGCTCACCGATGAGGACGTGGAGGCGCTGCACTACGTGTCGGCGGTGCTGAGCGCGGGGTTCCCGCTGGTGGCCTTCCTCCAGCTCTGTCGCGTGTACGGGCAGGCGCTGTCGCAGATCGCCGACGCCGAGGTGCGCCTCTTCCACCTGTACGTGCACGAGCCGTTGATCCGCGAGGGCGTGCCGGGGCTTCAGATGGCGGAGGAGATGGAGGACCTCGCCCACGACCTGCTGCCGTTCGCCTCGCCGATGATGGACTACGTCCACCAGCGCTTCCTGCAGCACTTCGTCGAGCAGGACGTGGTGGGGCACATGGAGTCGGAGCTCGAGGACGAGGAGGTCGATCTCGGTCGCGTCCGCTTGGCGATCGCGTTCGCGGACCTGGCCGGCTATACGCGCTTCACCGAGGAGGAGGGCGAGGAGGAGGCGCTGTCGTCGGTCGAGCGCTTCGTCGAGGGCGTCACGCACACGCTGCCGGACGACGCGCGCGTCGTGAAGACGATCGGCGACGAGGTGATGGTCGTGGGGCAGGACATCGGCGCGCTCGTGGACTGGGCCGTTGGCTTCGCGTCGCTGTTCCAGGAGCGGCCCGAGCCTCGGATCGGCGTGCATCTGGGCACGACGCTGTACCGCGGCGGCGACTACTTCGGGCGCGACGTGAACCTGACCTCGCGCGTGGTCGCGCGCGCCCGCGGCGGCGAGGTGCTGGTCACGGACGCGGTCGTGGATGCGGTCGGTGGCGCATCCCACCTGACGTTCGAGCCGATCGGGCAGGTGAAGCTGAAGGGTTTCGGCGAACCGCGGCAGCTGTGCCGCGCGATCCGGCACGAGGAATGAGCGAGGCAGCGTTCGACGCCGCGCGCGCGAGCGGCCTGGTGCGACCGGGCGAGCCGCTGCTCGTGATGGTGTCGGGCGGCGGCGACTCGGTGGCGCTCCTGGACATCGCCGTGCGACTAGGCGCGTCCGTGTCTGCGCTCCACGTGAACTACGGGCTTCGAGAGGGTGCCGCGGACGACGAGGACTTCGTCCGCTCGCAAACATCGGCCCTCTCGGTGCCCCTCCATGCCCACCGGGTCTCGCTCCCCGAAGGGAACACCCAGGAGCAGGCCCGCGATGCTCGCTACGCCCTCGCCGAGCAGCTCGCGGGTGGCGACTACGCCGCCGCCCACACAGCCTCCGACCAGGCTGAGACCGTGCTCTACCGGCTGGCCGTCTCGCCCGGCTCGCGCGCCTTGCAGGGAATGGCGCCGCGCCGCGGACGACTGGTCCGGCCACTGCTGGCGGTGACACGTGCAGAGGTCCGCGATTACCTCCGGGCGCGCGGGCTCGAGTGGCGCGAAGACCCCTCGAACGCCGACCGCCGCTTCGCGCGCGCGCGTGTGCGCCACGACGTGCTGGACGCGTTGCGTGAGCTGTCGCCGGCGGTGGAGCGAACCATTGCGGACACCGCGCGGCAGTTGCGGGATGAGGGCGAGGTGCTGGACGCCGCGGTGAACGAGGCATTGAAGGAGCTCGGCGGCGGGCCGGCCGTATCACTGGATGCGTTGACGGAACATCCGCCCGCGCTTCGGCGACTGATCCTGCGAGCGCTCGCGGAGCAGGCGGGCGGCGGCACCGGCCCGCGTTCGCTCTCGCGGCGCGAAACGGACGAGATCATGGCGCTCGGCGACCGCGGCACCAAGTCGCTCGACCTCGGTGGCGGCCTCCGGGCAGTCGCGGAGTACGGGACGCTTCGCTTCACGCGTGCGGCTGACGCCGAGCCGCCCGCCCCGGT
>JBKPME010000013.1:0-8739 GCA_046731915.1 Actinomycetota bacterium
AGTACCGGCCGCGGCGGACCGAGCCGCTCGACGAGAACGGCCAGGGCAATGCTCACCTGGCGTTCTGCTTCGCGGCGCACCGCGCGGTCGTGGACGTGGACGTGGAGTTGGGCCTTGTGCGGGTGGTCGAGGTGGCGACGGCGCAGGACGTGGGCCGCGCGATGAACCCGCTCGCGGTGGAAGGGCAGCTCGAGGGCGGCATCGCGCAGGGGCTCGGGCTCGCGCTCATGGAGGAGATCCAGCTTTCGGAAGGGCGCCTGCGTAACGCGTCCTTCACGGACTACCTGATCCCGACGATCCTCGACATGCCGCCCGTCCGCTCGACAATCCTCGAGCTGCCCCAGCCCGAGGCGCCCTTCGGCCTCAACGGGCTCGCGGAGGCGCCGACGATCGCTTCCACGGCCGCCATCGTGGCGGCGATGCGCGCCGCGTGCGGGCGGGAGCTGATGCGCGTGCCGGTGCGGCCCGACGACATCGTCGGCATCGCGGCGCCGGCCGCATGAACGGCGATCGCGCAGCGTTCGTGCGCCGCTACGGCGCAGTTTTCGAGTCCTCACCGTGGGTGGCCGAGGCGGCGTGGGAGGAGGGCCCGTTCGAGCGGATCGCGGACCTGCACACGGCCATGGTGCGCGCCGTCGAGCGCGCCCCCGCGGAGCGCCAGGTCGAGCTGATCCGCGCGCATCCCGAGCTGGCGGGCTCGGAGCTGCGGCTGGGGACGCTCACGTCGGACTCCGAAGCCGAGCAGTCGGGGGCCGGCCTGGACCGGCTCACGCCCGAGCAGGCCGCGCGACTCGAGCAGGCGACCCGCGCCTACCGGGAGAAGTTCGGCTTCCCGTTCGTCGTCTGCGTGCGCGAGCACACGCCCGACAGCATCATTCGAAACGCGGAGGGGCGGCTCGCGTCCAGCACGGAGGAGGAGCACCGCACCGCGCTGGGCGAGATCGCGAAGATCGCCGCGCTGCGGCTGGAAGGTACTGTCGCGGGCGTGGACTACCTGATCGCCTACGGCAAGGAGTCGGTGCCGGTCTACCGCCACAACGCGAAGCCGCTGTCCGGCATCCCCGAGGTGCCGGAGTCCCGCTTCAGCGGCCGCGACAACGTGATGTTCGCCCACGAGGTGTCGGTCGAGGTGCACGGGGACAACTTCCTTCCCGCCTACACGCACGGCGACAACTCCGACGTGGTCGCCACCGACTCGATGAAGAACTTCATCCTCCGCCAGGCCGCCGACTACGAAGGCGCGACGCTGGAGGGCTATCTCGCCCAGCTCGGCCGCGGGTTCATCGAGCGCTACGAGCTGATGCAGGAGGTGCGCGTGAGCGGCCGCGAGCTGCCCTTCAGCGCGGCCGAGGTGCCGGAGGGCGACGGGTTTCAGCCGAGCCCGGTGCTGCGCCAGCGCCAGCGGAGCGACCACTCGGTCGCCGAGCTCCGCTACCGGCGCGAGGGCGAGGCCGCCGTCCTGCTCGCGCAGCGCAGCGGACGCGTGAGCATGGAGCTGCTGAAGACCGAGGGGAGCGCGTTCACGCGCTTCGTCCGCGACGAGTACACGACGCTGCCGGAGCGATCCGACCGGCCGCTCTTCATCCGGCTCGACGTCCACTGGGAGTACGGGGACGCGGCTGACGCCACCGGAGAGGACGTGAGCCGCTACGTGGCGGGAGAGCAGGTGCGTGACGTCTGCGCCGTCGTCTTCCACGAGTTCGTGAGCGAGTCGATCCAGCAGCTGGTGCACCAGATGGGCAAGCGCCTCTTCGAGCGCTATCCGCAGCTCCGCTTGCTGGACTTCGTCGGCAGGAACATGACCCGCGACCCCTACGCGCTCGATGACGAGCCGGGCGCCAAGCCGACGGTCTTCGTCCCGCCCTTCCCGGCGTTCGGGACGATCAACCTGACGATGACGAGGAGCGCCTGACGATGGCGAGCGGACAGCTGACCACGCACGTTCTCGATGTCTCGCGCGGGCGCCCGGGCGAGGGCGTGCGGATCGAGCTGCTTCGACTCGAGCCGGACGGCGGCCGCGAGCGCGTCACGCAGACCGAGACCAACGCGGACGGCCGTACCGACCAGCCGCTGCTGGCCGCCGGCGAGCTGCTCCCCGGTGACTACGAGCTCGTCTTCGACGTGGGCGCCTACTTCGAGGCGCAGGGCCTCGTGGAGGGCGACCATCCCTTCCTCGGCCAGGTGCCGGTTCGCTTCGGGGTCGCCGACGCGACGGCGAGCTTCCACGTCCCGCTGCTCGTGTCGCCCTGGGCGTACAGCACCTACCGTGGCAGCTGACCTGATGGCGAGAGCCGAGCTGCTGGCCGGCCACAGCGAGGAACCCGGCAGGCTCACGCGCCGCTTCGGGACCAAGGCGCTCGCGGAGGCAGGGGAGGCTGTCGCGGACTGGATGCGCGCCGCCGGGATGAGTGTGCGCCGCGACGCGATCGGCAACGTGATCGGCCGCAGCGAGGGCGCCGACCCGGGTGCGCCGGCGCTGGTTCTCGGCTCCCACATCGACACCGTGCCCGACGCCGGGCGCTATGACGGGATCCTCGGCGTGCTCGCTGGCATCGCGGTGGCGGAGCGGCTGCGCGAGCGGACGGATGAGCTGCCCTTCGCGCTGGAGGTGGTGGCCTTCGCGGACGAGGAGGGCTCGCGCTTCGGGACCGCCTTCCTCGGCAGCTCGATGTTCGCGGGCAGCTTCGATCCGGCCGCGCTTGCGCGGGTCGATGCGGATGGCGTTTCGCTCGAAGAGGCCATTCGTGAGTTCGGGGGCGATCCCACCGAGCTGGATGGCGCCGGCCCGGCGCCGGGGTCGGTGGTCGGCTACGCCGAGCTCCACATCGAGCAGGGCCCGGCGCTCGAGCAGCTGGGGCTCCCGATCGGGGTCGTGTCGGGCATCGCGGGGCAGACGCGCGCCGCGCTGCGCTTCACGGGCCGGCCCGGCCACGCGGGAACCGTCCCGATGGAGCTGCGCGGCGACGCGCTTGCGGCGGCCGCTCAGATGGTGGTCGAGGTCGAGGCGTTGGCCCGCGACACCCCCGGCCTGGTCGCCACGGTCGGTGACCTGACGGTGCTGCCCGGCGCTCCCAACGTGATCGCGGGACAGACCGATCTCGTCGTCGACGTACGCCACCCCGAGGACGTGGACCGAATCTGGGCGGTGGCTCGCCTGCGCGAGCGCGCAGCCGAAATCGCAGCCGCGCGAGGAATCGAGTCCGCGTGGGAGCCGCTGCACGAGCAGGCCGCGGTCCGCTGCGATCCCGGGCTGACCGGGCGGATGTTCCAGGCGCTGGAGGACGTGGGCGTTCAACCCAACTCGCTAGCGAGCGGCGCCGGACACGACGCGGCGGCCATGGCGCAGGTCGTGCCGGTGGCGATGCTGTTCGTGCGCTGCGCGGGCGGAGTGAGCCATCATCCCGATGAGTCGGTGTCGGAGGCCGACGTGGCGATCGCCGTGGACGCGCTCACCCGCTTCGTCGAGCTCGTGGCGGAGCGCCATCCGCGACAGGGGGAAGGAGAGCGATGACGACACTGAAGATCAAGGCCGGGCCGCACGAGTTCAGCGCCCGGATGGAGGAGGAGAAGGCGCCGGTCACCTGCGAGGTCTTCTCAGGCATGCTGCCATTCGAGAGCAGGCTGATCCACGTCCGCTGGAGCGGCGAGTCGTGCTGGATCCCGATGGGCGAGTTCGAGACGAACCTCGCGTTCGAGAACCACACGAGCCACCCGGCGCCCGGCCACATCCTCTGGTACCCGGGCGGCTACAGCGAGACCGAGATCCTGTTCCCGTACGGCGGCTGCCGCTTCTCCTCGATCGTCGGCCAGCTGGCCGGCAACCACTTCCTGACCATCGAGGACGGCGCCGAGCACCTGCGCGAGCTCGGCGAGCTGACGCTCTGGGAGGGCGCGCAGGAGGTGGTGTTCGCGGCGAGCGAGTGATCGCGGCCGGTCATCGGGCGAGCGCGCGATCGAGCGTCTCGCGGACTGCGTGCCGGAGCATGTCCACCTTGTAGCGGGTCATCGGCAGCGGGTTCGCGCCCTCGGCCGCGAGTCCCGCGGCCCTGCCGAACGCGTCGGGGAGCGCCCGCTCGCCCGTGAGCGCCTCCTCGACCCGCTCCAGGCGCAGCGGAACGGGCGCCACGCCGCCGACCGCGACGCGCGCGAACGTGACGGTTCCGTCGGCGACGGTCAGACGCACGACGGCCTCGACGAGCGGCCACTCGGCCAGCGCGCGGCTTGTGGCCCTGAAGTAGGCAGCGCGCTCGCCCTCGAGCGCTGGAGGCATGTGCACAGCCGTCACGATCTCGTGCTCGCTGAGCCGGTGGTCGTGGCGGCCGTCCGAGCCGTCGCCGTATAGCTCGGCAACGATCCGGGTGCCGCCGCCCGCAACCTCGATGCGAGCTTCGTAGGCGAGCAGCGCCATGCCCAGTGTCGAGGGGTGTGGCGCCACGCACGGGCCGAGGTCGAAGCAGACGTGCAGCAGGTGGTTGCCGGTGCGCGCCGGGCAACCCTCGCCGCCCTTCCTCAGGCAGTCGATGTCCGGGTGGCGGTAATACCAGCAGCGATTCCGCTGCAACAGGTTTCCGCCCAACGTGCCAACCGACCGCACCTGGGGCGTTGCCAGCGCCGCGGCCGCCTGCGCGAGCCCTGGGTACGCTGCTGCGAGCCGCGAGTCAGCGGCGCATGTGGCGATCGGGACCAAGGCTCCTATCCGTGCCGCACCTTCCTCGTCCCAGTCGATCCCATCGAGGCCGCTCAAGCGGGCGAGGTCGACCGGCGGGCCCGCGCTGACTCCGCTGCGTAGCCGCTGCTGGAGATCAGTGCCGCCGGCGCGGTACTCGCCCGCGGCCTGCCTGGCTTCCTCGACGGTGGTCGGAGCGGGACTCACCCGCGCATCCCCTCGAGAAGGCGGTCGGGGCGAATCGGAAGCTCATAGGGCCGCCAGCCGGTCGCGATGTGGACCGCGTTCCCGATCGAAGCCGCCACGGCGACCGTGGAGATCTCACCCAGCCCGACGCCGCCACCTGGCACGTGCTCAAAGCCCTCCTCGTCGAAGTGGACCTCGATCTCGGGCGTGTCGCCGATGCCCGGGATCCGATAGTCCTCGAGGCCCGCGCTTAGCACGATTCCGCTCTGGGCATCGTCCTGGCGCTGCTCGAAGAGCGCATAGCCGGCCCCCTGAATCACGCCGCCGTAGCACTGGCTCCGCGCGAGCTCGGGCGCCGCCACGCGACCGGCGCCGATGCCGGCCGCCGCCCGCACGACCCGAATCCGGCCGAGCAGCGTGTCCACCTCCACCTCGCTCACGTGCACCGCGCCCGTGTAGCCGCGTCCTATGGCGATCTTGCTGGCCCGGCGCACGATTTGCCCGGTCACCCATCCGGCCGGACCCGTGCCCTCCAGCGGCCTCCCAAGGCCCGAGGCGGGGGCATCGTCGTCCGGGCGGTCCGCGCGCACGCTGACATCCGGCGCCGAGCCCAGCAGCTCCGCCCAGTTGAGATCACCATCGTTCGCGTCCAGTCCGGCCTCCGCGAGCAGGCGTCGGCGCAGGTCGGCTACGGCGGCGAGTGCCGCCGGGACGAACGTCGTCGTTGCCGAGCTGCCACCCGATCCAGGGCCGCGCACAAGCCGGGAGCGGCCAATCCGCACTTCCACTTCGGAAGGCTCGATATCGAAGGCCGCGGCGACCGTGCGCGCAAGCACGCTGCGGCTGCCCGTGCCGATGTCCTGGGAGCCCGTTGCCACGAACAGGCGCCCGGCCTCCACTCCCACCTCGACCTGGCAGCCGAGCTGATACAGGTACAACCAGTTGGCGGCGGCGACGCCGGCACCGCGCCGAAAGCGCCCCTGCTCCGATCCGGTCGGCGAGCGATCGCGCCAGAGCGGAAGCGACTCGGCCCATCGGTACAGCCGCTGGCGCCCCGGGTGCGGATCCCAGCGCCGCCGCAGGGCAACCGGATCCTCGCCGAGCCTGTGCGCCGCCTCGTCAACGGCCTGCTCGAGGGCCCAACACGCCACCGGCGCCCCCGGTCCCCTGAAGGGGACGCCCGGCGGCATGTTGTTGACCACGTCGTAGTCCCGCAGTTCCTTGGCGGGAGCCGGGTAGACCATTCGGCCAAAGAGCGCGATCCCCGATCCCGCGGCGACTCCGCCGTCGCCATAGACCCGCATCTGGAGGGCGCGTGGTCCCTCCGACTCGCTCGGGAGCAGGGCGAGCTCGATCTCGGCGGCCGGCCGGTGACCCCCCACAGTCATCTCCTCGCCACGGTCGAGGACGACACGCACCGGGGCGCCGGCAGCCCGAGCGAGCTGGATCGCGGCAACCGCCTCGGGGGTCAGGTTCTGCTTGGACCCGAAGCCGCCGCCGACGTGCTCGGCGACCAGGTGCACCTGCTCGGGCGCCAGGCCGAAGCGCTTGGCGATCTGCTCCGCCAGGTGGGTTGCCGCCTGCGTCGAGAGGTAGACCTGCAGTGCCTCTCCCTCCCAACGAGCGACGCAGGCGTGCGGCTCGAACGCGGTGTGGACCTGCTGTGCCGTGCGCCAGCGCCCCTCCACGAGCAGGGGATCGTCCCGCTCGCGCGCCTCCGCGATCAGGCGACGCGCCTTACGGGCCCGTTGAGAGAACGCCCCCGACGGCCCCCTGAGGTTCCCGTGCCAGCGGGCGAGCGCCGGCGGGCCCTCGCCTGACGTCGGCGGCTTCTTGCGGAGTCCGCTGTATACCGCGGGTGCGCCGTCACGACGGGCGGCCTGCGCGCCGATTGCGGCAGGGAGGGGCTCGTACTCGACGCGCACGTGCGCCAGCGCCTCCCGCGCAGCCTGGCGATCAGTGACCGCGACGGCGGCGACCTCCTGGCCCACGTATCGCACCATGCGCTCGTCGCCGAGCAGCTCGATCGCTGCGGCTACTCCGGGCAGCGCGCGGGCGGCGTCGAGATCCACCGACACGACGCGTGCGTGCGGGTGCGGCGAGCGCAGGATCGCCCCCTCGAGCTGCCCCTCATGGCGAACGTCGGCCGTGTACAGCGCGCGGCCGGTCACCTTCTCGGGCGCCTCCACGCGCGGCGCGGACGGATCACTCCTGTCGAACCGGCCCGCGCAGGCGTCGCGCACCGCGGCGACGATGCCGACGTACGCGCCGCAGCGGCACAGGTGCCCGGCCAGCACCTCGACCACATCCTCGCGCGTCGGCTCTTCCGTACCCCGTTCCTCGCGCCAGCGGTCGTGGAAGGCGATGGCCTCGACCACGAACCCGGGAGTGCAGTAGCCGCACTGAAGCGCGTCGTGGGCGATGAACGCGCGCTGCACGGGATGCAACTCCGGCCCGAACCCCTCAACAGTCGTGAGCGCGCGGCCTTGGAGCGCGTTCGCCGGCAACAGGCAGCTCACGACGGGAGCGCCGTCCAAAAGGACCGTGCAGGCCCCGCAGACGCCGTCCCCACAGACGAGCTTCGTCCCCGTCAGGCCGAGCCGATCCCGCAGAACCTCGACAGCGGTCTCCTCCGCGCGGACGTCCAGCGCGCGCTGCTTCCCGTTGACGCTGAAGTCGACGCGCTCGGTCATGGCCTCTCGGATAAGCGAGCCTATCCGCGACCCGGAGCTCGCGCTCGCCCGCCCGCCGCTACCAGACCATTGGCGCGCCGTAGGGCTGCAGCGCTTCGTCGTCGGACACCAGGACTGCCTGTTCCATGATGGCTTGCGCTACGAGGAGGCGGTCGAATGGGTCGCGGTGGTGCCAGGGCAATTCACCGACCGCCTCGGCATGGTCCAATCCGATTGGGAGCGGCTGGGCGCCGGCCGCCAGCAGCGTCGCTGCGAACTTACCGGGGGCCTCGAGCTTCTTCAGGGAGCGCTTGATTGCCACCTCCCACACGACGGCGGCGCTCAGGAAGACCTGGTTCGATGCATCGGTCATGAGCCCGGCAGAGGTGGCCCCCAGGCGTTCGTCGTTGCTCAGCCACCAGAGCGCGGCATGGGTATCGAGCAGCAGCTTCACCCGGCGCCGAGGGCGTCAGCGATGTCGGGCGGCAGCTCATCGAAGTCCTCTGCCAGCTCGACCCGGCCGCGCCAGGCGCCGCGTACCGACGCGAGCGACGATGTCGACGACACCGGGACCAAACGTGCGACGGGTTTCCCGTTGCGCGCGATCACGATCTCCTCACCCGACTCGGCCCGCTCAACCAGCTGGGAGAGCTTCGTCTTGGCCTCGTGCATGCCGACCTGTGCCATAGGGCGTATCGTAGCACGGCTTAGCTAGCTTAGCTAAGCGCACACCTTTAGGCCGAGTCTGGTCACAAGCGCTGCACCGGGTGCAAGGTATAGGCATGTCACCGGTGTGGGACGACGCGCCGGACGAGACGCTTCTGACCACCACACGTTCTGAGCCCGCCGCGTTCGGCGGGGTAGTCGCGCTCAAGAACTCGAGGAGGCACTGGTCGCGGCGGCGGGGCGGTTGCAGAGTCCGCGGCGCGTGCTCCGGCCGGCGGCGCGCGCGGCCTTGGCCGCCGCTGGAGATCGCCAAGGACCTGCGCTGCTCGGAGGCAGTCGTTGAGAAAGCGCGTGAGCCGAGGGCTAGGGACGCTCCGAGCCCGGATGGAGGAGAAGTGACCCGCATCCCAGGAACGCCACCTTCAGAGCGCGGCACGAAGGTCGGCATCGACATCCAGGCCGGAGCGCGCTTCAGCCTCAAGGGCCGCCAGCTCACTGTGAGCCTGTTCTCCTGGACGCCGAACGAGACCCACAACAGGGTCGCCGCTG
>JBKPME010000014.1:0-9006 GCA_046731915.1 Actinomycetota bacterium
GCGCTACGACGCCGACGACGTCGAGCCGAACCTTGAGGAACGCCTCGGCGAGCCCGGCGACTACCCATTCACCCGCGGCATCCATCCCGACATGTACCGCGGGCGCAAGTGGACCATGCGCCAGTACGCCGGCTATGCGAGCGCCAAGGAGACGAACGAGCGCTTCCACTACCTGATCGACCACGGCTCGACGGGGCTCTCGATGGCGTTCGACCTCCCCACCCAGCTCGGACGCGACTCGGACGACCCGCTCTGCATGGGCGAGGTCGGCCGCACCGGCGTCGCCATCGACACGATCGAGGACATGCGGCGCGTCTTCGACGGCATCCCGCTCGACCAGGTCTCCACGTCGATGACGATCAACGCGCCGGCCGCCGTGCTGCTGCTCCTCTACGAGCTCGTCGGCGAGGAGCAGGGCGTGCCCGCCGGCGAGCTCCGCGGCACGACCCAGAACGATGTGCTGAAGGAGTACATCGCGCGCGGGAACTTCATCTACCCGCCCGTCCCGGCGATGCGGCTCACCACCGACCTGTTCGCCTACTGCCGCGAGCGCATCCCGAAGTGGAACACCATCTCGATCTCCGGCTACCACATGCGCGAGAAGGGCTGCTCGGCGGTCCAGGAGGTGGGCTTCACGCTCGCGAACGCGATCGCCTACGTGCACGCGGCGATCGATGCGGGGCTTCAGGTCGACGAGTTCGGCCCGCGGCTCGCCTTCTTCTTCAACGGCCACAACAACGTCTTCCAGGAGGTGGCCAAGTTCCGCGCCGCGCGCCGGATGTGGGCGCGTATCATGCGCGAGCGCTTCGGCGCCAAGGACGACCGCTCGCTGAAGATGCGCTTCCACACCCAGACCGGCGGCGTCACGCTCGCCGCCCAGCAGCCGCACAACAACATCGTCCGCGTGGCGCTCCAGGGGTTCGCGGCGGTGTGCGGGGGCACGCAGTCACTCCACACGAACGGCTTCGACGAGGCGCTCGCGCTGCCGAGCGAGACCGCTGCGCGCATCGCGCTCCGCACCCAGCAGATCCTGGGTCACGAGTCGGGCGCGGCCGACACCGCCGATCCGTTCGCCGGGTCCTATTTCGTCGAGGCACTCACGGACGAGATCGAGGCTGCCGCCCAGGAGCTGATCGACCGCGTCGAGGAGATGGGCGGCTCCGTTAACTGCATCCCGTTCATCCGCGCCGAGGTCGAGGAGTCGGCCTGGGGCTACGAGGAGCGCTACCGCCAGAAGCAGGACGTCGTCGTCGGCGTGAACGAGTACGTGACCGAGCAGGTGGACGAGGTCGAGATCCTGCGCGTCGACCCCGAGTCCGAGCGGCAACAGGTCGAGCGCCTCAAGGCGTTCAAGGAGGAGCGCGACCAGGCTGCCGTCGATTCGCGGCTGGAGGAGCTCCGTCAGGCGTGCGCCGGCGACGCCAACCTGCTCGAGCCGATGCGCGCCGCGCTCAAGGAGCGTGCCTCGATCGGCGAGGTCTGCGGCGTCATGCGCGAGGAGTTCGGGGAGTACTCCGAAGCCTGAGCCGGAGCGTCCGCGCCGCACGGGCGGAGATGCGCCTCAGCTTGATGGTGAGGCCGCCAGTCGCCGAGAACGTGTGCGGCGGCCCGGGCTCGTGGCCCCGGTCGAGCGCGATCTGCTGAGTCCACGTACGCTCGAAGGCGCGGTCGCGGCGCGGGTTGAACGCGCCGCGCGGGATCCGCGTGACCGCCGGGGAGGCGCCGTCGTAGAGCGTCATCCCGTGCGCGCCGACGTGGCAGCCGCCGAGCATGTCGAAGAAGGGGTGGTCCACCTGGAAGCCGCGCTGCCGCCGAGCGAGGTAGAGGCCCACGCGGCTGTCACGGAACGGCCCGACCGCGCTGAACGCCGGCGGGCGGCACCACGGGGACCCGTCCACGAGGACGATGTCCGAGCTTTCCTCGTCCTCCATGCGGAAGGTTGCGATCTCCGTGTCCACGTCGATCCCGGACGCGAGCGCCCTCATGTCCCACGCCCAGACCCCGTCGGCCTGGCCGTCGACCGCGTCGTGCTCGTCGCCGTAGTCGAGCATGTAGCTGCCCGAGGCGAAGGCGTGCACTCGCCATTGCGCCTCCGCCGCGGCACTGCCCGGCGCGACGAGCAGCAGCCCCACCGCGATCCACACCGCCCGCATGCGGCGAGGCTACGCCCGCCGCGCAAGAAATGCGAACTGCCCGGCGAGCACGAGCTTCACCTGGTTGCGCGTGCGCGCGTCGAGCCGTGCCGCGCGCGCCGCGAGCTCGATCAGGCGATAGGGAGGCGACTCGCGCGCCCACCAGCGGTGGAAGAAGCGCGGCAGCCCGAGAGCGCGCCAGGCGACCAAGGTGAAGCCGTCGATCACGGGGCGCAGCTCGACGACTTCGAGCCCGGCGTCCTCGGCGAGGAGCGTGAAGCCCCAGGGTGTCCAATTGAGGGTGCTGCGCGAGTGAAAGGCCTCGAGCTGCGAGGTCGAGCCGGCCAGGTGGCCGCCTGGGCGGAGCACGCGGGCCGCCTCTCCGAGCAGCTCGCGCGGGTGCTCGACGTGCTCGAGCACCTGCTTGCAGTAGACGAGCTCGAAGCTGCCGTCGTCGAACGGCAGGCGGCGGCCGTCGAAGCTCACGAATTCCGCGTCGCCGCGGGTTCGCTCCGCCACCTCGGGCGAGTCCTCGATGTCGACGCCCACCCAGCTCACCTCGGGGTCGACCGAGCGGAACAGGTCGACCGAGTCGCCCGCGCCGCAGCCCAGGTCCATCACGCGGCGCGCGCGCAGCCGGGCCGCGTAGTGGTCGGCGAGCACCTGCCGGCTGTGGTCGGCGGGGATGCGGTGGCCGAGCAGCTCGCCGAGATCGTCTCCGAGCATGGCGGTGTAGGGTCGCACCTCGTGAGGCTGGCCCTGGCCCTTTGCGCGGTCCGACCGGAAGGAGACCGCCGCCCCTGATCGAAACCGGGGTCAATGCCGGACCTAACCGCGAAGCGCACCCTCGTCAAGTCACCGCCGGAGCTGTGGGAGGAGCTGAGCGAGGTCGAACGCCTCGCCAAGCACCTAGGCGCCTTCGGCGACATCAAGATCACGAAGCTCGAGCCGGAGCACACGGTCGCCTGGGAGGGCGAGCACGGAAGCGGCACCGTCTCAATCGAGCCCTCCGGATGGGGGACCAAGGTGACTCTGCACGCCGAGCTGCCGGACGCGGCGGAGCCTGAGCAGGAGCCGCACGCCGAGCCCGGGCCCGAGCCGCAGGCGGTGGTCGTGCCAGAGCCGGAACGGGAGCCCGAGCAGGTCGACCCCGAACCCGAACCGAAGGCGGAGGCAGAGCCCGATCCCGAGCCCGAGTCGGACGCCACTGAGCCCGAGCCGGTCCCTGTCGCCGTGCACCGTCCAACCGGGCCTAAGAAGCCCCGCGGATTCTGGGCCTGGCTTTTCAAGACACGGACGTCGCCGCTCGTGATCGAGCCAGAGCCGGTCGCGATCGAGCGGGAGCCGGAGCCGGCTGTTGAGGAACCCGAGCCGGAGCCGGCGGCAACCGAACCCGAGCCCGTCGCAACGGAGCTCGAGCCCGTCGCCACGGAGCCCGAGCCGGTTGCGGGTGAGCCCGAGCCGGTTGCCGCTGAGCCTGAGCCGGTTGCCGCTGAGCCCGAGCCGGTTGCCGCTGAGCCTGAGCCGGTTGCCGCTGAGCCTGAGCCGGTTGCCGCCGAGCCTGAGCCGGTTGCCGCTGAGCCTGAGCCTGTCCCCGAGCCGGCCCAGCTCGATGCTGAGCAGGCGCGGCTGGTCCTCGACCATGCTCTCGACGCGCTCGGCGCTGCTCACCACCGGCCGTTCTCGCGCGGCTAGGGCGCACGCGCGACCGTAAGAATCCACCCACCGGGTTGTCCCGAGGCGCGGGCGCGCAGAGACTAGGCGCATGCGCCCGACTCGCCGCGCCTTCCTCCGGGCCGGCGCGGCTGCTGCGCTCGCGCCCTACCTCGACGCCGCGGCCTCGGCGGCCGGGGGTGCGCGGCCCAACGTCGTCCTCGTGATCATCGACACCCTGCGAGCCGACTACGTAGGGGCCTACGGCGGGCGCGCGTACACGCCGAACATCGACTCACTCGCCACGCTCGGCGTCCGCTACACGCGTTTCTACCCCGAGGCGATGGCCACCGTCCCCGCGCGCCGATCCATCCTCACCGGCCGGCGCGTCTGGCCGTTTCGCCACTGGCATCGCTACCCGACCCTGCGCAACACGCCCGGCTGGCAGCCGATCGACGACCCGGACTCGACTTTCACGAGCGCCCTGCGCCGAGCCGGCTACTGGACCGGGTACGTGACCGACAACCCGTTCCTCGGCTACTCGCCCTTCTACGAGCCGTTCCGCGACAGCTTCAACCACTTCTGGCGGATCGGGGGGATTCTCGGCCGCACCGCGCCGGTGAAAGGCGTCACGCGCGGCCATCTCAACCACTGGCTGATACCCGAGCTGCGCCGGCGGTCGGTGATCGAGCGGCAGCGCCGCTATCTCGCCGCCGGCGCCTACGAGCACGACGACTCGCACTCATGGAGCGCGCGCGTGTTCAGCCGCGCCGCCGACACCCTCCACCACGCGGCCGCGCACCAGCCGTTCGCGGTCGTGGCGGACACCTTCGAGCCGCATGAGCCCTGGACGCCGCCGCGCCAGTACAGCGACCTCTACGGCACCCGCGGCCACCACGGGCCGGAGCCGTCAACCACCCTCTACCTGCGCACCGACGACTGGCTCAGCAAGAAACGCGCCGGCCCCGTACTCGAGCGGATGCGCGACCTGTACGCCGCCGAGGTGACGATGACCGACCACTGGCTGGGCGTCTTCCTCGACCGTCTCCGTTGGCTCGGGCTCGAGGGCAACACCGTGATCGCGCTCGTCAGCGACCACGGCATCCTCTTCGGCGAGCACGGCTGGACGGGCAAGATCGCCGCGATGCTCCACCCGCCGCTGATCCACGTGCCGTTCATCCTCGTGGACCCCGCGAGCGGCCGCCGCGGCGTGACAAGCAACCGTTTGGCACAGACGCACGACATTGGGACGACGCTCCTCACGCTCGCGGGCGTGCGCCGGCCGGTGGGCATGGGCGGCCGCGACCTGGTGGCCGGTAGCCGCCGGAGGTTCGCCTACGGCGGCTACGCCAACTGGCATTACGCGCGCACGAACGACATCGCCTTCGTGTCGTCCAACCGCGGCCGCGGCCGCCGCCTCTACGACCTCAACCGCGACCCAGGTGAGGAGCGCAACATCGCCCACCGCCACCCGAAGACGATCGACGAACTCCACCAAGCCGTCGTCAGGCGCACAGGCGGCCGCCTCCCGATCTACCGTTAGCCGCTGCATGCCGGTCACACGCCGCCGCTTCATCCAGGCATCCGCCGCCGCGGCTGCCACGACCGCACTGGAGCCGGGAGCCTTCGCCCGGACCCCCGACGGCCCGAACGTGCTCCTCGTGATCGTGGACTCGTTGCGGGCCGACGCCGCCTACGACGACTGGGTCCGCACGCCGACGATCGACGCGCTCGCTCGCCGCGGACTCCGCTTCACCGAGGTCTTCCCTGAGGCGATGCCGACCGTGCCCGCGCGCAACTCCATCCTCACCGGCCGTCGCCACTTCCCGTTCCGCGGCTGGTACGACCGCGACGGGCTGTTGGACGCGCCCGGCTGGGAGCCGTTCGACCACGTCGACGGCTCCCTGATGGCGACCTTCCGGCGCGCCGGCTATTGGACCGCCTACGTGACCGACAACCCGTTCCTGGCCTACGCCCCGCCCTACGGGCGCTTCCGCCACAGCGTGCATCGCTTCGTCCGCACCGGCGGCGAGATCGGCGGGCATCAGCCGGTGTCGAGCGTGCCGCGCCAAATCCTCCATCACTGGATCCATCCCTCCTACGACACGGCGAAGGCGCGCGCCAGGGTCGGCAAGTACCTCGCCAACAGTCACGCCTGGAAGGGCCCCGACTACACCTTCGCCGGCCGCGTCTTCCGCCACGCGATCCGCGAGCTCGAGCTCGCCGCGGCGCGGCGCAGGCCCTTCGCCATGGTGGTGGACACCTACGAGCCGCACGAGCCCTGGACCCCGCCGCCCCGCTTCCTCGACCCGTATGGGAAGTGGCACGGGCCCGAGCCCGCCCAGCCGCGCTACGGCCGGGCGGACAGCTGGCTGTTCAGCGCACGCGCTCGGCGGCAGGTGATCGGGCGCATGCGCGACCTCTATGCCGCCGAGGTGACCATGACCGACTGGTGGCTCGGCCACCTGATCGACCGTCTCCATGACCTGAACCTCGAGCGCGAGACGGTCATCGCGCTGGTGGCGGACCACGGCATCGCGCTCGGCGAGCACGGCTGGACCGGCAAGGTGCAGACGGCGCTCTATCCGGTGCTCACGCGCGTCCCGCTGATCCTGGTCCACCCGCGGCGCCGCCGCGCCGGCCACGCGAGCGACTGGTTCGCCTCCACTCACGATGTGGCCCCGACCGTGCTGTCGATGGCCGGGGTGCGCCCGCCGCGGCGGATGACAGGCGTCGACCTGTCGCGCGCGTTCCTGGGCCGAGGGCTGCCCGAGCGCGGCTTCGCCTGGGGTGGGTACTCGGACTCCTTCTTCATCCGGTCGCACGACTGGATGCTCTGGGGCTACAACCGGCCCGGCAACTTCAAGCTGTTCGACCTGCGCCGCGACCCCGGCATGGACAACAACGTCGCGAAGAGCAACCCGGGGAAGGTCGACGAGCTCTACGGCAGGGTCATCGACCGCGCGGGCGGCCGGCTGCCGTGGTACGGCGGGAACGGCTAGAACTCCGCCGGGTAATCTGCGGCTCCCATGCGCCAGAAGTCGCCCGAGACCTACGAGGAGAAGCTCGCCCACCTCCAGGAGCTGCGCGAGCAGACCATCCACACCAATCCGCAGGCGGAGGAGAAGCAGCACGCGCGCGGGAAGCTGACCGCCCGCGAGCGAATCGACAAGCTGGTCGACCCGGGCTCGTTCGAGGAGCTCGACACCTTCGTCCGCCACCGCACGAGCGACTTCGGCATGCTCGAGAACCGGCCCTGGGGCGACGCGGTCGTGACCGGCCATGGCACGATCGACGGCCGGCCGGTCGCCGTCTTCTCGCAGGACTTCACCGTTTTCGGGGGCTCGCTCGGCGAGGTGATGGGCGAGAAGATGGTGAAGGTGATGGACCTGGCGGCCCGGATCGGCTGCCCGGTCATCGGGATCAACGACTCAGGCGGGGCGCGCATCCAGGAGGGCGTAGTCTCGCTCGGCGCCTACGGGGACGTCTTCGTCCGCAACGTGCAGTGCTCGGGAGTGATCCCGCAGATCTCCGTGATCATGGGCCCCTGCGCGGGCGGCGCCGTCTACTCCCCGGCCATGACGGACTTCATCTTCATGGTCAAGGAGACCTCGCACATGTTCATCACGGGCCCCGACGTGATCAAGACGGTCACCGGCGAGGAGGTCGAGTTCGAGGAGCTCGGCGGGGCGATGACGCACAACTCGAAGTCGGGCGTAGCGCACTTCGCCGCCGCCGACGAGGACAGCTGCCTCGAGGACGTGCGCTACCTCCTGTCTTTTCTGCCGCAGAACAATCTCGAGCTGCCGCCGCGGATGGAGACGGGCGACGACCCCGACCGCACCGACGAGGAGCTTGACCACATCGTCCCGGACAATCCGAACAAGCCGTACGACATGCGCGACGTGGTGCACCTGGTCGTCGACAACGGCGAGTTCTTCGAGGTCCAGGAGCACTTCGCGCGGAACATCGTGGTCGGCTTCTCGCGCCTGAACGGGCTGCCGATCGGCGTTGTGGGGAATCAGCCCGCGCAGCTCGCCGGTGTGCTCGACATCAGCGCCTCCGAGAAGGCGGCCCGCTTCGTGCGCTTCTGCGACGCCTTCAACATCCCGCTCGTCACCTTCATGGACGTGCCGGGCTTCCTGCCCGGGACGGAGCAGGAGTGGGGCGGCATCATCCGCCACGGCGCGAAGCTGCTCTACGCCTTCACCGAGGCGACCGTGCCGAAGCTGACCGTCATTACCCGCAAGGCCTACGGCGGGGCCTACGACGTCATGAACTCGAAGCACATGCTGGCCGACTTCGTGTTCGCCTGGCCGACCGCCGAGGTGGCCGTGATGGGCCCCGAGGGCGCGGTGAACATCATCCACCGGCGCGACATTCAGAGCTCGCCCACGCCCGATCAGCGTCGCGAGAAGCTGATCGGCGACTACAGGGCCCGCTTCGCGAACCCCTACTCGGCGGCCGAGCGCGGCTACATCGACGACGTGATCATCCCGCACGAGACACGCCCGAAGCTGATCCGCGCACTCGAGACGCTGAAGACGAAGCGTGTCGAGACTCCCAAGCGAAAGCACGGCAACATCCCGCTATAGCGCGCCGAAACCGGGGGCTTGGCGCCGTTGTCTCGGTATGCGAGACGGGCGCGCCGAACCCCCGGCGGCTCAGCCGACGATCCGGAAGCAGCTGACGCCCATGAGGGCGCCGAAGCGGCGCTCCCGGCGTGGGCCGAAGCCGGGCCACACGTACCAGCAGTAGCGGCCGCGGGCGAGATGGTGGCGGCGCCCGAGCGAGCGCCAGCGCTCGGTGAGCTGCAAGTGGGTGCTCACCGGCCAGCGCGTGAGCACCTTACGGCCGCGGAAGCGGAGCTGGGCGTTGTAGTAGGTGGCGCGCTTCACCGGCTTCCAGACGAGCTCGGGCGGGCTCGTGAGACGCGCGCCGTCGGCCGGCAGGAGCAGCTTGGAGCTCGTCGGGACGGCGCTTGTCCTGTCTGAGGTTCTGTTGTCGGCTTGGTCGATCAGGGTCACGACGTAGCGGTAGCGGCGGCCGTTCTTGAGCCCTTTGTCGGTGAACTTCTCACCGCCGCCCAGGTAGACGACCTTCTGGGTGCCCCTGCGAATCCTCACGACCGCCGCGAGGTTCCCAAACGACTTCCACGTCAGCGCGACACGGTGGCTACCGGGAAGGGCTCTGACGTTCGCCTGCGGCGGCGGCGTTGCAT
>JBKPME010000015.1:0-9816 GCA_046731915.1 Actinomycetota bacterium
CGCGCGTCGCGTCTGCGACCCAGCCGATCAGCCCACCGACCCGAATCGACTGTGCGGTGTGGTGCACATAGAGCACGAGCACGACGATCGCGCTGAGGATCAGCCCGTAGTCGACGACGATGGCGAGGCCCGGCAGCGGCCCGCCGCCGGAGCCCTGACCGTTGACCTCGCGCAGAACGGTCATCGAGTAGGCGAACGTGCCGATGAACAGCCCGACGGCGAGCTGGCTGCGGCGGTCGTGCAGGATCGCCCGCACGATGCGGGGCGAGAACTGGCCCATCGCCAGCTGCACCGCGACGAGGGTCAGCGAGAGCACGACGCTTGTCAGGGTCACCAGCGCTGTCGAGGCCACCGTGAGGATCGTCTGCACCGACGCGGCCGAGCCGGTCACTGCCGTGCTGACGATGGACCGATCGATAGACAGCAGCGCCACGGCCAGCCCGATGCCGGCCAGCACGCACATCAGCGGCAGCAGCCACAGCCGAGTCCGGGCCAGGTGGCGCAGCCTGAAGCGCTGAACCCTCCTCACAGCCGCGCCCACGCGTGAATTACCACTACGAGGGTGTCTACCCGGCGACACCTGGGCCAACCGCCCGGGCGTGGACCTGGCCTTGACGACCTCCGACGCGCGCGGTCGCTGACCCCAATCCTGGGGGATACCACCGCGGGAGTCGCCGTCAAGGCGCCATAACGGATGCAGCAGACGAACGCCCGACCTTCTGCAGGCCCGCAGAATGACTTCAGTTCGGACGAGCGAGAATCGGCCTGCAACCGGGCGTTTTCCTTGAGGGCGCCGGCGATCGGCGGACCGCGAGTCCGGCATCAGTCCGACCGGATGCAGACGAACAAGGCGACTGCAAAAGGCTGTTTCTACCGCGCGAGCGGGTGCCGCAGATGTCCGGCTTTCAACGCGAAATCACGGGAGTTTCCGGACTGAAACCGGACTCGCGTCGATCCGGCCGGCAGCCGTGCACGGGACTTCGGCTCGTAGGTGGCCGGCGCGGCCGACGGGCCGCGTGCCCAGAGCCGAATGACCCGACCGGTAAGAACGGACTCATGGGAAGCAGGCGTTTGCTCGCAACTGGGCTGGGCTGCTGGTCGTCCTGCGCAGCGCTTGCGAGCTCGGTGTTCGCGACACCGCGCCGGTGCCTTAGGCAGCGCCCATCTGCCCGCCCGAGTGACGCGACGACGAGAGTGCAGATCCGCTGGCGAGCGAGCATCTCGGGGAGGGCGAAGTCCCAGACCGCTCGTAATCGTCCACAGCAGCCGCCTCGGTGTGACGCCCGAGGCAGCTCCGGTTCGCGCTTTGCGATTAGTGGAAGGACCGTGGCGTCACGGCATCGCATCAGGCTGATCGTTCCGAGCTCCAACGTGACAATGGAGACGGAGGTTCCGGCGCTGCTGCGCGAACGTGAACGCGTGCGGCCGCAGGACCGCTTGCCGTGCACAGTGCGCGGTTTGGATGCAGCAAGGTGACGACGCCGGAGCAACTGCGCGCGATGAACGCGCACACGGACCGGGCGACCACAGAGCTTGCGGATATGCGACCGAGCGTGGTCGCTACGGCTTGCCTGGTCGCGATCATGGCGCTCCCCGGCCTTCACTAGCCAACGCCTTTACCGCTGTCCTTCACGCTTCGGTGCACTTGACACGAACGCGATCTCAGAGTAGGTTGCCGCGAACAGCGTTCGACATTATCGAATCCTAATCGGACGCGAGAGGAGGAGAAGTGGAAGAGCACTCCCTGTCCCAGCGAGTTCTTGCGGAGACTCTGGGGACCGCCCTGCTCGTGCTCGTAGGCCCCGGCTCTGTCGTCGCCACGCTGGTCCTGGCCGGCGACAAAGTACCCGCCATCGACGGTTCCGACCTGCTGGGCATCTCGTTCGCCTTCGGGCTCGTCATCACCGCGCTCGTGTATGCAATCGGAAAGGTCTCGGGCTGTCACATCAACCCCGCCGTGACCTTCGCGCTCGCGATTACCAAGCGTTTCCCGTGGAAGGAGGTCCCGCACTACTGGGGCGCGCAGCTCGTGGGCGGCACGCTCGGCGCCTTCGGCATCTGGGCGCTGTTCACCCAGACCGGCATCGACATGGGCCTCGGCGCCGCGTCCTTCAACGAGGACACCTATTCCTGGGGCTCGGCGATCTTCGCCGAGTTCATCGGCACCGGCATCCTCATGTTCGCCATCCTCGGGATCGTCGACGCGCGCTCCCCGGGCGACTTCGCCGGCATCGTGATCGGCGGTGTGGTCGTGGCGATCATCATGGTCGTCGGCCCGATCACCGCGGCATCGCTCAACCCGGCGCGCGCATTCGGACCGGAGCTGGTCCTCGCGATCGGCGGCGGCACCACGCACTGGAACCAGATGATCCCGGTGTACCTGCTGCCCGGCTTTGCGGGAGCGGCGGTCGCGGCGTTCACCTACGACTTCCTCGCGACGCCGAGGAAGCGCGTGCAGCCGATCGAGAGCGCCGTCACGCATCCCGACCCCGTCGAAGCCCTCGCGGCCAAGTAAGGGAGGAGCCGGAATGGCTACTGTCGCGACACCGATGAAGAAGCTCCTGAACGACCCCGGGGAGGTGGTGAAGGAGTCCCTGGCCGGGCTGGCCGCCGCGCACGGCGACCTGGTCCGCTACGACGCGGAAGCCCAGATCCTGGTCCGGGCAGATGCCCCGGCTGACAAGGTCGGGCTCGTCTCCGGCGGCGGCTCGGGCCACGAGCCGATGCACGGGGGCTTCGTGGGCGCGGGCATGCTGGACGCCGCGTGCCCGGGCGAGGTGTTCACCTCGCCCGTGCCCGAGCAGATGCTCGCCGCGACCAAGGCGGTCGACGCCGGCAAGGGCGTCCTGCACATCGTCAAGAACTACACGGGCGACGTGATGAACTTCAAGCTCGCCGCCGAGGACGCGCTAGACGACGGCATCGACGTCGAGTCCGTGCTGATCGACGACGACGTCGCCGTGCAGGACTCGCTCTACACCGCGGGCCGCCGCGGCGTGGGCGCGACCGTGCTCGCCGAGAAGATCGCGGGCGCGGCGGCCGAGCGCGGAGAGGACCTCGCCTCGGTGGCGGGCCTCGCCCGGCGCGTGAACGAGAGGGCCCGCTCCTACGGCGTTGCTCTCTCGTCCTGCATCCCGCCCGCCGCGGGCGCGCCCATCTTCGACTTGCCGGACGGCGAGATGGAGGTCGGCATCGGAATCCACGGAGAGCCCGGACGCGAGCGGCGCCCGCTCGGGAGTGCCGCCGAGATCGCGGAGCTGATGATCGAGGCGGTCGTGAGCGATCTCGAGCCCGCGAACGGAGCAACCGTGCTGCCGTTCGTGAACGGAATGGGCGGCACGCCGCAGCTCGAGCTCTACCTCCTTTACGGGGAGATCGAGCGACGGCTGCGCGAACGCGGGCTGCGCCCGGAGCGGCGCCTGGTCGGGAGCTACATCACGTCGCTCGAGATGGCGGGCGCCTCGCTCACGCTTCTCGAGCTGGATGACGAGCTCACGGCCCTGTGGGATGCTCCGGTCCACACCCCCGCGCTCCGCTGGGGGGCGTGACCCGGTGATCGCAGGAGCCGCGGTGCGAACGACCACGATCCACGCCTGGATGACCACGATCGCGGAGTCGGTCAAGGATCGGCGCGATTACCTGACCCAGCTGGACGCCGCGATCGGCGACGGCGACCACGGTGTGAACATGGACCGCGGCTTCGATGCGGTCGGTAAGGCGCTGGCGGCGCAGGACGGAGCGGTCCCGCCCGGGAGGCTCCTCACGCTCGCCGGGAAGACGCTCGTGTCGACCGTGGGTGGTGCGAGCGGCCCGCTGTGGGGGACTGCGTTCCGCCGCGCGGGCCGCGCGCTGGGCGACGCCGAGGAGTTCGACGGGCAGGACCTGCTCGCCGCGCTCCGCGCGGCGCTCGATGGAGTCGTCGAGCTCGGCGCCGCCCAGCCCGGCGACAAGACGATGGTCGACGCGCTCGGGCCGGCGATCGACGCGCTGGCCGAGGCTCTCGACGCCGGCGAGCCGCTCGACAGCGCGCTCGCCGCGGCCAGCGCGGCGGCGGAGGAGGGGGCGCGCGCGACGGTGCCGCTCCAGGCCAAGAAGGGCCGCGCCTCCTACCTCGGCGAGCGCTCGATCGGTCACCAGGACCCGGGTGCCACGTCGGCAGCGCTCATCATGGCCGCGCTTCACCGGGCGGTCGAGCAGGAGCGCTGATGAACGAGCGGGTCCTGCGCGGCGCCCCCGCGTCGCCCGGGCTCGCGGCCGGGCTCGCGCGGGTGCTCTCTGATCCCTCTGCGGCATCCGCGCGGGAGCCAATCCCGGAGGGCGAGCTCGAGGCCGAGGCCGAGCGCGCGCAAGCCGCCCTTGCGGCAACCGCCTCGGAGCTCGAGCGCATCGCCGCCGGGCTGCGCGAAGGCGCGCGGGCCGAGGAGGCCGAGATCGTCGAGACCGGGGTGCTGATGGCCGCCGACCCGGTGCTCGAGGCCGCCGTGACCGCCGCCGTGCTTGAGGGTCGTGTGCCCGCCGCGGTCGCGCTGCTCGATGCCACGGAGGAGCACGCACAGGTCATCGAGTCGCTGCCGGACGCCATGCTGGCCGCGCGCGCCGGCGACGTGCGCTCTCTTGGGCGCCGCGCGGCGCGAATCGCCTCAGGCGCCGGCGACATCTCCTCCCCCGCACGCGACGCGGCCGGCATCCCCGGAGGCGCCCAGTCGAGCGAGAACGGCTCCACGTTCATCCTCGTCGCGGAAGACCTTGGGCCGGCCGACGTGGCCGAGTACGGCGAGCGGGCGGCCGGAATCGCGCTGTCGGCCGGCGGCACGACCGCCCACGCGGCGATCGTCGCACGCTCGCTCGGAATTCCGATGACGGTGCAAGCGGGTGAGGCGCTGCTCACGGTCGCCGACGGCACCGCCATCGTCGTGGACGGAAGCGAGGGGGAGATCGTGATCGCCGCCTCGGCCGAGCGGCTCGAGCTCGCCGGGGCGGCCTCACTCGCACGCGCGCACGCCCGCGCGAAGGAGAGGGCAGATAGCGCACTGCCCGCGATGACGGCCGACGGCCGGCGCCTGCGCGTCCTCGTGAATGCGGTCGCGCCCGCCGAGGTGGCGGCGGGCATGGCCGCGGGGGCCGAAGGAGCCGGGCTGGTCAGGACGGAGCTGGCCTTCCTGGACGCGCGCCGCTGGCCGTCCCGAGCCGATCACATGGCGATGCTGCGACCGCTGCTGGCGGGGCTCGCGGGCGTGACCGCGACCGTGCGGGTGCTCGACTTCGGGGGCGACAAGGTCCCACCCTTCCTTCGTGAGGAGCCGCGCCGCGGGATCGAGCTGCTGCTTGCCCACCCTGGCGCCTTCCGCGCCCAGCTGGGAGCGATCGTCGAAGTCGCGGATGGAGCCGAGGTGCGCGTCCTCCTCCCCCTCGTGCGCGGCGCCGACGACGTCCGTCTCACCAGGGCGATGCTTCCTCCCGACGGCGCTCGCCTGAGCCTTGGGGCGATGATCGAGCTGCCGGAGGCTGCGCACGCGGCGCAGGAGATAGCCGCCGAGTGCGACTTCCTGAGCGTCGGAACGAACGATCTCACGCACGCGACGCTGGGCACCGACCGCTTCGCTCAGGGCGAGGCGCCCGCGCACGACCCGAGGGTGCTGCGCCACATCGCCGCGGCGGCGGACGCCGCGAAGGCGGCCGGGATCCCGCTGGAGGTGTGCGGCGAAGCGGCGTCGGACCCGCTCACCGTCCCGCTGCTGGTGGGCCTGGGGGCCGACGAGCTGAGTGTGGGGGCGGCGCGGGTCGGGACGGTACGGGCGTGGATCCGCGCGCTCGATTTCGGCCAGTCGGCGGAACTTGCGGCGCAGGCCCTCGAAGCCCCCGGCGCCGCGGCGGTCGAGCGGCTGGCGCGGCCGCTGGCTCCCGTTGGTTGAGCGGGCGCCCGTCGGCCGGGCGGGCGCCTGGTTCGATAACGGTTCCGCTCGCTGTGTTACGCGAGCGCCAACGCGGGCGAACGGCGGCGGTGAAGAGGTGGCATTTCGTCCACTGGTTTTTGGCGTCAGGCCAGTGTCTCGACGCGGTCGCGCAGCACGCTCAGCGCTGTGGCGGCATCTTCGCCCTCCGCGCTCAGGTGGAGCTCGGTGCCTCCCTTTGCGCCAAGCGCCAGCACCGTCAGGAGACTCTTCGCGTCGGCCTCGCGGCCGTTGGCTCCGACCCGGATTGCGGCGGCGAAGCCCATCGCGGTGCGCACGAAGTCGGCGGCCGGGCGGGCGTGGAGGTCCACGCCGGCGGGCAGCGTGACGGTCACGGCCGCACTGGGCTGCTCCGAGCTTGTGGCGCTTGCCGCCGGCTCGGAGCGCGCGGCCCTGGCCGGCGGCTCAGAGCTTGCCTGCGCCACGCGCTTCCTCCGCGGACCTGACGACATCTTCGAGCGGCATATTCGCCGACGCCGTGACCGCCGCGGCGACCGCGCCCTCCACGATGGGCGCGTCCGCTAGGCGCACGTGGCCGTTCCCGTGCGGCTCAAGCACGGTTCGGACGGTGAGGATCGCGCTCCCGAGGTCCCCGAGGATCACGACGCCGGATCCCTGGTCGGCCGCCCGGATGGCGGCTCGGACACGGTCCTCGTCGGTTCCGAGCGTGCCGTCCGGCAGGCCGCCGGCGGGCTCGATGCGCACGTCGGGGCCGGCCATCTGGGCCGCGAGCGCAGCCAGGCCCTCCGCAAGATCCGCGCTGTGCGATACGACTACGATCCCGACCACGGCCGTCTCCTCCTCCTTCGTACGTCGTTGGGCTAATCTACAGTATCGAAGTGGATTCGACAATATCGAATCGTGAAGTAGGCGGCGGAGCGGCCGCCGGGAGCCCGGGCGCAGCCGGCGGGCGGGCCAAGCGGGCTCCGAAACGAGGGACGATCCAGTCGGTCGACCGCGCGGCGCGCATCCTCAAGGCGCTCGCCGCCGGGCCCCGGCGGCTTGGGGTGAGCGAACTCGCCGACCGCCTCGGGCTCTCCCGCCCGACCGTCCACGGCCTGCTCCAGACGTTGCTCGCCCACGGCTTCGTCGAGCAGGACCGCGACTCCGACAAGTACCAGCTCGGCGCTGGCCTGCTCCAGCTGGGCAACTCGTACCTGGACCTCAACGAGCTCCGCGGGCGCTCGATCGTGCACGCGGAGCGACTGGCAGAGCGCGCGGACGCCGCCGTGCGCGTCGGCGTCATGCACGGCGCCACGGTGGTCGTGGTGCACCACGTGTTCAGGCCGGACACGACCCTCCAGATCCTCGAGGTCGGAGCCGAGCTGCCCGTGCACGCGAGCGCCCTCGGCAAGGCGATCCTGGCCTTCGCGCCCGGCGAGCTGCTGGAGGACCTGCTCGAGGAGGCGCCACTGAAGCTCACGAGCCGCACGCTGACCCCCGCCGCGCTGCGCAAGGAGCTCGCCTCGGTTCGCGAGAGCGGCATCGCGCGCGAGCGCGACGAGGCGGTGCTCGGCGAGTCGAGCGTGGCCGGCGCGATCTTCGACCACTCCGGCCACGCCGTCGGCAGCATCGGCGTCGTGGGCGACACCGAGCGGGTGCTCCCGCGTGGGCCGGCGCGCGGGATCGCGGGCGCCGTGGCCGAAGCCGCGCGCGGCATCTCGCGCGAGCTGGGCGCACGTCGCTGGCCTGCGCCGCCGCTTTCATAAGGGGACAGTCCCTTCAGGTGGATTGGGGTTCCGGGTACGCTCACGCCAGCGGCTGAGGGAGACGCATGAGCGAGAACCTGGCGCGCATCCTTACCGAGACCCTCGAGCAACACGGCGACCGCACGGGCCTCAGCTGGACGACGTCGAGCTGAGCTACGCGATGCTGGACGAGGGCAGCGCCCGCGTCGCGGGGCTCACCACTGCGTCATGCAAGCTGAGATTGAATCGATTCTCGAGCGCGAGCGCGCAGCTGCGCCGGTGGTGTCCTCGCTCGCCCCCGAGGACTGGGGTCGCTGATATCGCGCGCGACAGGCATCCCGACGCAGGAACGTGCCGCTTGCAGGAAAGAGCCGGCTACCGGCCGCAGCAGGCAGAACGCTCGACCTTCTGCGGGCCTGCAGGAGGACTTCGGTTCGGACGAACCGCAATCGGCCTGCAAAGAGGGCATTTTCCTTGAAACCAGCGATGATCGGCAGAGTTGAGTCCGGTTTCAGTCCGACGCGACGCAGACGCACTTGGCGACTGGCCCAACACAAAAGACCTGCAAATTTCAGGCCTTACGAAAGCGGCTGAAGGTGTCTGACCTCAGGACATGTGTCCCAGGTGATGGGTCTCTCATGTCTCGGGACATAGGTCACATGCAGCGCTGAGGTCTCCGGGCGGTCGTCGCGGAGGCGCGAGCGGAGCGAGTGGCGTAGCGGCGATCGCCGGGGCGCGGCTGTCTGGGGGTGGGCGGACTGTGCCGGGATGTCCCGTGCTCGTGTTGCTGTCCTACAGGTCGTTTCCAACCAGCTGTCGGTGACGGCGGCTGCTGCCGAGTGCGGGTTCTCCCGTCGGCACCTAGATCGCCTTCTGGCGCGTTATCGCGAGGGTGGCCTGGACGCGCTGGAACCCCGTTCACGGCGCCCGAGGACCACACCGATCCGGACGCCCGAGGACGTTCGCCGGCGAGTGATCGAGCTGCGCCGGAAGCTGATCGCGGACGGTCTGGATGCGGGGCCGCTGACGATCGCGTGGCACCTCGAGCGTGATCGGTTCCGGCCGCCGGCGCCGGCGACGATCAGCCGGATCTTGCAGCAGGCCGGCCTGATCGTCCCACAGCCGCGCAAGCGCCCGAGGTCGTCCTAGGTGCGGTTTGAGATGGCGCAGCCGAACGAGATGTGGCAGTCGGACTTCGTTCACTGGCGCCTGGCTGACGGGACCGATGTGGAGGTCTTGAATTGGTTGGACGATCATTCCCGCTACCTGTTGTCCTGCACCGCTGATCAGCCCGTTACCGGCGATGACGTCGCCACGGTATTCCTAGGCCTGGTCGAGGAATACGGCGCCCCAGCGTCGACTTTGACGGACAACGGCCGCGTCTATACCGCCCGGTTCGGCGGTGGCCGCAACGCGTTCGAATACGTCCTCCCGCTGCTCGGCGTCAAACAGAAGAACGGCTCCCCAGGCCACCCCCAAACCCAGGGCAAGACCGAACGGTTTCACCAGACCCTGCAGCGCTGGCTACGCGCCCGACCACCAGCCCGCAGCGTCGCTGAGCTCCAGCGCCAGCTCGACGAGTTCCGCGCCCATTACAACGAGCAACGACCGCACCGCGCGCTACATCGCAGAACCCCGGGCGAGGTCTACCGCGCGACTCCTAAGGCCACCCCAGCCAGCAACGGACACGCCCCCGGTCATTACCGCCTCCGCTATGACCGGCTCGACGCCAAAGGCCGCATGACCATCCGCCGAGCCGGCCGGATGCACCACCTCGGAATCGGCGCCGCGCACGCCCGCACACGCGTCCTCGCGTTCGCCGACGACCACCAAGTCACAGTCGCCGACCTCACAACCGGCGAGGTCCTCTCGGTCCACCTGATCGAACCGAACAAGACCTACTGGCGCAACCAAAACAAAGAGCCCGGCCGATGGCCGGGCTCCCAAGAAGTGAGACCCATGTCCCGAGACACATGAGACACATGCCCCGAGACATCACACGAAAGCGGCTGAAGGGATTCGAACCCTCGTGACTTAGGAGACTCACCTGGCCCGCGAACTCGCGGGCCAACGCACCCAGCGCATCATCGGAGCCGTCTCTGCGCTCCGCCGAGGGCGACGCACGTCGGCCGCCGGATCGACCAATGTCTATGCGCCAAGGTCCCGCCGTGGCGCCG
>JBKPME010000016.1:0-8019 GCA_046731915.1 Actinomycetota bacterium
CTCTCATGGGGAGGGTTCGCCACTCCAGCGCTAGCCCAGAGGACGGTCCCGGGTGGATCAGCGCGAAAAAACTCCAAATCGCCGGAAGCCGCGAAACGGTGGTTGGAAAGAGGGATCCCGAGGGTTGCTCGGGTGCCGGTGCGCGTAGATGCGGGGGCGATAACCCGGATTCGACGTGCGGATGGAAGCCGCCCGTCTCGCGCTCAGCTACACCGCTAAGCACGGGGCTCGGGGTTCTCGCCCCGTTGCGGTCCCGGTTCCGATAGCGGCCGCTCCGCATGCCGTGACACGCGGCAAACCCACAGGGTGATACCCGAATGGGGCCGCGCACTTTTTTTGGAGTTTCCAGGCAAAAAGCCCCAAAAAAGCGCATTTGGAAAGTACGCAAATAGCGAAATTCTCGCGCCGCGACCCGGCCCCCGGCACCGCAAGAGGGGTAGTACTAATCGCAACAAGCTCAGATCGTCGCGCCCCCATAGTCGATCTGGCCGGCGCACCGCTACCGCCCCCCGGTTTCACGCGGTGGTCGCTGTCAGTCCGGCCGCCTACAAGGAGGTAGGCCAATGTGCAGAGGCCCGCCGCACTCGCCCGGAGAAGGCTCCACTCCACCTGGGTCGGACGCTACTGGCGGAGCGGAGCACCCCCCCAGGGCTGACGCCTCGACCGAGGGGCAGCCGTACCTACGAAAGGAATGAAACCGCATGAAGCGCATTCTTGCCATTGCGGCTATGGCGTTATCGGCGCTGCTTCTCATGGCCTCGTCAGCCGTCGCAGCTGTCCACTTCAAGGGCGGCGACCCGACGTTCACCGATAACGGCCTCACACTGAGTGCCAGCGGCGCCCTCGCCGGGCTAGGCAACGAGGACGTGACGATTACGCTGAGCGCGACCGGAACCCCGAGCGCCACCTGCACGAACAAGGGTGGTACCCAGGCACCGGGCCAGAATCCGGCCCAGGTCACGCTGACCGGAGTGCAGTCGATCCCGGCGTCGGAGATCAAGAACGGCAACCTGGCCTTCGGGCCCGTCACGACGGGCGCGCCGGCGCAGCCGACGGCCGCGCAGGCGGGCTGCCCGAACGGCAACTGGACGGCGCAGATCACCGACGTCGCGTTCACCAGCGCGACGATCACCGTCGTTCAGGGCGGCCAGACAGTGCTGTCGCAGACGTTCACGCTGTAGCGGCCGCACCACAACAGACAACGGGGGCGCCCCAGGGTGCCCCCGTTTCTCATCTGCCGCTCAAGCCTCGGAGTTACTCGCTTCGGCGGGCTGCGGGGCGCGGCATCGGCCGCTACCCCCGCGCCCCGCCGAACGAGCAGAGGGGCCTCCGCCTCATAACGAGGCGAGGCGACGTGCCGTTGGGGCTACATGGACCGCAACCCGGCGAAGCTGGCCGGCCGCAACCCCCAGCCGCCACCGCGTGCGGTGCGCGCCTACACGATCGACGAGCTGGACGCCATCGCCGCCGAGCTGGTCCCGGCGTACCGGCCCCTCCCTGCGTTCGCCGCCGCGACGGGCCTGCGCCCGAAGGAGTGGCAGGTCATCGAACGGCGCGACATCGACCGCACGGCCTGGGTGCTGGCGGTCCGCCGCACGATCTCCAGCGGCGAGATCGTCGAGCTGGCGAAGACCGGACGCTCCCGCCGCCAGGTGCCGCTGTCGGAGGGCGCGCTCGCCGCGCTCGACGAGATCCCGCCGAGGCTCGACACGCCATACCTGTTCCCCGCCCGACGCGGCGGGCCGTTCGACCTCGCCAACTTCCGCCGCCGCGAATGGGCCCCCGCCATCGAGGCGTCCGGGGTCCGGCGACCGGCGCGGATCTATGACCTGCGCTCGACGTTCGCCTCCAACGCGCTCGCCGCAGGGGTGTCCGTGTTCGAGCTGGCGAGGGTGATGGGCTCGTCCGTGGCGATGATCGAGCGGCATTACGGGACGCTGATCGAGGGTGCCGGGGCCGACATCGCGCGCCGCCTGAGCGCATTCGAAGCGGGCCAGGAGCGGCACGCCGAGAGCGTTTAGGCCAGAATCGGCCAGCCATCGTGCCGCGAATCCGCGCAATCTGGCTCTAGGTCTAGCGCCCCGGGCAGGACTCGAACCTGCGACCCGCGGCTTAGAAGGCCGCCGCTCTTTCCAGCTGAGCTACCGGGGCGGGTGCTTGTGAAAGCGTAGGCGCGCGAGCGGCGCCTGACGACTCAGCGACCTCAGCCGCCACCAATCGACGAGCCGCTGAAGAAGAAGAACCAGATCTCGAAGGCGGCAGCGGCGATGAGCACCGTCACTACGACGACCTTCTCACCACCCGAGATACCGGCGTGGGAGTACTCCGGCCGCTCCCCGCGCATGCTGCGTAGCCAGGGCGCGTGCGTTCTGACCGTCGGCCGCGTCCCTGTGGCGTCCTGGTACGCGCTCATGGTGATCTTGAGCAGCTGGTACAGCCCCCAGCTGAACGCAATCAGCGCAAAGATCACGACCGCATAGGCCGCCATGGACGGCTGGCTCTCCTCGCCCTGCACCTTGGAGCCGATCCAAACGGCAAGCAGCGGACTACCGGTCCAGACGTTCAGCGCGAGAAAGGCCATAGCGGCCGCCAACAGGATCGGCTTGACCCGCCCTCCTAAACGCGTGTTGTGTGCCGACTCTGTCATAGACCCCAATCGGGGCGCCCCGATTCGAACGGGGGACCTCCGCCACCCAAAGGCGGCGCGCTACCAGGCTGCGCCACGCCCCGTGCGTGTCCAGTCTAGGCGTCCTCAGACAGCGCCCGCGGCGTACGCCGAATAGAGCAGCACCACCGATGCCGCGCCCAGTAGCGCCGCTCCGGTGACCGGGACGGCGCGGGCGCCCATTGGGCGCGTCTTCTCGTGGATCATCACCGCGGTCAGGAGGGCCATCCAGATCAGGCTCGCCACGCCGGCGGCGAACATCACCAGCATCAGGGCCCAGCAGCAGCCCACGCAGAAGGCTCCGTGGCGCGCGCCGAGGCGGAAGCCGCCGGCCGGGCCGCGCTCGTAGTAGCGCATCAGGAACTGGCCGGGGTGGCGGCACTTGTCGAGGCAGGCGTCCTTCAGTGGGGTGAACTGGAACGCGCCGGCCAGTGCGAGCACCGAGCCGCCGATCCACCAGTCGTGGTGCTCGAGCCATGAGCTCGAGTTCACCGCTGCGTGGATCCCGGCGTCGAAGCAGAACGCGGCCAGCCCGAACGCGCTCCACATGAGCGCGTAGCCGCCGATGAAGGCGGTCATCGAGCGGGTTCGCTGCGGTGCGCGCTCGGTCGCCCGCGAGTAGAGCCGCACAAGCGGCAGGCTCGAGGGCAGCATCATCGCCGCGATCATCACCTGCCACGCGAGCAGCGCGATGATCGCAGCGACGACGAATGGCGGGCCGTCGCCGACGAGCAGCGAATCGTGATTCGCGAGCGCGGCGACGCCGGCCATCTGGGCCGCTATCGCAGCCACCCAGGCGGCCGCTATCCCGACCAGGATCGGCCGGGGCAGCGAGGTCATTCGCCCCGGTAGTCGATCTTCCAGTCGGACTGGATGGCGTTCTTGCCCTCCAGCTCCCACTGACCGATCCCGTCCACGTCGACCTTCTGATGGTCGGCCCGCGCCACGTAGGCCGGCGAGCCGGGGACCGTCGAGAAGATCGAGTTGTTGAGCGTCGTGATGCTGCCGTCGGGTCCGCGGTAGGGCTGCATGGCGCAGTCGATCTTGCCCTCAACCTTCAGCGTTCCGGCGCCATCGGCGATCGAATGGTCAATCTTGGCGCGCTCGATCGACACGCGCTCGCCGATCAGCTGCGCGAGGTCCGCTAGCGGCCCGCCGAGCTTTCCGGCGAACGCGTCGAGCAGCGCCTCCATCTGCTCATCCGAGGCGCGGTCGTCAACAAGGACGGCCTGCTTCCAGTTGCCTTCGAGGATGTTGCCGGGGATATGGACCACGCCGATGAGCGTCAGACCGCTCACGTCCACGCCGCGGATCTTCCCGGTTGTGAGGTTGTACGCGACCACCGACTGGCAGTAGCCGTTGTCGGGATCGTCGCCGATCCAGCAGGGACAGAGGGTTTCGCAGTTGCATACCTCCAGCAGGGTCCCCTCGAGCTGGTAGCCCTGGCTCGTCGCGGCCGGGCTCGTCTCAGTGGTGGCCATTCGCACTCCTTCGTCGGGGCCTTGGGTCAGGCGCCCCCCGCTCGATCATCGCCGGACGACGGACCCGTTGCAAGCTCGCGCTAGGGTGGCGCCGGTCGATGGCCGACGTTCAGCCGCTGAAGACGCTCCGCTACGACCCGGCCGTCGCCGGGCCGCTCGGGGACCTGATCGCCCCGCCTTATGACGTCATCGACGACGAGCAGCGCGCCGAGTTGGCTGCCCGAAGCCGCTACAACGTCGTCGAACTCGACCTTCCCGAGAGCTACGAGGGCGCCGCAGAGAAACTCGCCGAATGGCGGGAGCAGGGCGCGCTCGTCCAGGAGGACGAGCCGGCCCTGTGGGCGCTCAGCCAGGACTACAGCGCGCCTGACGGAAGCACCCGAACGCGCGCGGGCTTCTTCGCGCGCGTCCGCGTGGAGGCGTACGGAGCCGGCCGGATCCGGCCGCACGAGCGCACCCACCCGGGCCCCAAGGAGGATCGGCTCAAGCTGACACGAGCCACGCGCGCCAACCTCTCTCCCATCTTCAGCCTCTTCCCCGACCCGAGCGGCGCCGCCCGCGAGACGCTCGCGCAGACCACCCAGGCCGAGCCATTCGCCGAGGCGGAGGACCACGAAGGAACGCGCAACACGCTCTGGCGCGTCGCCGACCCGGACCACATCGCCGCGCTCCAGGGCGCGCTCGCCGATGCCGAGCTCCTGATCGCCGACGGCCATCACCGCTACGAGACCGCAGGCGTGTACGCGGACGAGGTCGGCGGCGAGGGCGATCACCGCTATGTGCTCATGCTGCTCGTGGCGCTCGAGGACCCCGGTCTCCTCGTCTTCCCCACGCATCGGCTCCTTTCGGGTCTCAAGGACAGCACCCCCAAGCAGATCGCCATCCGCGACACGGCCCGGCGCGACTTCGACATCGAGCAGCTCCACGATCCCAACAAGCTCGAGCCACCCGCCGGGAATGACCGTGTGGCGTTCGGGTACATGGACAGCTTCTTCAAGCAGCCGTTTCTGTTCACCCTCAAGGACCAGTCGATCGCCGACGCCGCCCTTCCCGGGATGCCCGAGCCATACCGCCGCCTCGACACGGCCGTGCTGGAGGCCGTCTTCTTGCGCGGTGCGCTCCAGATGACAGACGACGACATCTCGCACCTGCGCGGGCTCGACTATTCGAAGAACCTGGACGACGCGATCGAGCGCGTGCAATCCGGAGAGGCCGACGCGGGCTTCTTCATGCGCGCCACGCCGGTCGAGCAGGTGCGCGAGGTCGCCGCGACGGGCGAGTCGATGCCGCCCAAGTCGACCTACTTCTACCCAAAGGTCCCGACCGGCCTCGTGTTCAATCCGCTGTGGTGAAGATCTACACGCGCAAGGGCGACGACGGCACAACCGGCCTCTGGTACGGCGGACGAGTGCCGAAGTTCGCGGGACGCCCCGAGGCCTACGGCTCGGTCGACGAGGCCGCATCGGCGCTCGGCCTCGCGCGGGCCGCCGCCGAGCGCGGCGGCGAGCTCTACGACGACATCCTGAGGCTCCAGAACGAGCTCTTCATCGCCGGCGCCGAGCTGGCGACCGCGCCTGAGGCGGCGGAGCGGCTGCAGCCAGGGGTCTCGAAGGTCACGAGCGACATGGTGGACCGGCTCGAGTCGGACATCGACCGCTACATGGAGCGCGTCGAGCTGCCGCCCAAGTTCGTGATTCCGGGCGGCACCGAGCTGTCTGCGCGCCTGGACGTGGCGCGCGCGGCCGTCCGCCGCGCCGAACGCCGCGTGGCCGAGCTGAAGAGCGACGGCGGCCTCGCCGACGACACCGTCCTGACCTACCTGAACCGACTCTCCGACGCGGTCTACGCCATTGCCCGCTTCGCGGACGAGCCGGAGCCCGAGCTCTTCGAGGGGAGAGGATGAGAGCAACAGCCCGCCGCGAGAACGGCACCCTTCAGCACGCCGTGGAGATCCGGGGCCACACCGTCACCGCCGATGAGCCCAAGGACAGCGGGGGCGGCGACACCGGGCCAAGCCCGCAGGAGCTGCTCGCGGCGAGCCTGGCGAGCTGCACCGCCATCACCATGGAGATGTACGCGCAGCGGAAGGGCTGGGACATCGGTGAGGTGACCGTCGATGTGGACTACGAGCCGGCCCAGCGCGGCTCGCCCACGCGCTTCAGCATGGTGGTCAACTTCCCCAAAGAGCTGCCGGAGGACCAGCGCGAGCGTTTGATGCAGATCGGCGCCAAGTGCCCGGTGCACCGCGTGCTCGAGGGCGAGGTCATGTTCGAGGAGACCGCCGAGGTCGTCTGACTCAGGAGCTCCGGGCGAGCTCCCACATCGCGAAGCGCCCGAGCGGCTGGAAGCCGACCTGCTCGTACACGCGATAGCCCATCACCGTGGAGACGAGGGTCGAGGTCTGGCAGCCGCGCTCGCGCGCATCGGCAAGCGCATGGCGAAGCAGGTTGGCGGCGATGCCCTGCCCGCGCGCCTCCGGGACCACCGCGACGCATTCGACGTCGCTGTTGCCGTCGTGGTCGGTCATGAGCAAACAGCCGACCGGCTCGCCCTCGTCGCGCGCGACGTAGACGTGAATCGCGTCGCTGGGCTGGGTCCGCAGCGCGCGCGTGAAGGAGTCGGTGCCGAACGCATATGCGCGGTCGTTCAGTGGCCCTACGACGTCGAAGTCGCCGTTCGCCGTCCAGTCGGGCAGCGACGCCGGCGCCGGGCGCTCCACGTCGCTGAGGTCGTGCAGCATCGCCGCGGGCTGCGCGTCGAGGGCGTGGCCGCGGCCTTCGAGGAAGCGAGCCGTGGCATCGTCGCCCGGCCAGACCCACACGGTCCACTTGGCGCCGATCCGGCCGTATGCCTCCGCCAGCTCGTCGTACGCAGCCTGGAGCGCCTCCGCGCTTCGATACACCACGCCGTTTGCGACCGCGCGCTCGGGGGCCGCAGGAACCAGCGCTGCACGCAGGCCGTCGCGCTCGACGGTGTGGGCCCCCTCGGATGAGCCCGCGCAGAGCGCGTAGAAGGCGAACAATCCGTCGACGACGCGCTCGATCACCGGGACATTGTGAACATTAGACTCGTAGGGCCATGCGCGAGCTCCCGGTCCCGGCACACTTCGACCAGGACCGCGCCGCTGAGGTGTGGCGGGTTCCCTATGAGGACCGGGCGGGTGAGGCCGCAGCCTGGGCGGACGAACACGGCATCCGACCCGCGGTCGACGACTCCGTCCGCGTCTGTCTCCTCGCGGTCGACGTCCAGAACACGTTCTGCATCCCGGACTTCGAGCTGTTCGTGGCGGGACGGTCGGGCAGCGGCGCCGTGGACGACAGCCGCCGCCTGTGCGAGTTCATCTACCGGAACCTCGACACGATCACGCAGATAGTCCCAAGCCTCGACACCCACCACGCTATGCAGGTCTTCCACGCGATCTGGCTGGTCGACGACCAGGGCAACCATCCCGAGCCGTACACGCTCATCTCCGCCGAGGACGTCGAGGCCGGGCGCTGGAGGGCGGACGAGCAGGTCGCCGAAGCGCTCGGAATCGGCCCCGACTACGCGGCCCGCCACCTCGCGCTCTACACCCGCCGGCTCGCGGAGGGCGGCAAGTACGACCTCACGATCTGGCCCTACCACGCCCTCCTCGGAGGAATCGGCCACGCGCTCGTGTCGCTGGTCGAGGAGGCGATCTTCTTCCACGCCATCGCCCGCTACAGCCGGCCCGACTTCGAGATAAAGGGCGAGAACCCGCTCACCGAGCATTACTCGATGCTCGGGCCCGAGGTCACCGAAGGGCCGGACGGCGACCGCCTAGGCGCGGTCAACACCTGGCTGCTCGACAAGCTCCTGAGCTTCGATGCCGTGGTGGTGGCCGGGCAGGCGAAG
>JBKPME010000017.1:0-55038 GCA_046731915.1 Actinomycetota bacterium
CGTCTCGTGTGGGCGTCGGCGACCTCCGGCGAGTATCCGGTCTTCCTCGGCGCCGGCCTGATCGCGGGGGGCTTCTTCTACCCGGAGGACGGGCGCCGGCTGGTTGTGACCGACGAGAACGTTGCCCGCGCACAGCCGTTCGAGGGCGACGAGTGGGTCGTCGTGATGCCGGGGGAGGAGCACAAGTCGATCCACGGCGCTGAGTTCGTGCTGAGGGCGCTCGCCGAGGCGGGTGCCGAGCGCGGCGACGTCGTCGTGGCGGTGGGGGGCGGGGTGGTCGGTGACCTCGCTGGCTTCTCCGCGGCGATCTACCAACGGGGGATCCGGCACGTTCAGGTGCCGACCACGCTGGTCGCGCAGGTGGACTCCGCCTACGGCGGGAAGACGGGCGTGGACCTGCCGGAGGGCAAGAACTACGCGGGCGTGTTCCACCAGCCGGCCGCTGTGATCTGCGACCCCGCGGCGCTCAAGACGCTTCCGCCCGAGGAGCTGTCCGCGGGCTATGCGGAGGTCGTGAAGACCGCGCTGATTGCGGGCGGCTCGCTCTGGGCTCGCGTGCGCCAGGGCGGCGACGTGGACGACGACGTGATCCTCCGCTGCGTCCGCACGAAGCTCGCTGTGGTGGCGGAGGACGAGCGCGACGCCGGGCGCAGACAGGTGCTCAACCTCGGCCACACAGTCGGCCACGCGGTCGAGGCCGCCACCGAATACACGCGTTACCGCCACGGCGAGGCGGTCGCCGTCGGCCTACTCGTGGCGCTGCGGCTGTCGGGACGCGAGCCGCTGCGAGCGGAGGTGGCCGAGCTGCTCGCCGAGCACGGCCTGCCTCGCTCCTTCAGCGGCGCCTCGACGGACGAGGTGCTCGAGCTGGTGGGACGCGACAAGAAGCGCGCCGGCGGGCGAGTACCGTTCGTGCTCGTGGAAGCGCCCGGCGACGTGACCCCCGGACACGACGTGCGGGCCGCAGACCTCCGCGCCGCGATCGAGGAAGTGAACGCCGGGTGAGAGTGCGTGTGGAGGTGATGCATGGCGTGAACTTCGATGTGCTCGGCGCGCGGGACCGCGCCCACTACGGCGGCCTCACGCTCACCGAGCTGGAGGTGAAGATCAAGCAGTTCGCGCGCGAGCTCGAGATGGAGCCGAGCTTCTCGCAGACGAATCACGAGGGCCACTTCGTCGAGAGCCTCCACCGGGCGGGCGAGTCCGCGGACGCGCTGGTACTGAACCCGGGCGCGTGGACCCACTACTCGTGGGCGATCCACGACGCGCTCGAGGTCGCGGCGCTCCCCGCCGTGGAGGTCCACTTGTCCGCGGTGGACGAGCGCGAGGAGTGGCGCCGCGTGTCCGTGATCCGCGACCTCTGCATCGCCTGCGTGCAGGGCAAGGGCGTGGAGGGCTACCGCGAGGCGCTCGGGCTGCTGAGGGACAGGCTCCAGTGAGCGCGGCTCGCGTTGACCGGGTCGTGGCGCTGCTCCGTGAGCGCGAGCTCGACTCGCTCGTGGTCACAAATCTGCTGAACGTGCGCTACCTGAGCGGCTTCACGGGCACGAACGGGGCCTGCGTGGTGACTCCCGACGAGCGGCTCTTCTTCACGGACTTCCGCTACGTGGAGCAGGCACGCGAGCAAGTGCCCGACTTCGAGCGGATCGAGGCGGGCCGGGACATGCTCGACCAGCTGGCCAAGCGGGTGCGCGGGCGCGCCGGGTTCGACGACGACGACCTGAGCGTCGCGGCACACAGGAAGCTCACGGAGAACACGGACGAAGGCGTGGAGCTGGTGCCGGCGGGCGGGCTCGTCGAGCAGCTGCGGGCGGTCAAGGACGAGTCCGAGGTGGCATCGATGGCCGCCGCGGCCGAGATCTCCACCGCCGCCTACGACTCGCTGCGCGAGCGGGGGCTCGCGGGGCGCACCGAGCGCGAGGTCGCCGTCGGGCTGGTGCGGTTCATGGAGGACGCGGGGGCCGAGGGGCCGTCCTTTCCGCCGATCGTGGCGTCGGGCGGCCACGGCGCGTTGCCGCACGCCGTGCCGCGCGACGCGGAGATACCGCGCGACACGCTCGTCGTGATCGACATCGGCGCGATCGTCGAAGGGTATTGCTCCGATTGCACGCGCACACTCGGGACCGGGTCGCTCCACGACGACGTGCTGGAGATCTACGAGCTCGTGCGGCGCGCGCAGCTGGACGGGCTCGGTGCCGCCGTGGCGGGCGCCGAGTGCAAGGCCGTCGACGCGGCGGCGCGCGCGACGATCGACGCCGCCGGCCACGAGGAGCATTTCGGCCACGGGCTCGGCCACGGAGTTGGGCTGGAGGTGCACGAGGCCCCGCGGCTCGGCAAGACGGCGGAGGGAGCGCTGGCCGCGGGGAACGCGGTGACGGTGGAGCCCGGCGTGTACCTCCCGGGAAAGGTGGGGGTGCGGATCGAGGACCTCGTGATCGTGACCGCCGGGGAGCCGCGGATACTCACGGACTTCCCCAAGGGACTGGTCACCGTCGGCTGATGTTGCTCGCCGCGCTGGCGGCGTTCGCCGGAGCCGCCGTGCAATCCGCGAGCGGCCTGGGCTTCGCCCTCGTCCTGTCCCCTGCGTTGTTCGCCGTCATGGAGCCCGAGGAGGCGGTCACGGCCGTGCTGCTGCTGGGCGTGGCCCTCTGCGCGCTGGTCCTGATCGAAAGCCATCGGATTGCGACCCACGGCTTGGCCGGCCTCCTCGTGCCCGCGGTGCCCGGGCTGGCCCTGGGCGTCGTGGTGCTTGCGGCGCTATCGCAGGAGTCTTTGCAGGTGAGCGTGGGCGCGGCGGTGATCGCAGCGGCGACGTGGCAGCTGCGTCACCGGGCAGCGGTCCGGATCCCGGCCGCGGTCGCCGGGTTCCTTAGCGGCGTGCTCACCACCTCGATCAGCGTCAACGGCCCGCCGCTTGCGCTCTGGCTCGAGTCGCAGCGCGTGCCGCCCGCATCCTTCAGGACGACGCTGGCCGCGGCGTTCCTCGTCCTGGACGTCGCGGGCGTCGCGCTGATCGTGGCAAGGGAGGGCGTGGACACGATCGACCTCGGAGCGCTGGGCCCGCTGCTTGCATGCGTCGTTGCAGGCTACGTGCTCGGCGCGCTGGCCTTCCGGCGCCTCGATCCCGACCGCTTCTCGACAGTGGTGCTGGTCATCGTGATCTGCACCGGCCTGGCGAGCGTGGTGGCGGGTCTCGCCTGAGCCTGGACGCGTCGACCCCCAAATCGAAGGTGTCCAGAACGCTTGCGAAAAGCTAAAGGTCGCGCGTACTGTCGGATCAGATGCAGGGACGCCGCACCCGCCCGCTCCTGGGCGCACTCCTCGGCTCGCTCGCACTGGCCGCCCCCGCCACCGCAGCGAGCCATACGGTCACAGCGCGGGACGCCGTGGCACGTCCCTGCCACCGCGACCTCGCCTCCTCGCACACGGGCCGTGAGCTCGTTCGGGCGAAGGCGCCGGCGCGCGGGCTCGTCAGCGTCCGGCTGAGGTCGCGCGGCGACTGGGATCTGGGCGTCTTCGGCAAGCACGGTCGGCTCGTGGCCGGGTCTGCCTCGTTCGGCGGCAACGAGCTGGCATCCGGCTTCGTCCGCCGCGGCGAGCGGCTCACGGTTCAGGCTTGCCGCTTCCGCGGGAACGCCCGGACGGCACGCCTCTCGATCCATTTCATCCGCATCGCGAAGCGCAGCCACCCCAGGATCTCCGTCGTCGACGTGCTCGCCCCGAGGCAGGCGGACAGGCAGCGCCTCCAGGGCCTCGGGCTCGATCTGAGCGAGCACGCCCGCTCGAACTCGGTCGAGGCTCTGCTGCACGGGCGGGCCGACGCGCGCGTGCTGCGCCGGGCCGGGTTCCGTTACACGGTGCGTATCGCCGACCTGGCGGCGCACACGCGGCGGAACGAGCGCCGCGACAAGCTTCACGCGCGCGCGAGTGCGGGCTCCCGGCTCCCGAGCGGCCGCGTGGGCTACCGCCGGCTGCCGGACTACGACCTGGAGCTGAAGCGGCTCGCGATGCAGTATCCGTCGCTCGCGCGGCCGATCACGCTGAACCACCGGAGCGTGCTGGGCCGCGACGTCAACGGGATCGAGATCTCGACCGGGGCACAGAACACGGAGGACGGAAAGCCGATCTTCCTGATCATGGGCCTTCATCACGCGCGCGAGTGGCCCTCGGCCGAACACACGATCGAGTTCGCCTACGACCTGCTGAGGAACTACGGCCGCGACGCGCGCACCACCGAGCTTGTCCAGCAGACCCGGACGATCGTCGTGCCGGTGGTGAACCCGGACGGCTTCAACGTCTCGCGCGAGGCGGGGCTGATCGGCGACTTCTCGCTCTTCGACTACGAGATGAAGCGCAAGAACTGCGCGGTGTCGGAGCACACGCCGAAGAAGTACGCGACCGGCAGCTGCGACGACAACAAGGCGGGCCGGCTGCGCGGCACCGACCCGAACCGGAACTACGGCGGGCTCTGGGGCGGGAGCGGCGCGAGCGTCAGCTGGGCGGATGACACCTACCGCGGCGACGAGCCGTTCTCGGAGCCCGAGGTGCAGAACATCCGCGAGTTGATCTCCTCGCGCCAGGTGACGAACCTCATCACCAACCACACCTATTCGAATCTGGTGCTGCGCCCGCCCGGCGTGGCCGACTTCGGCTTCCCGCTCGAGGAGCCTGCCTACAGGGCGCTGGGCGCGTCGCTGGCCGCCCACAACGGCTACTCGAACGATCCCGGCTTCGGTCTCTACGACACGACCGGGAGCACCGAGGACTGGTCCTTCTGGACGACCGGCGGGCTGGCGTTCACGTTCGAGATCGGGAGCAGCGACTTCCATCCGCCCTACGCCGAGGGCGTGGAAGCGGAGTACCTGGGGCTGGCCCCGTCAGCCGGGGCCGGGAAGGGCGGCAACCGCGAGGCCTACTACGCAATGCTGCAGGCGACCGCCGACGCGTCGCTCCATTCGCTGATCGAGGGCTCGGCGCCGGACGGCTCGACGCTGCGGATCTCGAAGACCTTCCAGACCTCGACCTCGCCGGTGTGGCGCGACAACCTCGGCAACTCTGTCGGAGGCCCGGTCCAGTTCACCGACACGCTGAGCTCGATGCTGAAGACACAGGGCGGGCAGTTCAGCTGGCATGTGAACCCGTCCACCCGCCCGCTCGTCGCCGGTCGTTTCGGGCGCGACGCCACCGGGCCGCCGCAGGAGCAGATCGAGCTCGGCAACCCGCCGGGGATCCCGCGCGAGAACATGGCCTACCCGCCGGGCGGCCCGGTCGACGAGATCCCGTTCACCGTGGAGGGCCAGGCGGACGGCGTGGACAACGGTCGCATGAGCGTGCACATCGAGTGGGAGAGCCCGGACACCGATTGGGACATCTACGTGATCGGCCCGAACGGGCAGATCGTCGCGCAGTCCGCCACGACCGGGGACAACACCGAGGACGCGACCCTGTTCGATCCCCCGCCGGGGCAGTACAAGCTGCACGCCGTGAACTACAACCAGGTGATGCACACGCCCGACGACTGGTTCGACGGGCACGTGAGCTTCCGCTCGCCGACGCCCCGCATCGAGACGGGCGTGAAGGAGAGCTGGACCCTGACCTGCACCGACGCCGCCGGCCGTCTGCAGGCAACCCGCCAGGTCATCGTGGACCGCGGCGGCCGCGTGCAGGTGGGCAACGCCTGCGCGTCCGACAAGTAGGGGTCAGACCCCTTAAGTCCCTCCGACTCAAGGGGTCAGACCCCTTGAGTTGGGTGCACTTAGATTTGCAGTCCGCCGACCCTGGTGCGAACATGTGTTCGTACGATGATCGTGTGCGCCCTCTACCCCCGGTTCGAGCTGCTGGCGGCTCTCGGCGACCGGCGCGCGCTTCTTTCCGAGCCGGCTGCGCTCGCCCCTGAGACCGGGCGCGAGCAGCTGGTGGGCGAGGTCTCGGCACAGGCCGAGGCTTACGGGATCGTCCGCGGGATGCGCCTCGGCGAGGCGATGTCGCGCTGCCCCGGGCTGCGGCTGGTGGCGCCCGATCCAGAGGGGGTGCGCTCGCTCTGGGGAGCGGTGCTCGACCGGCTCGAGGGGATCGGGGCCGAGGTGGAGTCGGACCACGCCGGCGCCGCCTTCTTCGCCGCCGCCGGGCTCCACGGCATACACGGTGGCGACCTCAGCGGAGTCCTGAGCGCCGCCCGCCGCGCGCTCGGACCGGGCGCCCGCTTCGGCGCGGCGCCGAGCCGCTTCGCGTCCCATGCGGCTGCGCTGCAGGTACGCCCGAGGAGAGGCCGCAATTCCCATGTGGTGGTCGAGGCAGCGGTAAGAGACTTCCTGGCCTCGCTTCCGGCTTCTCTGCTCCGCACCCGGCCCGAGCTGCAGGCGCTTCCCGAGGTGCTCGAGCGGCTCGGCATCCGCACGCTCGGCGAGCTCGCCGGGCTGCCCTCGCGCGCGGTAGCCGAGCGCTTCGGGCACCCGGGCCTGCTCGCGCTCGACCTGAGCCGCGGCCGCGACACGCCGCTCGATCCTCGCCGCCCGTTCGAGCCGGTCGTCGAGCGGCTCGACCTGCCCGAGGCCGCCTCGGGCCAGCAGCTGGAGCGGGCGCTCGAGCTCCTGATCGCGCGCGTGCTCGCGCGGCGCGAGCGGCGCGGGCGCTCGCTGCGCGGGCTGGCGGTGTCGGCCCGCTTCGTCGGGGGCGGCACCTGGCGCACTGCAGTCACACTGCGTCACGCGAGCGCGGACCCGGGGCGTATCCGGCTCGCGCTCGCTCAGAAGCTCGCCGAGCTGCCGGCGCCGTCGGAGTCGCTCGCCCTGGAGGTCGAGGCATTCGGCCCCCCTGCGCATGATCAGGGCCGCCTCCTCGACGAGGCCGACACCGTCCGCCGGGCGCGGCTGGACGAGGCCGTTCGCCAGGCTCGTCAGGCGGCCGGGGCGGACGCCGCGCTGCGGGTGCTGGACGTGGATCCCGACTCGCGCATACCCGAGCGGCGAGCGGTGCTGGCGCCGTTCCCCGACGCATCATGACCCCCGACGGCCGCCGCGCTCGCCGGCTTGGGACGCCGAAGCCGACCTCCGTCGTTCCCGGCGACGGCGGGTCGCCGCGCAGCGTCGCGGGGAAGGAGGTCGACTCGGTTCGCGAGGAATGGGTGGTCGAGGACCGCTGGTGGACCGGAAAGCCGTTGCGGAGGCGCTATTTCGAGGTGGTGCTGCTCGACGGCAGGAACGTCGTCGTGTTCCGTGATCTCGTCGGCGGTGGCTGGTTTTTGCAGCGTTCGTAGGACAAGACTGTGCAAATTGCGAGGAATTGGCACTTCAGGTATCCCAAAACGCGCCGATACACACATACAGGTGTTCCGCCCCCGTACACCGCAAACCCAAGTGAGCACACTTCCGACGATTGCCCGCCTCGGGACGATGTTCGAGCGCACGGCGCTCGTTCGCGACGATGCGGACCTTCAGGAGGTACTCGAGGACGTCTGCAGCACGATCAGCGAGCTGCTCGGCTATCGCGCCGTCGTGGTGAACGTCTACCGACCGGCATTCGACGACATGCACACCTCGGCCGCCGTCGGCTCGGAGGAGTCCGTGAAGGAGCTCGTGGGGAAGAGCTCGCCGCGCGAGGCCTGGGTGCCGCTCCTCGACGAGCGCTTCGCCCGCCGCGGCGCCTACTTCGTGCCCGGCGGCGAGTTTGACTGGGAGGGGCTGGGAGTCGACAGCTACGTGCCGCGGATCGCGCCGAGCGACGACCCCAACGCGTGGACGGCGGAGGACGCCCTGTTCGTGCCGCTCCGCGACCCCAAGGGGCTCCTGATCGGCGTCATCTCGGTCGACGAGCCCGAGACCGGCCGGCGGCCGACCGACGGCGAGATCGATGCGCTCGTGGCGATCGCGAGCCACGCGGCGCTGGCGCTGCGCATGGCGCAGGACGCGGCCCACGACGTCGAGCACCAGCGGATGCTCGAGGGCATCCTCGAGGTCTCGGCGCGGGTGGCGGAGGCGGACGACCCCGAGGACATCCTCCAGGCCGTCAGCGACGGCATCCGCGACGCGCTCGGCTTCGACAAGGTCGTGATCGAGCTGGCGCCGCGGGCCGACATGCCGCTCGTGCCGCATGCCTCGAGCGGCTGGGACGGGGAGATGCGGGTGAGCAACGCGATCACGCTCGACGCCCTCGAGCCGCTGCTCACAGACGAATTCGAGATCGCGGGCTGCTATCTCGTGCCGACCGAGGTGGCCGACGAGCGCCTCAACCGCCACCCCGTCGACCACGACCCCGAGCTCCACGGCCGGGGCCCCAACGCGTGGGCGCACCACTGGCTGATCGTGCCGCTCACCGAGCCGCAGGGCCGCCGCCGCGGGCTGATCTGGGTGGACGACCCGCGCGACCGGCTGCTGCCCACGCGCGCTCGCCTTCAGGCGCTTCGGCTGTTCGCGAACCAGGCGGTCGCGGCGCTCCAGTCGGCCGACCAGGCCCTGAAGCTCCGCCACGAGGGAACCCACGACGCGCTCACCGGCCTCTTGAACCGGCGCGCCTTCCGCGCGCGGCTAGCGCGCGAGGCGACGGAGGTCGATTCCGGCTTCGCGCTGATCCTGTGCGACATGGACAACCTGAAGCGCGTGAACGACACGCTCGGCCACGAGGCGGGCGACCTCGCGCTCCGACTGCTCGCCGACGCGCTGCGGACGGGCCTGCGCCGCGACGACGCCTACCGCCTAGGCGGCGACGAGTTCGCGATCGTGCTCCCGGGCGCCTCCGAGCTCGACGCGGAGCGGGTCGTCCAGCGCCTGCAGCAGGCGGTCTCCGAAGCGGCGCGCGAGCCGATCTCCCTGATCCAGGCGAGCTTCGGTGTGGCGGCCTACGAGCCGGGGGAGAGCGCCGACCGCCTGGTCGCGCGCGCAGACGCGGTGCTCTACCAGTCGAAGCGGCGCCGCGGGCACGAAGCAGTGGCTTAGGGCCCGCCGCCGGTGTCAGCGCAGGCGAACGGCAGCGGTGAGGGAGGCGGTTTCCGAGGGTGCTTGTCAACTTGACCGCGGAATACACGGCTAACTCGACACGGTCCCCTCTCTCTTGCTCGTCGTTTGCCGGGCGGCGGATGAAACGCCGGTGGAAAGCAGGCCGCGAACGTCAGCGCTGTGTGCGAACATGTGTTCGTGTCGTATGTAGAGCTGCATTGTCACTCCGCGTATTCGTTCCTTGACGGGGCGTCACATCCGGTTGAGCTGGCGGGGGTTGCGGCCGAGCAGGGTCACAGCGCTCTCGCGCTGACCGACCACGACGGGCTTCACGGCGCCATGGAGATGGCGCACGCCCTGAAACCGCTGGGGATTCGCCCGATCACGGGGGCGGAGCTGACTCTCGACGACGGCTCCCACATCACCCTCCTCTGCGAGACGCGCGAGGGCTACACCAATCTCTGCCGGGCGCTCACCGCCGCGCACTGGCCCACCCGCCGCTGGGCGCGCGAGGGCTGGACGGAGGGCGGCGGCCGACAGGACCCGCTCGACGGCGAGCCGAGTCTCTCGCTCGAGGTCCTCGAGCCGCTCGCGGCCGGGCTGGTCTGCCTCTCGGGCTGCGCGCGCAGCGGCGCCGTGGCCTCGCGCGTCGAGGCGGGCCGCTACGCCGAGGCGGCGGCGGCCGCGCGCCGGCTCGTTCGGATCTTCGGTCCGGACCGCTTCCGGATCGAGCTCCAGCGCCCCTTCTGGCGCCACGACAGGCGCCGCAACCGGCTGCTCGCCGAGTTGGCCGGGCGGCTCGGGGTGCCCACTGTGGCCACCGGGAACGTGCACGTGCACGCGTGCCAGCGGATCGCGCTCCAGGACGCGATGGTGGCGGTGGGCCTCGGGAAGACGCTCGACGAGACCGAGCCGCAGCGCCGCGGCAACTCCTCGCACGTGCTCGCGCCGCCCGAGCGGATGGCAGAGCGCTTCGGCGAGCACCCGGACGCGGTCGAGGAGAGCGGCCGGCTCGCCGAGCGTCTGCACTTCGACCTCACCGAGGACCTCGGCTACCGCTACCCCGGCTCCGAGGACCCGGAGGCCGACTCGAAGCTCGCGGCAATCTGCGCCGACCGCTTCGAGGAGCGCTACGGGTCGCGCAACTCCGAGGCCGCCGCCCGGCTCGACGAGGAGCTGCGCGTGATCCGTCACCTCGGGCTGTCCGGGTTCTTCCTCCTTCACCGCGACATGCTCGAGCTGGCGCGCGAGGTGGCGGCGGAGGTGCGCGGGCCGGAGTCGTCGCGGCGCCTACTGCCGCCGGGGCGCGGGCGCGGTTCGAGCGTGTCCTCGGTCGTCTGCTACCTCACCGGGCTCTCGCACGTCGACCCGATCGCCAATGAGCTGCTCCTCGGCCGCTTCCTGAACGAGGAGCTGACCGCATTGCCCGACATCGACCTCGACTTCCCGCGCGACATCCGCGAGGTGCTCATCCCGCGCGTGCACGACCGCTACGGGCGCGACCGCTGCGCGCTCGTGGCGGCCTTCTCGACCTTCCAGGTGCGCTCGGCCGTGCGCGACTTCGCCAAGGCGCTCGGCCTGCCGCCGGGGGAGATCGAGCGGCTCGCGCGGCAGGTGGACCCCTGGAAGGACCGAAATGAAATTAGTGACGAGGTGCCGCGCGGCGGCTCGCCGCGCTGGGACGCGCTCGTGAAGCTGGCCCACGACGCTTGGGGCCTGCCGCGCCACATGTCCCAGCACCCGGGTGGGATGGTCATCTCGACCCAGCCGCTGATTGACCTCTGCCCGGTGCAGCCGGCCTCGATGGAGGGACGGCAGATGGTGCAGTGGGACAAGGACTCCTGCGGCGACGCCGGCTTCCTCAAGATCGACCTGCTCGGGCTCGGGATGCTGTCGGCCGTGGAGCGCTGCATCGACGAGATCGCGCGCGTGCGCGGAGAGAAGATCGATCTCTCTCGCATCCCCTATGACGACAAGGAGGTCTACGCACAGATCCAGGAGGCGGAGACCACCGGCGTCTTCCAGATCGAGTCGCGCGCCCAGATGCAGATGCTGAAGCGGACCCGGCCCGCGACGCTCGACGACCTGACCGTCCAGGTGGCGCTCGTGCGGCCCGGGCCGATCATCGGCGGAGCGGTGCACCCGTACATCGAGCGCCGGAAAGCGCTCCGCGAGGATCCGGATTATCGGGTGCCCTACGAGCATCCCTCGCTCGAGGCGGTGCTGCGCGACACGCTCGGGACGATCGTCTTCCAGGACCAGGTGCTCGAGGTATCGATGGCGTTCGCGGGCTTCTCCGCCGGGGAGGCCGAGGGACTGCGGCGCGCGATGAGCAGGCGTCGCTCCGAGGCGGCGATCCGCGCCTACGAGGAGAAGTTCATCGCCGGGGCGCAGGAGAGGGGAGCCGCGCGCGAGGTGGCCGAGCGGGTCTGGACCCAGATCGTGGGCTTCTCCGGCTTCGGCTTCCCGAAAGCGCACTCGGCCGCCTTCGGGCTGCTCGCCTACCAGTCGACCTGGCTGCGGGTGCACTATCACCCCGAGTTCCTGTGCGCTCTCTTGAACGAGCAGCCGATGGGGTTCTATCCCCCGGATTCGCTGGTCCACGAGGCGCAGCGGCGCGGGGTGGAGGTGCTGCCCCCATGCGTGGTCCGAAGCGGCGCGGAGTGCAGGGTCGAGGAAATCGGTGGCGGCGCCGTGGGCACCGCCCAGCGGCTTGCCAAACGGCGTGCGGTCCGGATGGGCCTCGGTTACGTGACAGGGGTGAAGGAGACGGAGGTGCGGGCGATGGTGGTGGAGCGGGGCTCCGGCTGGCGCTCGCTCGGCGACCTCGCCGGCCGCTCCGGCGCCTCCGCCGAGACGCTCGGCCGGCTCGCCTGGGCCGGCGCGTGCGACGCCCTGGTCGACGGCCATCCCTCTGCCAGGCGCCGGCGTGCGCTCTGGATGCTCGGGGTGGCGGTGCCTGGAACACAGGTGCCGGAGGGCACCCAGCTTGCGCTTCCGCTCGACCCGCACGAGGGCCCCGAGCTGCGCGCGCTCAGCGCCTGGGAGCGGATGTTGGCCGACTACGGGTCGACGGGAGTGACCCTCCGTGAGCACCCGCTCGAGCTGATGCGGCCGAGCCTGCCTGGGGACCTCACGACAAGCACCGAGCTCGAGACCCATCCGAACGGGCGACGCGTCCGGGTGGCCGGCCTCGTGATCGCGCGCCAGCGCCCCGCGACGGCCAAGGGCGTCACGTTCATGCTGCTCGAGGACGAGCTCGGCACGATCAACCTGATCGTGTCGCCGCCGGTGTACGACCGCTTCCGGCTGGCCGTGCGCTCGGAGCCGATCGTCCTGGCCTCAGGCCGCCTCGAGCGCCGCGAGGGGACGGCGAACGTGATCGTCAAACAGATCGAGCGCCTCGACCGGCCCGACCTCCCACCGGCGAAGGTCACCCACATCGAGCCGCGCCGCGTGTGGTCGAGCGACGCCGGCGAGCTGAGCGCCGTGCTCCCGGCAGCGCACAGCTTCGGCCGACGCGGGTAGGCAATATCAGCGTCGATGGCAGGTCGAATCCTCGTGGGCACCTCGAGCTGGGCGGACCCAGGGTTCGTCAAGGAGTGGTATCCGCGCAAGCTGCCCGCCAAGGAGCGGCTGCCCTGGTACGCGCAGCGCTTCGAGTTCGTCGAGCTGAACTCGAGCTTCTACGCGGTGCCCGACCGCTCCACCGTCCACGGCTGGGTCGAGGTCACGCCGCCGGAGTTCATCTTCGACGTAAAGGCCCACCGGGCCCTGTCGCGGCACTCGGCTCAGATCGAGTCGCTCCCACCGGACCTGCGCGAGCGCGCCGAGACCGCGGGGCGCGGGCGGGTTCGCCTCACCCCCGAGCTCGAGACCGCGCTCGCGGAGCGGCTCGTCGAGGAGACCGCCCCGCTCGCGGACGCGGGCAAGCTCGGCAGCTATCTGCTCCAGCTCACGCCGGCCTTCAGCCCGGCCCGCCACCAGCTGGCGGAGCTCGATCGGCTCGTCGAGGCGTTCCGGCCGCACCCGCTCGCGATTGAGCTGCGCAACCGGAACTGGGTCGACGAGCGCCGCCGCGAGGTCACCCTCGACTGGTTCGCCGACCGCAGCGTCACGTATGTGACGGTAGACGCCCCGCCGGCTGACAACTTCCAGATTATGCCGCCGCTGGACGCGGTGACGAACCCCTCGGTGGCGTACCTGCGAGCGCACGGGCGCAACACGAAGGGCTACCTCACCGGGAAGTCGGTGGCCGAGCGCTTCGCATGGAACTACAGCGACGACGAGCTCGAGGAGATCGCGGGCCGCGCGCGCACGCTAGCCGAGAGTGCCGGCGAGGTGCACGTGGCCTTCAACAACAACCGCGGCGATGACGCGCCCACCGCGGCCCAGCGCTTCCGCGCCCTGCTCGGCCAGGAGGTGCCCGAGCCGGACGACCCGCAGTTGACGCTCTAGGCGCGGGCAAGCTCGAACCAGACCCTCTTCGAGCTGCCCTCCTGCTTGACGCCCCAGCTGCGGGCGAGGCGCTGGACGAGAAACAGGCCCCAGCCGCAATCCGGGTCGTGCGCCCCGGTCTCGAAGGGCTCGAGGTCGAACGCCGGCCCGTCGTCCGCAACCTCGGTGAGCACGCCCGACTTCCCGATCGCGATCTGGAGGGTGAGCGCGTCGCAGTCCGTGTGCCGCACGCTGTTTGTGACCAGCTCGGTTACGAGCAGCCGCAGCGTTTCCATCAGCGGTGCATCGAGGTCGCGCAGCTGTGCGATGGCGTGCCGTGCCTCGGCTGCGGCGTCCGGGCCGCTCCCAAGCCGCATTCTGAGGCCATCCGGGCCCTTCCTCTCGATTCCGCCCGCGCGGGTCCCTCGAGCCTCAGTCGACATGTTTCGGGTGTACCCGGACGCGGTCCGGCCCCAACCCATCGCGCCGCGGAACATGCCCCCGACTGGACTTCTAATCGGCTACACGCAGCACGAGAACGGCGATGTCGTCCCTCGGGCGGCCGTTCTGGGACAGCACCGCCGCCTGCTCGACCATGGCGGCGATCGTGTCGGCGTCGCGGCCGGCACAGGTGGCGATCAGCTCGGCCAGCCCGCGCTCGTCCAGCACCCCGTTCGAGCTCGCGCGCGTCTCGATGACGCCGTCGGTGTAGAGGACGAGGGCATCGCCGGGTTCGAGCGTCACCGCCCGGTCCTCGAGATCCGGGTCGGGCACAACGCCCAGGAGCGTGCCGGGCGCCCCCACCGCGTCGACGCTGCCGTCCGCGCGAAGCAGCAGCGGCAGCGGGTGGCCGCCCGAGGAGATCCCCGCCCGCGCGCCATGGTCGAGCTTTTCGACGTAGGCGTACGTAACGGTACAGAAGCGGCGGTCGTCGCGCTGGCGGAGCAGCGCCTCGTTCAGCACCGAGAGGCTACGGCTCGGGAGCCGCTCCCGCATGGCCGCGGCTCGCAGCGTGTAGCGCGCGAGCGCGGTGACCGCGGCGGCATCGGGGCCCTTGCCGCACACGTCGCCCATCACGACCGTCCAGCCGCGGTTCCCCGTCTCGAAGAGGTCGTAGAAGTCCCCGCCGACCTCGTTGCCCTCGCCCGTGGGGCGGAAGCGGGCAGCCACCTCGATCCCGGGGATGTCGGGGAGCTCGACCGGCAGGAGGCTCTGCTGGAGCGTGCGCGCGATGTACGCGCGTTCGCTGTATAGGCGCGCGTTCTCGATTGCCGTGGCGCAGCGCCGCGCCAGCTCCTGGGCGAGCTCCACGTCCTGCTCGTCGAAGCGCCGGCCGGAGCGGCCGTTGACCCAGGTCATCGCGCCAAGCGTCCGGCCGCGTGTGGTCATCGGGACGATGATCGCCGAGCGCATGCCGATCGCGGTGATCTCGTTGTAGTGCTCGTCGTCGACGGCGGCCTCGTGCAACATCTCGTCGGGGATGTCGGGGTAGAGCTCGGGCTGCCCGGTTCTGACGACCTGATAGATCCCCTGCGGCGCGTCCGGGTCGGGCGGGTAGCGCTTGCTCAGGTCGATCGCCTGCTGGCGCACCTCCGGGTCCACGTGCGCCAGCGCCTTGCGCTCCAGCAGGCCGCTCTCGGTCGCGATCTCGACCGAGCACCAGTCCGCCATCTCGGGCACCGCCAGGTTGGCGATCTCGACCAGCAGCTCGTCGGGATCGAGCGAGGAGGCGAGCACGTCTCCGCTCCGCACCAGGAAGCGCTGCACGAGCTCCGCTCGCTTGTGGGTCGTGATGTCCTCGATGACGTTGATCGCCATCGTCACCTGGCCGTCCCCGTCGCGAATCGGCGTTGCCTTGACGGCCGACCAGCGCTCCTCGCCCGTGTCGCGGAGCCGGAAGCGGACGACCGACTCCGCGCCGTCCTCTCCCGCGAGCGCGCGCCGTCCGGGGAGCGCCTCGAGCGGAAACGGCTCGCCCTCTTCATCGAGGATGGCGTAACGGCCCATGATGGCCGTGAGGGGCGCATTCATCAGCGCCTCCGGCGACTCGAAGCCCATCGAGGCCGCAGCCGCCTCGTTCGCGAACACCAGCCGGCCGTCGGGCGCCTGGGCCGTCACGGCGTCGGCGACCCCGCGAAGGATCGCTTCGAGCTGGCGGCGCGCCTCCTCGCGTTCCTGCTCGGTGTGAAGCGCCTCGATGAACTCGCCGACCTGGCGACCGAGCGCCTCGGTGAGAGCGTAGATCTCGGGATCGCGCTCGCGGATCTCATGCGAGAACAGCTCGATGACGCCTATGCAGCTCTCGCCGCTCGTGACCGGAAAGGCCATGCCGCCGTGGAGGTCGGCCTGCTCGGCCTCGCGCTCACGGAGGAAGGAGCCGGCGGCGAGGGCGTCGCCAAGCCACACCGGCCGGCCGCTCTCCCATGCCTGCCCGGGAAGTCCGCGGCCCGGCTCCAGGACGAGCTCGCGGCTCCTCTTCATGAAGGCATCGAACTCGAGGCCGTCCTCGTGCCATTGCGCGACGCAGCGCAAGCTCCCGTCGTCGCGCTCCACCCAGAACTGGGCGAGCTCGCGCCCGAGTGGGCGGGCGATGGCGCCAAGTAGCTTGGGAGCGGCCTCGTCGAACGTGTCCGCTTCGGCGATGACCCGCGCGACGTTGTATTGGAGCTGGAGGCGCGCGGTGTCGCGCTCGCGCTGGGCCCGGAGCCGCGCGATCACGACCGCTAGCGCACCGCCGACGGCCACGACGCCGATGCCCAGGGCGTGCGTGGTGCTGAAGAAGGCGTCGGAGGCGAACCCAAGCGGGACCGCAACGACGAGGGCGATGACGGCGGTGATGAGCGTCTGCCTCGGTGAGGAGCCTGTGGCGGCGATGAGCGGGCCGACCAGAAGCAGCTCGGCGAGCACGGCAGCGGAGCCGATCGCGATGTCGACCGCGGCGACCGCGGCCATGGCGATCAGCGCAAGCGCAAACAGGCGGTCTCCCCGCCCAGAGTCCCCCCGATTCGAATGCGAGCCCAACTTCGGCGAGGATACTCCGCTAGAACCTCCATCGTGCCCGTTTCCGGCGGCGTCATCCGCGTGCGTGCTCCGAACCCGTCGGCGCTGACGCTCGACGGGACGAACAGCTATGTCATCGGGCGCTGGGTCGTCGACCCCGGGCCTGCTCTCCCGTCTCATCTAGACGCGATCCGACGCGCGGCCGAGGGCGCCGTCGAGGGTGTGGTGCTCACTCATTCGCACGCGGATCACTCCGAGGGGGCCGAGTCGCTCGACGCCCCGGTCACGCTCCCACGGGACGGGGAGACCATAGGCCCCTTTACTACCCTCGCGACGCCCGGTCACTCGCCGGACAGTGTCTGCCTCTTGATGGGGCGTGTGTGCTTCACGGGCGACACCGTGCTGGGTGAAGGGAGCGTCTTCATCGCCCCCGGCGAGGGCTCGCTCTCGGCGTACCTCGCTTCGCTGCGCCGGCTGCGCTCGCTGGACCTCGAGGTGCTGTGCCCCGGGCACGGCCCCTACGTGTACGACCCCGCCGCAAAGCTGGACGAGTACATCGCACACCGGCTCGACCGCGAGCGCCGCTTGCTCGAGGCGCTGGAGTCGGGACTGCGCACCGAGGACGAGCTGCTCGACGCAGCGTGGTCCGAGGTGCCGGCCGAGCTGCGCCCCGCGGCGGCGCTGACCCTGGCGGCGCACCTGGAGAAGCTTCGCGAAGAGGGCCGCCTGCCGCCCGACATGCCGGGCGAATGATCTACGCGGGGACCAGCGCCTCCGGGCCGATCCCGTGCAGCCGCGAGCCAAGCCAATTCCGCTTCGGCTGTCCCATCTAGAGCACGCATAGTGTGCTTTAGGCAGGACGGGGTGGCATTCGCCGCGCTAGCCGAGCGTCGACGCCCAGGCGCCCGCGCGCAGTCCCGACTCGATCGCCCCGTCGATGAAGCCGGCCCAGCCGTTCGCTAGGTCCGAGCCGGCGAGGATGACATTGCCCTCGGGTCTGCGCATGGCCGCATGGTGGTGCTCGTACCAGCCCGGGCGGTGGATGGCCCAGGTGCCGCGCGAGAACTCGTCGGCGAGCCAGTCATGCGCCGTCGCGTCCAGGACCTCGTAACCGGGCAAGATCTCGTCGAGGTCGGCCTGCACGGCGCGCAGATCGGCCACGTCGCAGAGCTCGGCCTCGCTGCCGAAGCCGATCATCAGCTGCGTCCCGTCGCCGACCAGGATCTCGCTGCCCAGATAGCCGAACGGATGGCGGAAGCGAATCGAGTTCTGGAACACGTCCTCGCCTCGCGCGTGGATCATCACCTTGACGCCGCGACTGGCCTGGCCGAGCTCGATCGCCCGACGTTTGTCCTCCGGGAGCTCCGGGCTGAACTCGATCCCACCGAGGGCATTCAACGCAACGGCCACGATCGCGGCGCCCGCCGTGAACGTCTCGCCGTCACGAGCCTGGACTTCCACCTGCCCGCCGCGGCTCACCACCGCCGCGACCGGCGTGGCCAACCGCCGCTCGAAGACGGCGGCGTCGGCGATCGCGGCCAGCAGAGCACCGGTGCTCTCCGCGATCGTCACGCGACCTCCCGTGAACTGGGCGAGCTCCAAGCTGTAACCCGACAGCGCGTGCCAGCGCAGGATCGACACGGCCCCCGCCTCCGTGAGCGGTCCGTGCGCGACCGACTCGAGCTCGGCCGCCAGAACGTCGCGCTCCTCCTCGTCGAGATCGAGCTCGCCGATCCGCTCGGCGATCGTGAGCCGGTCGAAGCGCGCGAGCTCGCTTAGCGCCGTCAGCGGGGCGTGGGGCTGCGGCAGCGCGTCCCGAACGCCCTTCACGAAGCGGTCCCATCCGCGGACGGCAATCGCGTCCCGTTCCTGGATCGTGCCGGTGCGGCGCTCAGCACCGACGTGCCAGTGTGCGCGCCCGGTGTTGTCGCTGACGGCGACCGAAAGCCCGGCTCTTGTCAGCTCGGAGAAGGTGTGGGGCTGGTGCCAGTGCACCCAGGCTCCGCCGTATTCGACCTGAAACCCGTTCCAGGCGGTGCTCCACGTGCGCCCGCCGAGGCGATCGCGAGCGTCCGACCAGCGGCCGGATCCTGCTCGACGGCAACGATGTCGCGCGCGTGCCCCCGCACCAGCGCAACGTGAACACGGTGTTCCAGAGCTACGCGCTGTTCCCGCACCTCGACGTGGCTAAGAACGTGGCGTTTGGGCTCAAGTACCACAAGCTCAGCAAGGAGGAACGCGCCAAGCGGGTCAGCGATGCGCTCGAGATGGTCGACATGACCGCTTTCGCGCACCGCAAGGCCGACCAGCTGTCGGGCGGGCAGCAGCAGCGCGTCGCGCTCGCGCGCGCGCTGGTGCTACGGCCCCGTGTGCTGCTCCTCGACGAGCCACTCGGCGCCCTCGACGCGCAGCTGCGCAAGAACCTCCAGGTCGAGCTGAAGGCGCTTCAGGCCGAGCTCGGGATCACGTTCATCTTCGTCACCCACGACCAGAGCGAGGCTCTGACGATGAGCGACCGCGTCGCGGTCATGAACAGGGGTCGCGTTGAGCAGGCGGCCTCGCCGAAGGGGGTCTACGAGGAGCCGGAGACCGTCTTCGTCGCCGACTTCCTGGGGGTGTCGAACCTGCTCAGGGGCACGGCGCTCGGCGAGGACGGGGCGGACGGTCCAGGTCGGCGACCGCACGCTGCGAGCACGGGAGGGCACGACCAGCGCACGCGGCGAGGTGAAGGTGATGATTCGGCCCGAGCGAATCGCGATCGAGCCCCACACCAGCCGCGGCGAGGAGCGCCTGCCGAGGATGGTCGAGCGGTCGGTCTTCCTGGGCAGCTCGTACGATGTGCACGTCCGCGTGCTCGGCGGCGAGCTCCTCAAGGCCATGGTGCCGAACGACGGCAGCGTCTCGGCCACCGAGCTCGAGTCGGGTGCGGCGGTCTGCCTTCATCTGCCGCCCGACGCTCTGCGCGTGCTCACGATGAGCGAGCCGGACGCGAAGGAAGATCTCGAAGCGGCGCAGCCTCCCGGGTAGCCGACCGACGGCGCCGTGACTACCCTTCGGCGCTGCGGCGAGCCCGCGCCGAGACTTCCATGAACGCGCTCCTGTGACGATAAGCACCAACCAATTCAAGAACGGCACCCACATCGAGGTTGACGGCAGGGTCTTCAAGATCGTCGAGTTCCAGCACGTGAAGCCGGGAAAGGGTGGGGCGTTCGTTCGCACCAAGCTCAAGCGGGCCGACGACGGGGCCGTGATCGACAAGACTTTCAGGGCGGGCGAGAAGTTCCGTCCGGTCCGGACCGAGTCGCGCAAGATGACCTTCCTCTACTCCGACGGGACCGATGCCCATTTCATGGACTCGCAGACCTATGAGCAGATGGCGGTGCCCGAGGAGGCGGTGGTCGAGTCGCTCAAGTGGGTCGTGCCCAACGAGGAGGTCGACATGCTCTATGTCGACGAATCGCCCAGCGACGTTCAGGTGCCGAGCGCTGTCGAGCTGAACGTCACCGAAACCGAGCCCGGCGTCCGCGGGGATACCGCGAGCGGCGGCGGCGACAAGCCCGCCACGCTCGAATCCGGCGTCGTCGTGCGCGTGCCGCTGTTCGTGAACGTGGGCGACCGCGTCCGCGTGGACACGCGCTCCGGCGAGTACGTCTCGCGCGTGTGAGCCGCAGTGGCAAGGCGGACTGAGCAGCGACGCGCCGCGGTGGTCGCGCTCTACCAATCCGACGTGACGGGCAGGCCGGCGCAGGAGCTCGTCGAGGGCGGCGCAAGCCAGTTCACGCGGGAGCTCGTCGACGGAGTCGAAGCGGAGCGCGGCTCGCTCGACGAGTCGATCGCGAAGCACGCGAGCGGCTGGTCGCTCGACCGCATCGCCCCGCTGGAACGCAATATCCTGCGCGTCGCAGTTCACGAGATACGGACCAGGCCCGACATTCCGGCCGAGGTGGCGATTGACGAGGCGGTTGAGGCGGCCAAGGAGCTGTGCGGCGCCGATGCGCCTGGGTTCATCAACGGGGTGCTGGGAGCGGTCCAAAGGGAGAATGGGGGATCAGGGTGAATGCGGCGGACTCACTGACCGGGCTAGCCGAGGAACTCGAGGCGGTTGCCGACAAGCTCCGCGCGGACGCGGTCGACTCCGACGAGGCGGCCGACCTCGTCGAGCGCTGCGCGGAGACGGCCACTCGCCTCGGCGCCGAGATCGATGCCCGGGCGCGCGGGGCGGTCGAGTCGGAGGGGCAGGAGCGGCTGCTTTGAGCCAGGGAGAATGGGTGCTCGCCGGCACCGCCCGCTCGCCTGTCGAGGCGGCGGCCTACCCGGTCGAGCTCCAGGCGAAGGTCGACGCGTATCTGGAAGGACTGCGCTTCGCAGTCGAGCCCGACACGGAGCGCCTCGAGGAGGCGATGCGGTACTCGCTGCTCGCCGGCGGCAAGCGCATCCGCCCGGTGCTCGCGCTCGCCACGGCGGAGGCGGTCGGCCGCCCGCCGGAGGAGGCGCTCCCGCTCGCGGCCGCCATCGAGATGATCCACACCTACTCGCTGATCCACGACGACCTCCCTGCGATGGACGACGACGAGCTCCGCCGCGGCAAGCCGACCTGCCATGTCGCGTTCGGCGAGGACGTTGCGATTCTGGCCGGCGATGGACTGTTCGCAGAGGCGCTTCGGCTCGCGCTGGACGAGCAGCAGGGCGAGCCGGCCCAGGTCATCGCCGCGATCCGCGAGGTGGTGACCGCCGCCGGCACGCGCGGGATGGTCGGCGGCCAGTTCCTCGACGTGGCCGGCGCGGAGCAGGCGGACCCGCGAGCGGGCGGTGCGCGCGAGCGTTCGATTTCCTTGCGGCGGCTCCACGAGCTGAAGACGGGCGCCCTGATTGGCGCATCCGTCGGATCTGTGCTTGTGCTCGAGGGTCTCGACGGACCTGCCACAATCCCGTTCCGGCGCTTCGCGGCGGAGCTCGGTGTCGTGTTCCAAATCGTCGACGACATCCTCGACGTGACCGGCGACGAGGCGGAGCTCGGTAAGCCGCGGGGCTCCGACGAACGCCATGGCAAGGCGACCTATGTGAGTGTTTTCGGCCTCGACCGGGCACGGGAGTTGGCGAAGGAGAGTCACGCGGCAGCGAGGGCCACGCTGGCACAGGCCGACGGAGCAACCGGGAGGCTCGGGCAGATCGCCGACTACATCCTCACGCGCACGACATGACCGCCCCAAAGCTCATCGACAAGATCAACGGCCCGACGGACCTGAAGGACCTCGACGACGAGCAGCTGAGCCAGGTGGCGCAGGAGGTGCGCGAGCTGATCATCGAGACCATCGGCGAGATCGGCGGGCATTTCGGAGCCAACCTCGGCGCCTGCGAGATCGCCGTGGCGATCCACTCGCTGCTCGACTCCCCGCGCGACAAGGTCCTCTGGGACGTGGGTCACCAGGCCTACCCGCACAAGGTCCTCACCGGCCGCCGCGACGAGCTTCACACGATCCGCAAGTACGGCGGCCTCGCGCCCTTCTGCGCGATCCAGGAGTCGGAGCACGACATCATGGGCGCGGGCCACGCCTCGACGAGCGTCTCGTACGCGGTCGGGATCAAGGAGGCGATGCGGCAGGGGGTCGCACCCGACGGCAAGGTGGTCGTCGTGATCGGCGACGGCGCGCTCACGGGCGGGGTGTCGTTCGAGGCGCTTCTCAACGCCGGTGGCATGGACGTGCCGATCGTGATCGTGGTGAACGACAACGGGATGTCGATCGCCCCGAACGTCGGCGCGCTGTCGCGGCTCTTCAACCGCATGCGGCTCAATCCGAAGCTGTACCACGCGCGCGAGGACGTGGAGGAGACGCTCACGAAGCTGCCCGCCGGGATCGGAAGCAAGATCGAGCGGCTCGGGCCGATCCTCAAGGAGTCGCTCAAGGCCTATTGGGCGCCTGGCCTCTTCTTCGAGGAGCTCGACCTCGCCTATGTTGGCGTGATCGACGGTCATGATGTGAAGGCGCTGCGCCAGGCGATCGGCGAGGCGCTCGAGGCCGAGCGCCCGGTGGTCGTCCATTGCACGACGGTGAAGGGCAAGGGCTTCGCGCCCGCCGAGGAGGGCGGGCTCGAGGGCATGGAGAAGTGGCATGCCGCGAAGCCCGGGTCGATCGTCAACGGGGCCGCGGCGCCCAAGAAGAAGCCCGCGGGCAGCGCAAAGGCCCCGCCCGCGGCGCCGCCGCAGTACACGACCGTGTTCGGCGAGGCGCTCGTCGAGGAGGCGCGTCGCGACCAGCGCGTGGTGGGCATCACCGCGGCGATGAACTCGGGCACCGGGCTTAACCTGCTGCAGAAGGCGCTGCCCGAGCGCTATTACGACGTGGGCATCGCCGAGCAGCACGCAGTGCTGTTCGCGGCCGGGCTGGCGCTCGAGGGGGCGAAGCCGGTTGCAGCGATCTACTCCACCTTCCTCCAGCGCGCCTACGACCAGATCGTCCACGATGTCTGCCTTCAGAAGCTGAACGTCGTGTTCGCCATGGACCGGGCGGGGCTCGTTGGGGACGACGGCCCCACTCACCACGGCGTCTTCGACATCTCCTACCAACGCTGCCTTCCGAACATCGTGCTGATGGCGCCCCGCGACGAGGCCGAGCTCGTGCACATGCTCCACACCGCCGTGAGGCACGACGACGGTCCGATCGCGCTCCGGTACCCGCGCGGCGAGGCGGAGGGCGTGCCGCTGCCGGCGCGTCCCGAGCCGATCGAGATCGGCCGCGGCGAGCTGCTGCGCGACGGGGAGACCGTCGCCTTCCTCGGCTACGGCTACGGAGTGAGCGTCGCGCTCGGCGCCGCCGAGGAGCTGGCGGCCGAGCACGGGGTGGATCCGACGGTCGCCGACGCCCGCTTCGTCAAGCCGCTCGATACCGAGCTGGTGGAGCGCCTGGCAGCCGAGCACGACCTGCTGGTGACGGTCGAGGAGAACGTGCTCGCCGGCGGCTTCGGCTCAGCCGTGCTCGAGCACCTGGCCGACCGCGACCTGCTGCGCGACTCGCGCGTGCTTCGCTTTGGCCTGCCGGACCGCTACGTCACGCACGGCAAGCCGGCCCTCATCCGCGAGGAGGTCGGCCTCACGGCCGAGAAGGTCGCGGAGCGGGTTGCGCAGGCCGTGCTCCAGCCCTCGCTGGCGTAGCTACCAGCGAGCGAGGCTTGTGTCCGCCTCCAGACGGAGCGCGAGAGCCGTGAGCAGCTTGATCGTGCCCTCGACGTCGGAGAGCTGGACCAGCTCGACCGGCGAGTGCATGTAGCGCAGCGGTATCGACACCACCGCGACCGGCACACCAGTGCGGCTGAGGTGGACGGTGTCGGCGTCCGTGCCGGTCCCGCGACCGGCCGCCTCGGTCGAGCACTCGATGCCCTCGGCCTTCGCCACCTCGTCGAGCAGGTCGTTGACCGCGCGGCTCACGATCGCCCCGCGGGTGATCACCGGTCCGCTACCGAGCCCATGATCGCCGAGCTCGCCGGGGTCGACGCCGGGGGCGTCGGTGGCGTGTGTCACGTCCACGACAACGGCGAGGTCCGGCTCGAGCCCGTAGGCCATCACGCGCGCGCCGTGGGCTCCGATCTCCTCCTGTACCGCGGCCACGCCGGCAACCGGTCCGGCGCCGCCGCCCGCCTCCTTCACCCGTCGCGCGACCTCGATCGCGACGAACACGCCGAGCCGGTTGTCGAGCGCGCGCGAGGCGAGCCGCCCGTTCGGCATGTCGAGCGGCTCCGCCGCGATGAGCACCTGGTCGCCGGCGGACACCATCGCGCGCGCCTCGTCGCCGTCCTTGGCGCCGATGTCCACCTGAAGCTTCTTCAGCTCGACCGCCTTCTTGCGCTCCTCCGGGTCGGTCAGGTGCGGCGGCTTCCGCCCGACCACGCCGGGCACGATCCCGTCGCGGGTGAGCACCTCCACGCGCTGGCCCACGAGGACCTGCGGGTCCCAGCCGCCCGACTGCACGACGTGGAGGTAGCCCTTATCGCTCACATGACTCACGAGCAGCGCGATCTCGTCGACGTGGCCGACGACCGCCATGAGCGGGCTGTCGCCGCGCCCGTTCGCCCTGGCGACGGTGGTGCCGAGCCTGTCGATCGTGACGTCGTCAGCGAACCCCTCGGCGGCCTCGCGCCATACGGCCGCCGGCCGGCTCTCATGTCCGGGCGGGCCGGGCGCTGTGAGGAGCCGGTGCAGGAGTTCCGGGGCGGGCATCCGCGAGAGGCTACCGGCGCTCGACCGTGGGCTCGATCGACATCGCGCTGTTGAGGCTGTTCGCGATGAAGCAGTACTCGTGAGCGGTGTGGACGAGCTTGTGGATGCGCTCCTCGCTCGCATCGCCCGTCACGGCGATGCGCGGGCGGAGGGTGACCTCGGTGATCCTGACCGGGTCGATGTCGTCCGGCATCAGCGCGACAGCCTCGTCGTCGTAGGCCACCACGTCGATCCGGGCCTTCGCCGCGAGGTGGAGGAACCACAGCATCTGGCACGAGGAGGCCGCCATCAGCAGCAGCTGCTCGGGATTGAGGACGGCCGGGTCACCCTTTGATTCGCCGGTCGTCAGCCCGACCTCCTGCTGGGCAGGCGGGGCCGTGGCCGAATGCGTCCGGTCGTAGTGGTCCCAGCCGAGGCCGGTGGAGCCGGTCCAGCGCAGACGAGTCTCGTAACGGTGGGTTGCGATCGGGAGAGGATATGAGGGTGGAATTCGCGCGGGGCCTCGAGGGAAGGGCAGCCCCGCGAGCCCCAATAAGAAACGGCCCCGCCGGGAGCGGGGCCGTTTCTTGAGGGAGGAGTGATGCGTATGTGTTCTTTGGGAGTAAGTCTTAGATGGTTCCCGCGCTGTAACGGGTCACCGAGGTCATGATGAGCGCGGCCAGGCCGGCGGCCGCGAACAGGCCCATCGCGGCCGTCTCACCGGCGAGCGCGAAAATGCCGGCGGCGGCGATCAGGCCCAGCGCGAGCCCGCGGTCGTAGACGGCCTGGGTCGAGAGCGGCAGGCTGCCGCGCGAGCCGGGCTCGGTGCCTGCCAGCCCGAGCGCGATCGCAAGCGAGCCCACGAGGACACCGGTCACGAGCGGCGCCGCATCGAGTGCCATGAGGAAGGGGACGCCGATAAGCGCGCTGCCGGCGATCACGAGCAGGGCTGCCCTGAGGCCGTGGCCGATGATCTGGGCTCTCGTCATCGACTCCGAGGCTACGCCCACCCCCATCGGGTTGTGTGACGTGCCTCACACACGGGTGGCTACGCCGGCTTGCGGCCCGGAGGTAGCCCGCCGTGGTGGCCACGACCGACGCGAGGAACTGGTGGGCAGTGGCGGGACGCTCGGGGTACTCGCCCGCTAGTTCGCCGTCCCGGGGTACTCTCCCGCGCGTGGCCAAGCGGCGGCTCGACACCCTGCTCGCCGAGCGCGGCCTGTTCGAGTCGCGCACGCGGGCCGCCGCGGCGGTGATCGCCGGCGACGTGCGAGTCGGCGGGCGCCCTGCCACGAAGCCGGGCGCGCTCGTGCCCGACGAGGCGGACGTGGCGGTGGCCGAGGCGCCGCCGTACGTCTCGCGAGGTGGCGTCAAGCTCGCCAACGCGCTGGATGCGTTCGGGCTCGATCCAGCCGGGCGGCGGGCGCTGGACGTCGGTGCCTCCACCGGCGGCTTCACCGATGTGCTGCTGCAGCGCGGCGCCGAGTCCGTGATCGCGCTCGACGTGGCGTACGGCGAACTCCACTGGCGGTTGCGCAACGACGAGCGCGTGACCGTGATCGAGCGCCGCAACGCGCGCTTGCTCGAGCACGGTGAGCTGCCCTATGAGCCCGACCTCATCGTCGCCGACCTCTCCTTCATCTCGCTGACCAAGGTCCTGCCCGCCGTGGTCGGCGTCGCGGCGCCCAGCTTCGATCTCCTTGCGATGGTCAAGCCCCAGTTCGAGGTTGGACGCGAGCGGGTCGGCAAGGGGGGAGTCGTGCGCTCGGCGGAGGACCGGCGGGCCGCGCTGGTCGCCGTGGGCGAGTTCGCGCGCTCGGACCTGGGCCTGTCCCTGCTCGGCTACGCGCCCTCCGGTCTGCCGGGGCCTGCGGGCAACCGCGAGTCCTTCGTCTGGCTCGCCCAGAGCGGTCGCGACGGCGCTCGCGAAGATGTCGCCCGCGCGGCGCGCAGGGCGGAGCCGTGACGAGCCTGACCGTCTTCACCCACGCGCGCCCCCAGCAGACCGGCGACGCGCTGCGGCGCGTGCTCGAGCTGTCGCGCGATGCGGGTGTGGAGGTGCACCTCCCGGCGGACGAGGTCGACAAGCACGGGATCGAGGCGCAGGACGGGGTGGTGCTCGGCGCGGATCCGATGGTGGACACCGACCTCGCCGTGGTGCTCGGCGGCGACGGCACGATCCTCTCCACGCTCCGGCGGTATGCCCGCCGCGAGGTGCCCGTGTTCGCCGTGAACTTCGGGACGATCGGCTTCCTGGCGACGATCGAGCCGGAGGAACTCGACGAGGGCATGCGCCTTGCGCTCACGGGCGAGTTCGACGTGATGCCCATCCCCGGGCTCGTGGCGAGCACGACCGAGGGAGACGAGGTCGCGATGAACGACGTCTCGTTCCACCGCCAGCGGAGCGGGCGGGTGGCCGAGCTGGCCTACTCGGTCGAGGGCGAGCAGCTCGGCGAGGTGCGCTGCGACGGGCTCGTGGTCGCCACACCGGCCGGGTCGACGGGCTACAACCTGGCGAACGGCGGCCCCGTCCTGGCGTGGGGCGTGGAGGGCTACGTGGTCTCGTTCATCGCCCCGCACACGCTCACCGCACGCTCGCTGGTCGTCGCCCCGGCCGACACGCTGGCGGTCACGAACCGGTCGCGCGACGAGGATGTGGAGATGACCACAGACGGCCGCAGCGTCTGCGTCCTCCCGCGCGAGGACACGATGGCGATTCGCTTCGCGGCGCGCTGTGCGCTGCTCGCGCAGCTGCCGGGCGCGAGCTTCTACCATCGCCTGCGCGACAAGTTCGGGCGCCTCGCCTACTAGAGCGTTACGCGATCCCGACTCCGTCGGATGCCGCTGGTACACCTGCGGGGTGCTGCTCGAGCTCCGCATAGAGAACCTGCTCCTTATCGAGCGCGCCGAGCTGCGGCCGGGCGACGGTCTCACCGCGATCACGGGGGAGACGGGGGCGGGGAAGACGGTCCTCGCGCACGCGCTGGACCTTCTCCTTGGCGGAAAGCCGCGACCCGGAATCGTCCGGCCGGGGGCGCCGGAGGCATACGTGGAAGGCGTGTTCGAGCTGCCGCGGGGCCTGCTGGAGGAGCCGGACTTCGCCGATCTGCGCGAGCGGGTGGGCGAGGAGATCGATGAGATCGTCCTCGCGCGCCGAGTCAGCGCCGAAGGACGCACGCGGGCGTTCGTGCAGGGACGCTCGGCGACGGCGGGTGACCTGCAGGCGCTGGGCAGCCGGCTGGTGGCGTTCTTCGGCCAGCACGAGCACCGGAAGCTCACCCTCGCCTCGGCGCAGCTCGACCTGCTCGACGGTTTTTGCGGCCGCGCGCACATGGACCTGCGGGCAGAGCTGGGCACCGCGCACGCACGCGTCCGCGGGCTGGAGCGCGACCTGGGGGAGCTCCGCGAGCGCGCGGGCACTCGCGATCGCGACCTGGACCTGCTCGCCTTCGAGATCGAGGAGATCGAGGCGCTCGGCCCGACAGAGGAGGAGAAGGCGTCGCTGATGGCCGAGCGCTCGCGGCTTCGCGAACTGGACGGCCTGCTGGCGGCGGCCGGAGCCGGCGCCGAGGCGATCGCGCCGAGTGGTGAGGGCGGCAGCTTCGTATCCCAGGGTGGCTCCGGCGTCGCGGCGCTGTTCGCCGAAGCGGAGCGGCTGGCGGAGCCGGTAGCGGCGGCCGATCCCGAGCTGGGCGCGCTCGCCGAGCGCCTCACAGCTCTGCGGCTGGAGGCCGAGGATCTCGGGGCGGAGCTCCGCCGTTACGCCGACTCCCTCGAAGCCGAACCCGGTCGGCTCGAGGTCGTCGAGGAGCGGCTCGAGCTGTATGACCGTCTCGAGCGGAAGCATGGAGGCACCGTCGCGGCCGTGCTGGCACACGCCGAACGCTGTCGCGAGGAGCATGCGCGCCTCGCGCACGCCGAGATCGAGACCGAGCGAGCCGCGGCGGCCCTGGCGGAAGCGCAGGGAGAGCGCGACAAGTTGGCGAAGTCGATCACGGCCGCGCGACGGAAGGGAGCGCCGAAGCTCGCCGAGCGCGTTCGGCAGGAGCTCTCCTCGCTTGCGATGGAGGGGGCCCAGTTCGAGGTGGTGCTCGATGCGAGGGATGAGATGGCGCCCATCGGCGCCGAGCGCGTCGAGTTCCTCCTGGCTCCAAATCCCGGCGTGCCGGCGGCGTCCATTCGCGACGCAGCGTCCGGGGGTGAGTTGTCGCGCGTCATGCTCGCCCTGATGACGGTCGCCGGGGCGAGGGAGTCGCGCACGATCGTGTTCGATGAGGTCGATGCCGGGGTCGGCGGCCAGACCGCACGTGCGGTCGGCGAGCGGCTGCGGACGCTGAGCGAGGGGAGGCAGGTGCTCTGCATCACGCACCTGCCGCAGATCGCCGCGCTGGCGAGCAGCCACTTCCGGATCGAGAAGTCCGCTGAGTCCGACACCGCGCTCACGACCGTCGAGGCGCTCGATGGCGACGGCGTCGTCGCCGAGCTCTGCCGCATGCTCGGCGCCGAGGCATCCGACACGGCCGCGCGCCGCCACGCCGAGGAGCTGCTGGCGGCGGCGTGAGTACCCCAGTCAGTGCTCCGCCGGGCCGATGAGTACACTGGATTTCCCAGAGACTTGATGCCACAGAGCCGCCCGGAAACCCGCTTCATCTTCGTCACCGGCGGCGTCGTATCAGCACTCGGGAAGGGCATCGCGGCCGCATCTCTGGGCCGTCTTCTGGTCGCACGCGGGCTGTCCGTGACGATCCAGAAGTTCGACCCGTACATAAACGTCGACCCGGGCACGATGAGCCCCTTTCAGCACGGCGAGGTGTTCGTCACCGAGGACGGCGCCGAGACCGATCTCGACCTCGGGCACTACGAGCGCTTCACGGACACCAACACGAGCCGTGCCTCGAACGCCACCGCCGGCGCGATCTACAACTCGGTGATCCGGCGCGAGCGCCGCGGCGACTACCTCGGCGGCACCGTCCAGGTGATCCCGCACATCACCGACGAGATCAAGAACCGGATCAAGCTCGTGGCCGAGTCCACGGATGTCGACATCGTCATCACCGAGATCGGCGGCACGGTGGGCGACATCGAGTCGCTGCCGTTTCTCGAGGCGCTCCGTCAGTTCCACTCGGAGATCGGGCGCGACCGCTGCATGTTTGTCCACCTCACGCTCGTGCCGTTCCTCGGCAACGCCGGCGAGCTGAAGACGAAGCCCACGCAGCACTCGGTCCAGGAGCTGCGCCGCATCGGCATCCAGCCGGACATGGTGATGTGCCGCTCCGAGGAGCAGCTCGGCAAGGACATCCGAGAGAAGATCGCGCTGTTCGCGAACCTGCCGGTGAGCTCCGTGGTGTCGGCGCGCGACGTCGACTCCATCTACAAGGTGCCGCTCGAGTTCGCGCGCGAGGGGGTCGACGAGGTCGTGCTGAAGCACTTCGGGATTGAGTTTCCGCCGCCGGACCTGACCGACTGGGAGGGGCTCGTCGAGCGCGTCGAGTCCGCGACGGACCAGGTGCGGATCGCGCTCGTCGGAAAGTACAACCAGCTCGCGGACGCCTACCTGTCTGTCATCGAGGCGCTGAACCACGCGGGCTCGCACCACGGCGGGCACGTGGAGGTCGTCTGGGTCGACAGCGAGCGCCTGACCGACGGCGAGGTGGCCGAGGAGCTCGCCACCTGCGACGGCATCCTCGTGCCCGGCGGCTTCGGCGTGAGAGGGATCGAGGGCAAGATCCAGGCGGCGCGCTACGCGCGCGAAAACGAGGTGCCCTATCTCGGCATCTGCCTCGGGATGCAGATCGCGGTCGCCGAGTTCGCGCGCCACGTTGCCGGGATGGATGGCGCGAACTCGACCGAGTTCGACCCCGAGACCCCGTTCCCGGTGATCGACCTCCTGCCCGAGCAAAAGGAGGTGCGCGACATGGGCGGCACGATGCGCCTCGGCGCGGACCCGGTCAAGCTGCACGACGACACGCGCGCGCGTGAGATCTACGACGACGCGGTCATCTACGAGCGCCACCGCCATCGCTACGAGGTGAACAACCACCTCCGTAAGCGCCTCGAGCACGCCGGCCTCGTCTTCAGCGGCACCTCGCCGGACGACCGGCTCGTCGAGGTGATCGAGCTGCCGGACCATCCCTTCTTCCTGGCGTCGCAGTATCACCCGGAGTTCAAGTCGCGCCCGCTGCGCCCGCAGCCGCTGTTCCGCGAGTTCGTCGGCGCGGCCCTCGACCTGGCCCGTCGCCGCGGACGGGTCAAGCGCGCGCCCGAGGTCGAGCCCGAGGTGCGGGCCGAGTCCCGCGCCTAGCCCCCACCGCCTCTTAGAGTGACCTGGTGATCTTTCGCCAGCTGGTCCACGACGATCTCGGCTGTGCCAGCTACCTGATCGGTGACGAGGACGCCGGCGTCGGCGCCGTCGTGGACCCGAAGCTCGACATCGACGAGTACCTGCGGCTCGCGCGCTTCCTCGGGATCGACATCGAGCACATCCTCGAGACGCACAACCACGCCGACCACGTGTCGGGCCACGGGCGCCTCGCCGCTGCCACGGGAGCCACGATCCACATCCACCGCGACGCGGCCCCGGCCTACGAGCACGAGGCGTTCGACGTCGGCTGGGAGCTTCCGCTCGGCGATCTCACGGTGCGCGCCATCCACACCCCCGGCCACCGGCCCGAGCACACAGCCTTCGCATTGGTCGACTCGAATCGGAGCGACCAGCCCTGGGCAGTGCTCACCGGCGACAGCCTCTTCGTGGGTGACATCGCTCGCCCCGACCTCGCGGTGGACAAGGACGAGGGCGCACGCGGCATCTTCCGCTCGCTGAACGAGAAGCTGATGTCGCTCCCAGACACGTGCGAGGTCTGGCCAGGGCACCTCGGGGGCTCGCTCTGCGGCGGGCCGGGGATGGACCTCAAGGTTTCCTCGACGATCGGCTTCGAGCGCGCGAATCAGTCGCTTCTCCAGGTCGAGAATGAGGACGACTTCGTGCGCCGCGCCACGGCCGCGCTTCAGCCGCAGCCGCCGAACTTCGAGAACATCGTCGCCCTCAACCGCGGCCCGCTCCGGGCCTACACGGTCGACGCCCATCCGCTCACGCCCCGACAGGTTGAGCAGGCCGAGCGCGACGGGGCGCTCGTCGTGGACGTGCGCACCGAGCTGCAGTTCGACGAGGCGCACATACCGGCGGCCGTCTGCATCACAGCCCTCAGGGGCGGCTTCGGGTCGAAGCTCGCCTGGCTGGCCGAGCCCGACCAGTTGCTCGTGCTCGTGGGTCGCGACGACGAGGACGCGCGCGAGGCCGTCGAGCTCGCCGGCGCGGTAGGGCTGACGGGCGTCGCCGGCTACCTCGCGGGCGGCATGACCTCGTGGCGCGAGGAGATGCGACCCGTCGAGCGGGTGGAGCGGCTCACGGTGGGCGAGCTTCACGACCGCTGGGACGCGCGGTCGGACGGCATCCAGGTGCTGGACGTCCGCGAGCGCACGGAGTGGGACGAGGGGCACATCTCGGACTCGGTCCACCGGGCCTATCACGACATCCGCGAGCTGCCGCAGGAGCTCGACGCAGGACGCCCGATCGCGGTGATCTGCGGGTCCGGACAGCGCTCCGCCGTCGCGGCCAGCCTGCTGAAGCGGTTCGGCGCGGACGAGGTGATTCACGTCGTCGACGGCGGCGTGCCGCGCTGGGAGCGCGAAGGCTGGCCGGTCGAGCGGTAGCTTTCGCAGCGTGATCCACGCCGTCTCCACTGAGGAGCGGGAGCGGCTGCTCGCCGAGTTCATCCGCTTCTGCGAGATCGAGAGCCCGTCCGGGCGCGAGCGCGGAGTGGCGGATGCGCTGATCGAGGAGCTCCGCGGGCTCGGAGCAGAGGTGGAGGAGGACGACAGCGCCGCGCGGACGGCATCGGATTCGGGCAACCTGCTCGCCCGGATCCCGGGGCCCGAGGCCGCGCCGACGGTCTTCCTGTGTGCGCACATGGACACCGTGCCGCTCGACGGGCCCGTGGAGGTCGTGAGCGACAACGGCTTGCTGACGAACCGCCACGAGGCGATTCTGGGCGCCGACAACAAGGCCGCGGTCGTGACGATCCTCGGGGCGGTGCGGCGGCTGCTGCGCGACGGCTCGCCGCCGGCCGGCATGGAGCTGCTCTTCACGACGGGTGAGGAGCGGGCGATGAACGGTGCAAAGGCGTTCGACATGTCGAAGCTGAGCGCCGACTTCGGCTATGCCTTCGACCACGCCACCCCAATCGGCGAGATCGTGGTCGGGTCGCCGACGTACTACTCCGTGCACGCACGCTTCCGGGGACAGGCGGCGCACGCGGGGCTCCGGCCGGAGGCCGGACACAACGCGATCGCCGCGGCCGCCCGCGCGATCGCCGCCATGCGCATCGGGCGGCTCGATAACGAGACGACGGCGAACGTGGGCCGCATCGAGGGCGGGACCGCCGCGAACGTGGTCGCCGAGCGCTGCTACGTGGAGCTGGAGGCGCGCAGTCTCGACGCGGACCGCGCCGCCGAGGTCGTGTCCGAGATGGTCGATGCGCTGGCTGAGGCGGCGAGCGACTCCGAGTGCGACATCGAAACGTCGGTGGAGCGCCTGTTCCAGGGCTACCGCCTGCCGCGCACCGCGCCGCCCGTGGAGGTCGCGGCAGCGGCCCTGAGGGAGCACGGGATCGAGCCGTCCTACGTCGCGACGGGTAGCGGCAGCGACGCCAACATCTTCATCCCGGCGGGATTGACCGTGGTGAACCTCGCGAACGGGACCGAGCGCAACCACCAGCCCGACGAGTCGGTGACGCTCGAGGCGCTCGAGACGATGCTCGAGGTGACCGTTTCGCTGGTGAGGCAGGCGGCGCTGCTGGCGGCACAGACCACCCTCGACGAGTGATGGAGCGAATCGGCGGGGAGGTCGTCTGGGAGGGCCGGATCGCGAGGGTGCGTGTGGACCGCTTCCGCTACGACGACGGCGAGGAGGCGGAGCGGGAGGTAGTCGAGCATCCGGGGGCCGTCGGGATCGTGGTCCACGACGGCGAACGGCTGTACCTGGTGAAGCAGCCGCGCGAGGCCGTGGACGAGCCCGCCCTGCTGGAGCTACCCGCGGGCAAGCTCGACGAGGAAGGCGAGAGCCCGCTCGACACCGCGCAGCGCGAGCTCGCCGAGGAGATCGGGAAGGGCGCGCGCACCTGGCAGCACCTGACGAGCTTCTACACGTCGCCCGGCTTCGCAGACGAGGAGTGCCACCTCTTCATGGCGACGGACCTTTACGACGAGCAGGCGGAGAGCGACGAGAACGAGCGCATCGAGATCGTCGAGGTGCCCCTGTCCGAGCTGGACCGGGTGATCCGGGACTGCCGCGACTCGAAGACGCTCGTCGGCCTCCTGTGGCTGAGGGCCTTCCTCGACCGCCCGCGCTGACGGCGGCGTTGCATCGGCAAGGGATGCCTGCGGCCCGGCCGAACCCTGAGTCGTGGCCACAATCGAGCAGCCGATCGTCGAGCGCCGTTTCGAGCACCTCGTGCTCGACTTCCTTGCGTACCTGGAGTTCGAGCGCGGGCTGTCCCGCAACACCCTCGACGCCTACCGCACGGACCTGTTTCAGTTCGGGTGCTTCCTCGGCAAGCGCGAGGTGTCGGCGCTCGAGGCGCAGCCGAGCGACGTCGCCGATTTCCTGGAAGGGCTCGCCAAGGGCCACGACAATGGGAGGCCGCCGGCTTCGCCCGCCACCATCCATCGGAAGAGCGCTTGCCTGCGCTCGTTCTACCGCCATCTGCGCCGGGACGGGCTGCTCGACACCGATCCGACCGCGACCCTGAGCACACCGCGGCGGTCGCGCAAGCTGCCGCAGGTGCTCACGCGCGGCGAGATCGAGAAGCTGCTCTCGCAGCCGCGCGGAACGGAGCCGGCCGCCCTGCGCGACCGCGCCCTCCTCGAGCTCATGTACGCGTGCGGCCTGCGCGCCTCCGAGGCCATCGGCCTCGAGCTGCTGGACGTGGACGTCCAGGAGGGCGTTCTTCGCGCTCGCGGGAAGGGATCGAAGGAGCGGATCGTCCCGATCGGGCAGGCGGCATTGAAGGCGCTCCGCATCTACCTGGAGCGGGGGCGCCCCGCACTGGTCAAGGGCGCGCCCGAGGTGCACCTGTTCGTGAACTTCCGCGGCGGTCAGCTCACCCGGCAGGGGCTCTACAAGATCGTCCGCCGACACGCCGCCACAGCCGGTCTCGCGGACCGGATGAGCCCGCACACGCTCCGGCACACCTTCGCAACTCACCTGCTCGCCGGCGGCTGCGACCTCCGCTCGGTGCAGGAGATGCTCGGGCACGCCGACGTCTCAACCACCCAGCTCTACACCCACCTGTCGAGCGAGCGGTTGAAGGACGTCTACTTCCGGGCGCACCCGCGCGCAACGGTACGGGCTCAGCCCCGTTAGTCACGCCGGGGTCAGACCCCGTTTCACGCGTTTCACGGGTCTGACCCCGTCCGCCTGCTAGAACCGGGCTCAGTGCCCGAGCTGCCCGAAGTCGAGACGATCCGTCGCCAGCTTGCGCCGGCCGTCGAGGGCCGGCGGCTCACGCAGATCCGCGTGCTCGATCCGCGCTGGTGCGAACCGGCGCCTCCCGAGGCGATCGCGGACGCACTAAACGGGCGCACGATCGAGCGCCTCGGCCGGCGCGGCAAGTACCTGGTGATGTCGTTCGAGGACGACGTCCACCTCGTGATGCACCTCCGGATGACCGGCAACATGCTGCTCACCGACGAGGAGCCGAACCACACTCGGGTCCGGATGGAGCTGGATGACGGCCAGAAGCTGCTCTTCGTCGACGTGCGCCGCTTCGGCACCGGCGACGTGCTCCTGGGAAGCGACGCGCTCGCCGAGTACTTCGCGTCGCGCCTCGGTGTCGAGCCGCTGAGCCCCGACTTCACGGCAGAGGCGCTGCGCGAGCAGGCGCGCGGGAGAAAGCAGCCGGTCAAGGCATTCCTGCTGACTCAGGAGCGGGTTGCCGGCGTCGGCAACATCTACGCCGACGAGGCGCTGTTCCGCGCGCGGATCCACCCGCTCAAGCCGGTCGGGACACTCCGCAGGCCGCAGATCGAGTCCCTGCGCGCCGCGGTGGTGGACTCGCTCAACGCGGGCATCGACGCAAAGGGCGCGTCGATCGACGACTACAGGCACGTGGACGGGGCCCAAGGCTCCTTCCAGGACCGCTTTCTGGTTCACCTCCGCAAGGGCAAGCCGTGCGTGCGCTGCGGGACGCCGATCCAGAAGATGCGGGCAGCCGGCCGCGGCACCTACATCTGCCCGCGCTGCCAGAGGCGCCCTCGGGGGTTGGCGCGCCTCGGGCGAAGGGACTGAGCGTTGAACGAGGGCGGGTAAGGCGTTTTCCCTTTCCATTTCGCAAGGGAAAACGCCTAACCCACCAGGGTGTCAACCTTCAATGCTGTCGCTGGCTGGAGGAGGGGAGCGGAATGGAGGAGGGCACCCTACGCCGCCAGCAGCGTGTCTAGCGTCCCGGCCCTATCCGCCTCGAGCAGTTCGCGGAAGCCGCCGATCGAGCGCTTCCCCACCACGATCTGAGGGAAGGTCATCTGGCCGGTCAGGGCGACTAGCTCGGCGCGGCCTTCGGGGTCCCTCGCGAGGTTGACCTCGCGGTAGTCAACGCCGCGCGTTTGCAGCAGCGTCTTGGCCTGCCGGCAGAAGCCGCAGGGCTCTGTTGTGTACAGGAACACGACCCCGTTCTCGTCCGCCATCCCCATCAGAGTGTATGCGCCCTAATGCCCGGCTCTTTCAAGACTGAAGCAATTGTCCTGCGCTCGATTCGCTATGGCGAGGCCGATCGCGTGCTGCACCTCTACACGGCCGACCGGGGCCGGGTCGGGGCCGTGGCCAAGGGGGTGAGGCGCGTGAAGTCCCGTCTCGGCGGTCGGCTCGAGCCGCTCAGCCGCGTGCGGCTTGTGATGCACCAGGGCCGTGGCGAGCTCTGCACGATCAGCCAGGCGGACACGGTTCACGCCCACGCCGGCCTCAGGGAGTACCGGGCCGCGCTCGAGCGGGGCGCCCAGGCGTGCGAGGCCGTGCTGCGCCTGCTCGACTCCACCGAGCCGAATCCCCCCGCGTACAACCTTCTCTGCAACGAGCTCGCACTGCTCGACGCGAGCCCGGACCACGCGAGCCGTGCCCAGGCGCTCGCGTTCCGGCTCAAGCTGCTGCTCGCGGCCGGCTTCGCGCCCGAGCTGGCCTCGTGCGCCGCCTGCGGAGAGACCGAGCACCTCGGCGCCTTCTCGCCGAGCGCCGGCGGGGTCGTCTGCGCCGGCTGCGAGGCCGGCTCGTTCCCGCTCGGCCAGGAGGGGCACACGTTCCTCGTGGATGCGCTCGCTCGCCCGCTCGTCGAGATCCCGGGCGCCCCCGAGCAGGCCCTCCAACAGGCCGACCGCGCGATCGCGGAGACGATGGAGTACCACGCGCACGTGCGCCTGAGGCGCGTCGCGTAGGCCCCCCGCGCGTGGGCGAAGGCCCCGTGGGCAATAGATTGCCCTCCGTGGGAGACAAGCTCGTCTACGACTTCACCGAGGGCTCGCGGGACATGCGCGAGCTCCTCGGCGGCAAGGGGGCCAACGTCGCCGAGATGACACGCGTGCTCGGCGCCGAGCGGGTTCCGGCCGGCTTCACGATCACGACAGAGGCATGCGTTAGGCACATGGACGGCGAGCCGCTTCCGAGCGACGAGATCAGGGCTGCGCTTGACGGCCTCGAGGAGAAGGCGAGCCGAACGCTCGGCCAGCCGGACGATCCGCTCCTCGTCTCGGTGCGGAGCGGAGCGCGCGAGTCCATGCCCGGCATGCTCGACACGGTTCTGAACCTGGGTCTGAACGATGAGTCGGTCGAGGGCCTCGCCAAGACCACCGGCAACGAGCGCTTCGCGTGGGACTCCTACCGGCGCTTCGTCCAGATGTTCGGCAATGTCTGTCGCGGCATCCCCGGCGAGCGCTACGAGGAGCTCATCAAGCAGCAGAAGCAGGAGGCCGGTGTCGAGGAGGATGTCGAGCTCGACACCGACCAGCTCAGCGAGCTCACCGACCAGTTCAAGGAGCTGTTCGAGCGCGAGACCGGCGAGCCGTTCCCGCAGGACCCGCAGGAGCAGCTCCGCCAGGCCATCACTGCCGTGTTCGACTCCTGGACCGGCAAGCGCGCCGTCGAGTACCGCCGAATCAACCACATCCCGGACGACTGGGGCACGGCCGTGAACGTGCAGCAGATGGTGTTCGGGAACAAGGGGGACAGCTCGTGCTCGGGCGTGGGGTTCTCACGCGACGAGATCACCGGCGAGCCGACGCCGTCGGGCGACTTCCTGCCGAACGCCCAGGGCGAGGACGTGGTCTCCGGCGTGCGCACCCCGCGCGACCTGCACGAGATGAAGGACTCGATGCCCGACGCCTACCACGACCTGATCGAGATCCTCCGGACGCTCGAGAAGCACTACGGCGACATGCAGGACACGGAGTTCACCGTGGAGGAGGGCAGCCTCTACATGCTCCAGACCCGCAACGCGAAGCGACCCGCGCAGGCGGCGGTGCGCTTCGCCGTCGACGCCGTCGACGAGGGTCTCCTCGACAAGGCAGCGGCGATCGCCACCATCGAGGCCGAGAAACTCGACGCCCTCCTGCACCCCGGCTTCAAGCGGGACGCGGAATTCGACGTGCTGGCCGAGGGCGTGGCCGCCTCGCCCGGCGCCGCCAAGGGCGCAATCGTCTTCACCGCAGAGGACGCTGTGCAAGCCGCCGAGGACGGCCGCGACGTGATCCTCGTGCGCCCGTTCACGGAGGCCGACGACGTGGCCGGCTTCCACGCTGCGAAGGGCATCCTCACGGCCGAGGGCGGCAAGGCCAGCCACGCGGCGCTGGTGGCGAGAGGTATGGGGAAGCCGTGCGTGTCCGGCGCCTCAGCGCTCGACATCGACCTGCACGCCAAGGCGCTGAGCGTCAACGGCACCCGGCTGGACGAGGGCGACCAGATCGCGATCGACGGCACGGCCGGCGTGGTCACGGCAGACGACGTCCCGCTCGAGGAGCCGGAGGTGTCGGACCACTTCGAGACCGTGCTCGGCTGGGCGGACGAGCTCCGCACGCTCGGCGTGCGCACCAACGCGGACACGCCCGAGGACGCCCGCCGGGCCCGCGAGTTCGGCGCCGAGGGCATCGGGCTGTGCCGGACCGAGCACATGTTCATGGCCGGAGACCGCCACCCGAAGATGCGCGCGATGATCATGGCCGAGTCGGAGGAGGCGCGGCGTGCCGCGCTGGACGAGCTGCTGCCGCTCCAGCAGGGCGACTTCGAGGGCCTTTTCCGGGAGATGGAGGGCCTGCCCGTCACGATCCGGCTGCTCGACCCGCCGCTCCACGAATTCATGCCCCACGCCGAGGACGTCGCGCAGGAGCTCGAGCGAGCTCGCATCGAGCAGAGCGACAACTTCGACGAACTCGAGCACACGCTCGAGCGCATCCACGCGCTCGCTGAGACGAACCCGATGCTCGGGACGCGCGGGGTCCGCCTCGGAGTGCTCCACCCGGAGATCTACGAGATGCAGATCCGGGCGATCTTCCGCGCCGCGCTCGCGACCTCCACACCGCCCGAGCTCGAGATCATGGTCCCGCTGGTCGCGTACGAGCGCGAGATCCAGCTGATGCGCGGGCTGGTCGAGCGCGTCGCGGGCGAGGAGGATGCGAGCGACCTTCGGTTCTCGGTCGGCACCATGATCGAGCTGCCGCGCGCGTGCTTCGTGGCCAACCGGATTGCCGAGCACGCCGACTTCTTCTCGTTCGGGACGAACGACCTCACACAGACGGCGCTCGGGTTCTCGCGCGACGACGTGGAGGGGCGCTTCCTGAACCGCTACGTGGAGACCAGAATCGTCGACCGCAGCCCGTTCGAGACCATTGACCAGCCGGGCGTCGGCTGGCTGGTGCGCCTGGCCGCCTGGACCGGCCGCGAGGCCAAGCCCGAGCTGAAGCTCGGCATCTGCGGCGAGCACGGCGGCGACCCCATCTCGATCGCCTTCTTCCAGATGGCGGGGCTCGACTACGTGAGCTGCTCGCCCTACCGCGTGCCGATCGCCCGGGTGGCGGCAGCCCAGAGCGCCAGCAGGGCGTCCTCCGCATCGTCGTAGCGCTCGGGCTCGTGATCGTTCTCGTCCTCGCCGGGGCCGCAGTGAGCCACGGTGGGGACGAGCAGCTCGGCAAGGGCGCGCTCGTCTGGAAGCAGAAGCCGCGCATCTACCGGAACGCCGAGCTGCCGGACGACCGCGTGCTGCGGGGCGTGGTCCGCAACGACTCGCCTAGGGTCATGACGCTCACCGCGCGCGACCTTAATGTCCGCGCGGCTGGTGGGGACGAGATGGAGAGCGCGGCGATCTTCGCGCCGACCTTCATCCGCGGCGTCTTCCCCCAGAATCGCGGCAGCGGGATGCCGGAGAACGAGCAGCTCCGCATCGGGCTGCGCGCGCGCATCGAGCCGGGCAAGGCGGTCCCGATCACGGTCTCCTGGCGCGAGCACGGGCAGCACGCGTCTCTGGTCGACTATGGAACCGGGTCGCTACCGGTTCCGATAGCGGAGCCGGGCACGCCGAGCTGACGGAGTCTTGTCGACGGCTCTTGAGCGTGCAGCATTCACATCACGCGGTCAGTAGGTGCCAGAATCGGGGCGCCCCCAATGGCCCAGCTCGCCCGGACCTCATTTAAGGAGCGGATCGAGCGGCTCGAGGACGAGTCGCTGTCCCCGCTGGCGACCCGCTCGTACCCCGCGGTGCGGGCGGAGCCTGAGCCCGATTCCGACCACCGCACGCCGTTCCAGCGTGATCGCGACCGGATCGTCCACTCGAAGTCGTTTCGGCGGCTGAAGCACAAGACGCAGGTCTTCATCTCCCCGGAGGGAGACCACTACCGCACGCGGCTGACCCACACGCTCGAAGCGTGCGGCATCGCGCGGAACGTGGCGCGCGCGCTCGGGCTGAACGAGGACCTCACGGAGGCAATCGGGCTCGGGCACGATCTCGGCCATCCGCCGTTCGGGCATACGGGCGAGGCGGTGCTCGACGCGTGCCTGCGCGAGCGCGGGGGGAGCGGTTTCCGCCACAACGAGCATTCACTCCGTGTGGTGGATGTGATCGAGCGGCTGAACCTGACCGCGCCGGTGCGCGACGGCATCCTGCGCCACACCGGGCCGGAGCCGACGGACACGCTCGAGGGCCGGATCGTGCGCCTCGTGGACCGGGTGGCTTACATCAACCACGACATCGACGACGCCATCCGTGCGGGCGTGCTCCGCTTCGAGGATCTGCCCAGGGCCGAGATCGAGCTGCTGGGCTCGAATGGGTCGGAGCGGATCGAGACGCTCGTCGTGGATGTCCTGCGGCACTCCGAGGAGGCTGCCGACATCGTGCAGGGCGAGGAGGTGGGTAGCGCGATGCTGCGCCTGCGCGAGTTCATGTTCGAGCGGGTTTACCTGGGGCCTGCCGCTCAGGAGGAGCGGCCGCGGATCGAACGGATGCTGAGAGCGCTCTTCGACCACTATGCCGGCGAGTTCGGCGACACCCAGCAGGTGGTCGACTGGCTCGCGGGCATGACGGACCGCTACGCGATCCGCGAGTTCGAGAAACTCTCCGTGCCGCAGGGCTTCTAGCGGTGGCGCTGTTCACCAAGGACACGATCGAGCGCGTGCGTGATGCCGTGGACATGGTCCAGCTCGTGAGTGAGAAGACGGACCTGCGCCGGGTAGGGACGCGCTGGACCGGGCTGTGCCCGTTTCACGACGAGCGGACGCCGTCGTTCTCCGTGAACGCCGAGGAGAAGCTCTACTACTGCTTCGGCTGCGGCGAGGGCGGCGACGCGTTCAAGTTCGTCCAGCAGACCGAGGCGCTCGAGTTCCAGGAGGCGGTCGAGCTGCTCGCGGAGCGCTCGGGGGTGCGGGTGGAGCGCGAGGAGGACGATCCGAGGGCGGAGCAGCGGCGCCGCCGGCGGGAGCGGCTCCACTCGCTGCTCGACCGCGCGGCCGGCTTCTACGCCACCTATCTGCGCGACTCAAGTGAGGCGACGCCGGCGCGTAAGTATTTGGCCTCCCGCGGACTCTCAGAGGAAGTGCTTCGCGAATTCCGAGTCGGCTACTCACCCAGCGCCTGGGACAGGATGATGCTCGGCGCGCGGCAGAGCGGGTACTCCGAGGAGGAGCTGATTGCGGCCGGGCTCGCGCAGCGGGGCCGCGGCGGCGGGCTCTACGACCGCTTCCGCGGGCGCATCATGTTCCCGCTGGCTGACTCGCGCGGGCGCGTGCTCGGCTTCGGCGCGCGCCAGATGGGGGACGGGCGCGGTCCGAAGTACCTGAACACCTCCGAAAACGACCTCTACCACAAGGGCCGCCAGCTGTTCGGGCTCGACGTTGCGCGAAAAACGGCGATGAAAACCGCTCGTTTTGTCGTTGTCGAGGGTTACACGGATGTGCTCGCCCTCCACGAGGCAGGGATTCGCGAGGCCGTGGCGATTATGGGCACGGCCATGACGCAGGAGCAGCTCGCCGAGCTGGCCAAAGTGGGCGACGCGAATCGCCGCGGCACCATATTCCTCGCCCTCGACGCCGATCGCGCCGGTCGCGACGCAATGTTGCGGGCCGCGCGGCTTGCAGAAGACAGGGGAGTCGACCTCCGCGTCGTAGATATGCCGGAAGGCACAGATCCCGCTGATCTATTGGGCCGGGACGGGGCCGACGCTTTTGTAGAACGAATGGACCGTGCGGTTCCCATGATCGAGTTTCAGGTCCGGCGGGTACTTGCCGATGCAGACCTCGAGACGCCTTCAGGCAGGGACCAAGCTCTTGGGGAGGCGCGAAAACTGATTGCAGCTGTGCCCGAACGGACCGCAACACGCGATGCGCTGGTCCGCGAAGCCGCGGACCGTCTCGACGTGCCCGTCGACTACGTGATGTCGCCCGGGCCCGTTCAGCGCGTCCCCGCCGCCGAGGCTCTGCCTCAGCAGATGTCGGCGGGCGAACTCGCTCTGCGTGCAGAACGCGAGTTCCTCACGCGCTCACTTTCCAGTGGCGACCTCGGTCGCCAGTACCTTTCTCGGCCGGCCGATGACCAATTCTCATCCGACCTGCTTCGCCGTGCCCGCGACCATCTGGTCAGCCACTTCGACGACCCGCTCGCAGCGTTGCCCGAGGAGGACCCCGCGCTGGGCGCCCTCGTCACGGACGTGGCCCTCGCCGCCCAGGAGCGGCCGCCGACCGAGGAATCGGTCCTTCGGATGAGCATCCTGCAGCTGGAGCAGCGCCGGATCGACCGGGAGATCAGACGCGCGTCACAGGAGGGCGACCACGCCCGCCAGAGCGAGCTCGCGGCCGCGGGCCAGAAGGTCCTCGACGAGCTCGGCAGCGTGATGGGGCAGACGGCATGAGCGAGCGAATGTACGAAGCGGACGAGGGCGAGAGCGAGGCCCCCGAGCTGGGGATGAACGGCGCGGGCAGGAACGCCCACGCGGAAGAGCAGGACGAAGACGAGCCCACGGCGGCCGACCTCTACGACGAGGGCGGCGTCGTCACCGCCGGCCTCCTCGTGCCTCCCCCGGAGCACGGGGCGGAGGACGCTGTCCGGCTCTATCTGCGCTCGATCGGCAAGGTGCCGCTCCTCACGCGCGAGGACGAGGTGCGGCTGGCCAAGCGCATCGAGCAGAACGACATGTCCGCCAAGAACTCGCTGATCGAGGCGAACTTGCGGCTCGTGGTCTCGATCGCGAAGCGCTACACCGGGCGCGGGCTCACGCTCCTCGACCTCATCCAGGAGGGCAACCTGGGCCTGATCCGCGCGGTCGAGAAGTTCGACTGGCGCCGCGGCTTCAAGTTCTCGACCTACGCCACCTGGTGGATCAGGCAGGCGATCACGCGCGCGCTTGCCGACCAGTCGCGCACGATCCGGATCCCGGTGCACATGGTGGAGCGGATGAACCGCGTGGCGCGGGCGAAGCGGGCGCTCATCCAGAAGAACAACCGCGAGCCGACGCCCGAGGAGATCGGCGAGATCGTCGAGATGCCGGCGAAGAAGGTCGAGGAGATCCTGAAGCTGGGCCAGGAGCCCGTCTCCCTCGAGGCGCCCGTCGGCGGGGAGGACGGCGACGCCTCGCTCGGCGACTTCATCGAGGACGCGGCGACCGACCGCCCGCTCGAGATCGTCGCGAACCGGATTCGCGACGCGGACCTCCAGAAGGTGCTCGATTCCCTGCCCTGGCGCGAGCGCCGCGTGATCGAGCTGCGCTACGGCCTGGGCGACAAGGGCCCGATGACGCTCGAGGACATCGGTCACGAGGTTGGCGTGACCCGCGAGCGGGTGCGCCAGATCGAGTCGAAGACGCTCGCGATGCTGAAGAGCTCGGGCGGCGCCGACCGCCTGGCGGGCACAGCGGACGAGGCCTAGCCTCCGCGGACATAGTCCACGGCCAGCTGCGGCACGTGCTCCGCGTGCCTCGAGTCTGCGTCCTTGTCTGGGAAGTCGAACACGGCGACCATCATCTGCATGGGGTAGCTCGGCGCCTGCTCCACAGTCCTCATGTGCTCGCCGTCGACGAAGAAGTCGACGCGCCCGGGCCGCCAGTCGGCGGCGTACACATGGAAGCCGGCGATGTCGACGGGGAGCGTCGGCGCGTCGAATTCCCAAGTGAGCGAGGGGTCGCGGAACGGCTTGATCCCCATCCCCACGTTCGCCGCGGGCCCGCCGGTGCCGGACTGCAGGGTCTCGCCGAAGACCTCGAAGACGCAGATCTCGCCCGATTCCTCCCGCCTCTCCTCACGACCCACCATCCAGACCGAGGCCATCGATCGCGGGCTCAGCTCCATGCGGGCCCGGATCTCGAGGAGCCCGTACTCAGGTGTCCAGCCCCAGTGAGCGGGCTGGAGCTCGCGAACGAGGAGGCCCTCCCGGAACGGCTGCTGCCCAACGGTGCTGCCGACCTCACCCGAGAAGACCCCCGATTGGACGCCAGATACCCGAAGCGCCGGCTCATGGTCGGCGGCGCACCACACCCCCTGGCTCGGCGGGATCGTGAGCCGGAGCTCAGACTCCGCGACCTCGTACGTAGCCGCGCTCTCCGCCCGCGAGCTCCACTGCGGCAGGTAGTGCGGCAGCCACGCTCCGGTGTCGAGATCGGGACCGTTGAAATCGTCAAAGAAAGCCGACTCGCCCACTCGTGACCGCCTAATCGACCGCTATGCTCGGCAACGCCGTTCCCCCGTGATGTAACGGCAACATGACTGACTGTTAATCAGTTCTTGGTGGTTCGAATCCACCCGGGGGAGCCTGAAGCACGCGGCAGGCGCCTTCCACCTCACGTGGCAGTTTCCGCACAGCAGGACGCATTTTCGCGCCTCCTCGCGGGCCCGATCCAGACCCCTGCTGAGTCCGCAAGCCGAGAGACCGAACTCCTTGGTCGTGGGTCGACGTGGTGGAAATGCAGGGCGGCCGGCAGGCGGTCATATCCGCATTCGGCGCAACGAGCTCCCGCTTCCTCGATGAGGATTTGCTTGATGCGGCGCCTCCGTTCCGCGACCCGCTCCTGCGCGCACAGCACCCAGCGATGGGTTCCTCGTGCGTCCAGCCGGTACACCGCCCGACCATGCCGAGAGCAGATCCGCATGGTCTCGCGGGGAGCCGTGGCAGGATCCACGCGCCGTTGGCGTGCGTCAGAGCGGCGGATGTCCCAGCGTCGCAGCCAGTAGCGGACCGTCGTGATGGAGCGGTCCAACGCGAGCGCGATCTCCCTCAGGGTCGCGCCGCTCCGGGCCAGCTCCTCGAGTGTGCTCGGTCCGGTTCTCCGCGGGGCCATACTTCGACACGAACATAAGTTCGCGCGGGCGGTGTTACCGAACAACCCCAGAACGTAAGCGAGACGCGAACTTTGCACTTGAGGTCCGGTCCAGTCGACCGAAGTCGACCTTCATATTCCGGGGCGAGCCTTACAACCTCTTGGCTTCGCTCTTTGCGCTCCGTCCGCGTCTCGCGGAGGAATAAAGCAGCGGCTGGGTTGGGCGTCAACCCCTTTTGTGAAAGGAACCCGCACTTTGCGACTAAATGAGTTCGCGGGGCCCGGATTTGGACCGTTCGGCGAGTTCCTCGACCGCGTCCGCGGCGGCAGCCGCCCCCTCGTGGCCTGCCGCCCAGTCGCGCAGCTGCTCCGCGCGCTGCCGGTAGCCGGGGGTTGCCAGCAGCCGGCCCACCGCGAGGCGCACGCCCCACGGCGTCTGGAAGCGGCGCGGGAGTGACACGCCCACGCCTGCCCACCGGACTCGAGCACCGTTCTCGGCCTGGTCGCCCGCGTGTCCACACGCGACGACGGGCACGCCGCTCGCCAGCGATCGCGCCACCGTGCCGTGCCCGGCGTTGCAGATCACCGCGTCGCAGAGAGGCATCGTCCGCGCGTAGGACACCCAGTCGACGAGCCGTGCGTTGGGCGGGACGCGGATCGGGTCGGCTGGTGGGCGCCTGTTCGTCGTCGCCAGCACCCGCACCGGCTCGCCGGCGAGTCCCGCCAGCGCCGCGCGGACGAGCTCCTGCTCCGGATCCTGCGAGGTGCTCGGCGCTACGAGGACGAGCGGGGCGTCGCCAGGCGGCAGCTCCACGTCGCCGAATGGCTGCTCCCAGAGCAGCGGACCGGTAACCCGCATCCCCGGCCAGCCACCGAGACGCGGATACTCGAGCTGGGGGAAGGTCGCCACGATCACGAGCTCGCGCGAGATCCCGCCGTGCACCTCCGCCAGCGGGGGCAGCCCGATGCGCTCGCGTGCCCCGTTCAGCTCGACGCGGCCCCTTTCCTCACCGGTCATCACGACCGGGCGCACGAAGTCCCAGAACCGCTTACCGATTCCGGACCGCGGGTAGGCCGCGCCGATCGAATAGATCGGAAACCCCGACTCGCCCGTGGGCATCACGTGCGGCACGAGCGTCGCCCAGCGCCGTCCCTCCGCCTGCGCCGCCAGCGAAGCCGCCGAGGTAATGATGTCCGCGATCACGACCTCCGGATCGCACGCGCGGATCACCGCGCGCGTGGAGTCGGAGGCCCGCACCGCGGCAACGTACGGCTTGAGTGGCTTGTCGCGGGTCGGGAAGACCTCGTACTCCGGCGCCGCCGCGAACCGCATCCCCTCGCGCTCGACGTGCTCGCGCCAGCGCGACCACGTCTCGAGCGTCACCTCGTGGCCGCGCCTCGCCAGCTCCGCGCCCAGCGCGATGGCCGGGAACGCGTGCCCCGGGTCGCCGAACGCGGCAACGAGCAAGCGGCGGCTCAGAGCATCTCCGCGAGCTCGCGGACCATTCGGCGGCGGTCGCCGGGGTCGAAAGCCACAGGCGACACCAGGAGCGTGCCGACGCCCGCGTCTCGGTACACCGCGAGGCGGTCACGCACCTTGTCGCGCGGCCCCACCAACGTGATGGTGTCGATCAGCTCGGCCGGAACCGCCGCCGCGGCCTCGTCCTTCTTGCCGTCGAGGTAGAGGTCCTGGATCTCCCGCGCCGCGTCCTCGAACCCGTAGCGCTGCACGAGCCGGTTGTAGAAGTTCCGCTCGCGCGAGCCCATCCCGCCGACGTAGAGCGCGATGAAGTGGCGCATGCGGTCGCGCGCGCTGTCCACGTCGTCGTCGATGGCCACGTTCACGCCGGGCGCGATGTCGAAGTCGCCGTCCAGCGAGCGTCCCGACCGCGCCGCGCCCTCCTCCAGCAGCGTGCGTGACTCATCCACGTGCTCGGGAGAGAAGAAGATCGGCAGCCAGCCGTCGGCGATCTCCCCCGTCAGCTGCGTGTTCTTGGGCCCGATCGAGGCGATGTAGATCGGGATCCGCTCCTGCACCGGCGCGATCGTGAGCTTGAGCGCCTTGCCCGGGCCGTCGGGCAGGGGCAGCTGGTACGCCTCGCCGTCGTACACCAGCCGCTCGCGCGCCAGCGCCTGGCGCAGGATCTCCACGTACTCGCGCGTGCGCTGCAGCTGCTTGCCGAAGCGCTGGCCGTGCCAGCCCTCCGCCACCTGCGGTCCGGACGTCCCGATCCCCAGCAGCATCCGCCCACCCGAGAGCTGGTCGAGGGTGGCCGCGGTCATCGCGGTCATGGCCGGCGAGCGCGCCGGCATCTGGAAGATCGCCGAGCCGATCCGGATGCGGGAGGTCTGCGCGGCCAGCCAGGCAAGCACGGTCGCCGCGTCCGAACCGTAGGCCTCGGCGGTCCAGACCGAGTCGAAGCCGGCGTCCTCGGCCTCGCGCACCAGCTCGAGCTGGTCGGACGCGGTCATGCCCAGTCCCCAGTAGCCCACGTTCAGGCCCAGCCGCACTGAAACTCTCCTTTCGCCGGTTGATTCATCCGCGAAGTCGACGATCCTACGTAACGGTCCATGCCGCGCCGCCGTCCCGCCCGCGATCTCCGCACCACCATCGACTGCCTTCCGCTGCAGACGCGCAAGGCCATGCTGGAGGGGATCGAGTCCAAGCGCATCATCGTGGGGGCGTACGTCGACCGCCAGGGCGGCGTCTGTCCGATGCTCGCCGCGCACCGCAACGGCGGCCGCACGAGCCTCGCAAGCTTCGCGCACGCCTGGGACCGCTACACCGGCGTCCGGCGCCGCCCGCGCCCGGCCACCGACCGCGAGCTAAACACACTCAGGACGATGCTGGACGCGAGCATCGCGCTGGACGAGCTGCCGTCCGTCTCAGACCTGGCGCGCGAGGCTCAGCGGCTGCGCGCCCGCCGCCGGCGCGTCTTCCGGCGCTTCGACGAGTACGAGCGCGCCGTGGCCGAGCTCGCCGTGATCAGAGCTCTGAATCGCCCGGGCGAACGAACTGGGGCTCAGGAACCACACAGTTTCGTGACGTCTTAAGCAGGAAGCGGATCCCCTCCGCGATGTCCTCCGGCTGAATCATCTCGTCCTTCGGGATCTGACCCTCGATCCAGTCCGTCATCGGGGTGGCCACGAAGCCGGGGCAGAGCGCGGTGACCTGCACGCCCTCGCGCGAAAGCTCCTTGTGGAGCGCCTGGCTCAGCCCGACGACCCCGAACTTTGTCGCCGAGTACGCGGCCAGCCAGCCCTGCCCGTGCTTGCCGGCGTATGAGGCGGTGTTGACCATCAGCGCCTTGCCGTGCTCGGCGCCCGCCTCCTTCAGCATGGGGATCGACTCGCGGGCCAGCAGATAGACCGCGCGCAGGTTGACGTTCAGCTGCAGATCGAGCTTCTTCGTCTCCGCCTCCTCGACCGCGCCGCCGATGCCGAGCCCCGCGTTGTTGACCAGCACGTCCAGGCGCCCCCAGCGGTCCTTGTGCGCGGTGACGAGCTTCCTTAGCTCCTCCTCGTCGGCCATGTTGGCGGGCACCGGCTCCACGGCCAGGCCGCCGTCGCGCAGCTGCTGCGCAGCAGCCTCCAGCTTGTCGGGGCGGCGCGAAGAGATCGTCAGCCGGTAGCCGTCCTCACCCAGCGCCCTGGCGATCGCCAGTCCGATGCCGCTGGATCCTCCAGTGATAAGCGCCGCGCGGTCCATGGCCGCGGCACTCTATTTCCTTTGGCTCAGGTTTATGTCGTTTCTCTAGTTTCCGGCAGGTGAGGACCCGGATGGCACTGCTGGCGCTCGCCGCGCTGTTGATCGTCGGCTGCGGGGACAGCTCGAACTCGAGCGACGAGCAGGCGCCGCCGCCCGCGCGCGCCCAGGACTTCCCGAAGCCGAAGGGAGACTCGCTGCGCCAGCTGCTGGCCGACCTCGGGAGCGGCCCGGTGCTCGCGCCCTCGGGCCAGGAGTACCGCACGGGCAACCAGCGCTTCGGCTTCGCTCTGTTCAGGAAGGATCGCTCGCAGATCACGGACGCAAGCGTGGCCGTGTACGTGGCGCCGGTCGGGGGTGGTGCGGCTCGGGGCCCGTACCTCGCCCGCTACGAGTCGCTCGCCGTGGGGCCGCAGTTCCAGAGCCGCCAGACCGCCTCTGACCCGAACGCTGCCAAGTCGATCTACACGACGGAGATCCCGTTCAGGAAGCCCGGTCAGTACGAGGTGCTCGGGATCGCGCGCCGCGGCGGCAAGCTGGTCGCGGCGTCGCTGCCGCAGGCGGGCATCGTCGTCAAGGACGCCTCGAAGGACGACATCCCGGCGGTGGGGTCCACGCCCCCGCGGATCCACACGCCCACGAAGGCCAGCGCCGGCGGCGACATCGCCTCGATCGACACGCGCCTGCCACCGGACTCCATGCACGACGTCGACTTCGCCGGCGCGCTCGGGAAGAAGCCGGTAGTCCTGCTCTTCGCCACGCCCCAGCTCTGCCAGAGCCGCGTCTGTGGCCCGGTTGTGGACCTAGCCGAGCAGGAGAAGGCGAAGGGCGAGAACGGCGACGTGGACTTCATCCACATGGAGGTCTTCAACGACAACCGCATCGACAAGGGGATCAGGCCGCAGATGGCCGCGTTCCACCTGTTGAGTGAGCCTTGGCTGTTCACGTTCAACCGCTCGGGCAAGGTGGCCGCGCGCATCGAGGGCGCGTTCTCCGAGCGCGAGCTCGCCGACGCGATCGCGGCCGCACAGAGCTAGCGCCGCTCTCGCTACGGCTGCGGCCGTAACTCCCGCGTAACACCCGCCCGCATGCTGTTCCCCATCGGTCGTACCAGGCGGCCGCCGGCCGCGAAGGCCCGATAACGAAGCACACATCGGCACTCCCGCGCGGCTGGACCCGGTCTTCCCGAGGAGGGGACTCGCATGCCCGCGCTCCGCCGTGGCCGTCTGCGCCTTGCCGTGCTCGCGTGCGCGGGCGCAGTGGTGATGACTCAGGGGCCTTCGGCGGCGGCGTCCGGCCTTCCCGAGGTCCACCGGCAAGGTCGCGACCTCGTCGCGGCCGGCGAGCGGTTTCGTGTGTGGGGCTTCAACTACGGCCTGGGCCGGCGCTATCCGATTCTGAGCTACTTCGACCACCCGACGGAGCGCCGGCTGGCGCGTGTGGTCGCTGACCTGCGGCGGGCACGGGCGCTCGGCGCCAACACGCTGAGGGTGTACCTCGAGCTCGGGGCGTTCATGAATGGGCCGCACCAGCCGAGGCAGCAGGCCCTCGCTGCGCTGGTGGCCCTGCTCGACGAGGCGGAGCGGCTCCGCGTCTACCTCGACCTGACGGGCGACCTCGTGTGGCGAGCTCCGCCCGCCTGGTACGACGCGCTCCCCGAGCAGGCGCGCTGGGCGGTCCAGGCGCGCTTCTGGCGGTCGGTCGCGCGAGTCGCGAGGAGGTCGCCCGCCGTCCTCGTCTACGAGCTCACCAGCGAGCCCGTGATCGCGGATGCCCACGACTGGTACTGCGGCGAGATGGACGGATACGCGTTCGTGCAGCGGATCGTCAGGGACGTGGCGGGCCGCGACCAATCAGCCCTGGCGCGACGGTGGATTCGCCTCCTCAAGGGCGCGATCCGCGCCCACGACCGCCGGCACCTCATCGGCCTCGGCATGCTGCCCTTCGACGGACCATTCGGGGCCGCAAACGTCGCCGACCTCCTCGACGTGCTGCTCGTGCACGAGTACCCCGAGGACGGGAGGGAGGCTGAAGCCATCGGGCTCGTGCGTGAGTTCGCAGCGTACGGCAAGCCGGTCGTGGTGGGGGAGACCGCTCCCCTGCTCGGGCACCCGAAGACCTGGCGCTATTTCCTGACCGGCGTCCGCCGCTTCGTCGACGGCTACCTGTTCTTCTACGACGGGCGCACACGGGCCGAGACCGCGACCACGACGGCGGACGCGTGGTACGCGGCCGCGCTCGGGCAGTTCCTCGGACTCCGAAGCGCACTACTAGGCTAGTCCGCGCGGGCCGGTAGCTCAGCGGTCAGAGCAGCGGACTCATAATCCAAAAGAGGGGCCGCGAGGCGCGCCGTACCGCGCGGGCAGACGCCGCAAAATGCCTGCTTCGCCGTCTGTGGGGTGGTGGTCGCCGTCGCCGTCGCCTCGCCCCCGTTCAAGTTCTCCGCGACGAACCTCCTCGCGGAGGCGGAGATGCCAAACCCAGTCCACGTCAACAGCGACCGAGTGAAGTTCCAGACCAAGGATCCCGTCGACGTCCGCTTCCAAGAGGTCAACATCGAACCGGGCGGCCGCAGCGGCTGGCATCACCATCCGGGCGTGGTCATCGTCGCCGTCAAGGAAGGCACGGTGACTTTCGTCGACGGCGCGGATTGCAGCGCCACCATGTACGGACCGGGCTCGCCGAACGGTTCGGTGTTCATCGAGTCCGGCGACACGCCAGGCGAAGCCCGCAACATGTCGACCGTCCAGCCGGCCAAGGCGTACGCAACATTTGTTGCGCCTGACGAAGACCCGGGGATATCCCGCATCGAGGACGCGCCGGGGATCTGCCCCTAACGCGACCGCGGCCGCAGCCGCGTTGTCATGACTGCGGCCGCCCTCGCTGGTCAGCGGGGTGACAGCAGCCAGGAATCGAGCGGCGCCACTGCTACGGGCGCTATCGCTTCGAGGCACACGCGCGAGCTCGCCCGGGCCGTCGGAAGAGTGCTCCCTGTCGCGCGTTGCGACAGCGGCTGCTCGTAGACCGATGGTCGTCGTCTCGTTGTCGGGATTCGTGCAAAGCCGCGGTCTCGCCTCGTCCCGCAGCCCGGCGGCTTCGAGGGCCTGAACGCTGGCCGGGCTATAGGTTCGGACGAACGCAACCCTGGGAGGACTCGTGCCAGCAATGCCCATCCACCACGTCGATCTCGCTGTCGCCGATGTCGAGCGATCCCTCGCGTTCTACCGCGCCCTTCTGGGGCCGCTCGGTTGGACAAAGGAGCTCCGATACCCGACGTATCGAGGAACGGAGGAAGTCGTGTACCTACAGGAACCGACAACCCGCACGGGGCTTGGGCTACGACCGGCCGACGAAGGTGAGTACCGCTACTACTCGGTGGGAATCGAGCACCTTGCGTTCGAGGTCGACGAGCGCGATCAGGTCGACGCCGCGTACACGCGATGCCTCGCACGCGACGCGAACATTCACTTCCCTCCCGAGGAAGATCGCGACATCGAGGGCTACTACGCATTCTTCGTCTTCGATCCAGACGGGATTCGAGTTGAAGTCTTGTGGTGGCAGCCTGACGAGACGTCGGGCTAGCGGCTTCCTCAACCCCGAAAGCCCGCGGCCTCGAGAGCCGAATCAAGATCCTGCCCCCACTCGAACCGAGCAATCCTGCCCTCGCGCAGGGTCCAGGTGTGTGCCTCCTTGTTGACGAGCTCGCGCTCGCTTCCCCGCCCGCGTATGTGCCAGTTGACGGCTGCCACGACAGCGTCCCCGCAGTCGTACAGCTCCCGTAGCTCGTGGCGGGATGACTCCCAGACTTCGGCGAAGCGGCGCATGGCCTGGGCTACCTCGACGAGCCCGCGGCGCACACCAGGTTCCACCGCGTAGGGCGGATTGACGTACTCAACATCCGAGGTGGCGAGCTTCAGGAGCTCCTCAGGATCTCGATCGAACAGCCCCGATTCGTAGAGGTGGCGCACGATCTCGACGTTCTCCTGCGACATTCCCCAGGCAGTCTGTCGCGAACGCCCGTTTTCCATGCGACTCGACACTGCGCCGCGCCAGGTCCCTCGGGGAACGCACGCACTGCTCCTATCGCGTGAACTCGACACTCCGGAAGGCGTCGCCTTTGCCGACGACACCTTGGGTGCGCGCGCCCCGTACGGGGTCGCCTCGGGAGATACGCCGCGGGGTGGGGGCGGCGGCGAGCTACCAATGAGCTACCAATCTGAGCGAACGTGAGCCGATCGGGGCGAACTGATTTTTGGCTCTAGAGAGCTGGATCCGACCCCGCCACAGCCCTAGGCCCCTGGTAGTGGTCCAGGCGGTCGCGGGTCGGAGTCCCGTCGCTCACCCTGATAGAAATCCCTGCTAACGCGAGTGTTCTGTGTTTCGGCGCTGCATCGCGCGTCGGTGTGCGGGGACAGAACGGGGACAGAACCCGTGACATGTGGGCGGGAACCTTGGGGCATGAGCACGCAGACGCCTACTCGCGACGGCACGGTCCTGCTCACACCGGCTGACGCCGCCCGAGTCGCGAACGTCTCGGACGATCTACCGCGAGATCGAGCACGGCGCGCTGCAGGTCCGGCACGTCGGCCGGCAGCTCCGGATCGCCCCGCTCGACTTCCGCCACCACCTCGAGCGTCGGACCGGGCATGACTGGCACGACAGAGAGCCCAAAGCTCGCCTGTACGCCGCCGGGTTTACTCGCCAGCTCGAGTTCTGGTTGTCGCCGGATGGGCATCGGGTGCTGAACCTGGGCGACGCGATCGCCGCGCTCGACAGCGGCGAGATTGAGCCCGGCTTGACCGCCGCGTTCCCCGATACGGACGTTCGCGCCCTAGCCGACGAGCTGGTCGATCGGGGTATGCCCTCCGCCTGCGACTGAGCCCCCGCACCGCCACCTTGGCTGTTAGCGCAAGCCGAAGTGATCGCCGCCGTGACCATCGAGAAGATGCAGCCGCTGATCCGCGCCGAAGTCCGTGCGGCTCTCCGAGCCGAGGCTCGCAAGCGGGAGCCCGCGAAGTGAGGACGCTGCCGGGTGGGCGCCAGCGGGCTTCGCATGAGGCCACCCATGCCGCCGCCTTGTGCATCGCCGGGATGGTCTCCGAATGCGTCAGAACCGACTTCCCCGACGACACCCGGGCCGTCCAGCTCGCGACCTTCGCGGTGGACCCGTGAGACACGGGAGCGTTAGCTACTGCTCGGCGTCTTCCGCCAGCGAGTCGTAGCGAAACTGAGCGATGAACCCGCACGCACGGCAGACCATCGGCACGGCGACCAGACCTGCGAACACGAAGTGACCTTCTTCTTCTTCGTGGGTGACCCTCGCCCCCTCCCCAGCCGGGCCGTCCTGTGTCGGAAGGACCGTCGTGGTGTCACTGGGAATGTGCCAGGTGGCTCCGCCACAGATCGGACAGGGCCTCGTGACACGCCGTCCTAGTGCCCTGGCGAGGTCTTCTCGGGAGAGCGGCGGGTCGCCAGAACTCACGCGACCGATCCTATCCCCGGGGGGAGGGCGTCATCAATCGACTGGGCCAGCCCCAGACCGCCGCGTAGCTCACCGCAGAAGAAGCGCTTCAACAAACGACCCCACGGTTGACGATGCCTGACGACGGCAACGGCGATCTCGATCCCGATGCGGTCGCGGAGTTGCGTCGGCTGGCGCGGTCGCGGCCGAGGTCGGGTCGCGAGGCGGTCGCGAAGGCGAGTGCGCTGCTGACGTTGGAGCGGTTGCGTCGGGGGAAGCGTCAGGTGCCGCCGATGCCGGAGGACTGGTACCCGCTGCTACTCCCGCACCCCAGCGGCTTCGAGGCCCTCGTCTGGATCGCGGAACGGCCGGAAGTAGATGACCCTTCCGTCGCCGAAACGATGCATGCGTGCCCCATCTGGCTCGAAGGCGCGGGGCGGGCCGAGGCTACTACTTGGCGTCGCGTCCAAAAGCTTCAGAAGCGGGG